>DATLBY010000375.1:0-2648 GCA_035526665.1 Bryobacteraceae bacterium
CCCCGAGATCGCCACCCGGATTGCCCAGTACGAGATGGCGTTCCGGATGCAAAGCTCCGTGCCTGACTTGGCCGATCTTTCCAAAGAGCCGGATTCGACGTTTGAGATGTATGGGCCGGATTCCCGTAAGCCTGGGTCCTATGCGGCGAACTGTATTTTGGCTCGCCGGCTGGCGGAGCGCGGTGTACGCTTTATCCAGTTGTTCCACCGCGGATGGGACCAGCACAATAATCTGCCACGCGAAATTCGAAAGCAGTGTCTCGAGACGGACCAGCCTTCCGCGGCCCTGCTTCAGGATCTGGAGCAGCGGGGCATGCTGGATGAGACGCTGGTGGTCTGGGGCGGGGAATTCGGCCGCACGGTGTACTCGCAGGGAACGTTAACCGAGGATAATTATGGCCGGGATCATCATCCCCGGTGTTTCTCCATGTGGATGGCCGGCGGCGGCATTAAGGGCGGTCTTACGTATGGCGAGACCGACGAATTCAGCTACAACGTCATCGATAACCCGGTGGACGTGCATGACCTGCATGCAACGATTCTCGATCGCTTAGGAGTCGATCACACCAAGCTTACCTACAAATTCCAGGGCAGACATTTCCGGCTCACCGATGTGCGCGGAAAAGTCGTGCGCGGCATTGTTGCGTAAGTTCACATAAACTATGACACCGAACATGCTTGGCGCGTATGGCGAATGGGCGGCGCAGGCGCTGCCCGACACGCCGCGTCTGTCTTTTAGACAGCCGATGTTTAGCAACGTAGATGCCTGGAGGGCGGTCGCGCGCGCTCGTTTCCGGGAGCTCTTGCTGCGGCCGGGTGGTGCGGCGACTCCGGCTGCCAGCGTGCAACATCATTTAGAATTTGACGGGTTGTCCATCGAGCACTTGCAATGGCAGTTGCCCTACGGGCCTCCCACGGAAGCGCTGCTGCTGAAACCCGCGGGCGCTACCGGGAAGCTGCCGGGCATCGTCGGACTTCATGACCATGGCGCCAACAAATATTTCGGATTGCGGAAAATCACTCGAATGTCCAACGATCCGCATCCCGCCATGCTGCGGCATCAGCAGCAATACTACAGCGGCCTGGCCTGGGCGAACGAACTGGCCCGGCGCGGATACGTGGTGCTGGTGCACGATACATTTACCTTTGGAAGCCGTCGCATGCGCCTGGCCGATCTCCCTGGAGCCATCCGCAATAATCTGGTGGAGGCCAATCCTGAAGCTGAGGACGAAATCCAGCGCTACAACCAGTTCGCGGGAAATCACGAGCATATAATTGCGAAAAGCCTTTTCTCCGCCGGAATGACCTGGCCCGGCGTCTTCGTTTTCGACGATCAGAGAGCGGTGGACTATCTGGCCTCCCGGCCCGATGTGGACGCGACCAGGATCGGCTGTGCCGGCTTGTCAGGCGGCGGGTTGCGCACGGTAATGTTGACCGGCGCCGACGATCGGATCCGCTGTTCGTGCTGCGTGGGCATGATGACCACCTGGCGCGACTATCTGTTGAACAAGTCCTACACGCATACCTGGATGTGCTACGTCCCCGGCTTGCCACGCGACCTGGATTACCCCGAAATCCTGGGGCTGGGGGCGCCGAATCCGATTCTGGTGTTAAGCAACAGGCAGGATGCGCTGTTCACAATGCCGGAAATGGAAAGGGCTGATAAGATCCTCACCGACGTATATAAGAAAGCCGGCAAGCCTGAGCGTTATCGTACGAGCTTCTATGACGGCCCGCACAAATTCGATCGAGAGATGCAAAAAGAGGCATTTGCGTGGTTTGACCGCTGGCTGAAGAGCTAGCGGTCAGATGACCACGATCACTTCTACATACAATGGTGGTGCATGTTTAGCCGGAGCATGATACCCGCTGTACTGCTCCTGTTAGCCCAGGATTCGGCGGCTCAGGTTCCCTCGGTTGAGTTCAACCGGGATGTGCGCCCGATCCTTTCAGACAAGTGCTTCACCTGTCATGGGCCCGACCCCGCGAACCGCAAGACGAAGCTTCGTTTCGATATCGAAAAGGACGCAAAAATCGACCTTTCCCGGGGGCGTGCTTCAATCGTTCCTGGAGATCCCGAAAAAAGCGAACTCTACCGCCGCATCAGCAGCGCCGACGCGTCCCTCCGGATGCCCCCGGCCTATGCCGGTCACGAGCGGTTAAAAGACAGCGAGATCGAAGTGATCCGCCAGTGGATCACCGAGGGAGCAAAGTGGCAGGCGCACTGGTCCCTGGTAGCGCCGGTCCGTCGGCCTCTTCCCCAAGTGCAAAACTCTGCCTGGCCGCGCAATCCCATCGACTTGTTTATTCTGAAGCGGCTGGAGAAAGAAGGGCTGCAACCCGCTGCCGAAGCCACCCGCTCCACGTTGATTCGGAGAGTAACACTCGACCTCACGGGACTTCCGCCGACGCCGGCCGACGTGAAAGCGTTTGTGAACGACGCTTCCCCAAATGCATACGAAAAAGTAGTGGACAGGCTGCTGGCGTCGCCGCGCTACGCCGAGCGAATGGCCTTCCGTTGGATGGAGGCGGCGCGCTATGCGGACACGAACGGATATCAGAGCGACGGCCCGCGGGACATGTGGCGCTGGCGTGAGTGGGTGATTCAGGCATTCGATAAAAACATGCCTTTCGACCAGTTCACAGTG
>DATLBY010000376.1:0-4925 GCA_035526665.1 Bryobacteraceae bacterium
GGTCTCCAGACTAACACCGTCGGTCCGGAACTGTTGCCAGCTCGCCAATTGCTGATCCATGGTCCGCGCTGCCAGCTCGGCGGCGCGCTGCAGGCGGTCCTGAACCTGCCGGTCGGTAGCTTCGCGATCCTGTTCGAGCGCACGCAATCCAAATCCGAGCAGAATGAGGCCCGGCAGAACCACCGTCACGGCAAAACGTCGCAGCATTGCTCCCATACTAATCCGCAGCGGGAAATTCGAATTTCAAGATTGGTTCAAGCCGTTCCCTGTCGCTAACTGCTCCAATTGAGAATCACCTTTCCTGAAGACCCGGACCGCATGACTGCGAACGCTTCCTCGAAATCCTCACACTCGAAGCGATGCGTCACCACGGGACGGATGTCCAGGCCGGATTCCAGCATCACCGTCATCATGTACCAGGTCTCGTACATCTCACGGCCGTAGATGCCCTTGATGGTAAGCATGTTGAAAACCACCAGCGTCCAGTCAATCGCCATTTCCCTGGCCGGAATCCCGAGCATCGCGATTCTTCCGCCGTGGCTCATGTTCGCCAGCATTTCCCGGAACGCGGACGCGTTACCGGACATCTCCAGGCCGACATCGAAGCCCTCGTGCATATCCAGCTCCTTCTGAAGAGCTGAAAGAGGGACTTCAGCAGTATTCACGGCTCGCGTCACGCCCATTCCGCGGGCAAGTTCGAGCCGCACAGGATTTGGGTCGGTGATTACTACATGCCTCGCACCGGCATGATTGGCGACTGCGGCGCTCATGATACCAATGGGACCGGCTCCGGTGACCAGCACGTCCTCCCCCAGCACGGGAAAAGAGAGTGCCGTGTGTACCGCATTGCCGAAGGGGTCGAAAATGGCCGCCACGTCCAGGTCCACATTCTCCTTGTGCCGCCAGATATTTGTCATCGGTACGGCGATGTAATCGGCAAATGCCCCCGGCCGGTTGACGCCTACGCCCATCGTGTGCGCACACAGATGGCGGCGTCCCGCCAGGCAGTTGCGGCAGCGGCCGCACACCACATGTCCTTCTCCGCTGACAATATCTCCCGGATGGAAATCATTCACGTTGGAGCCGGTCTCGACAATCTCCCCGACAAACTCATGGCCGATCACCATGGGCACGGGAATGGTACGCTGAGCCCACTCATCCCAGTTGTTGATGTGGACATCGGTTCCACAGATGCCCACCCGCTTGACACGGATTAGGACGTCGTTGATCCCGACGTCCGGCCGGGGAACCTCCTCCAGCCAGAGTCCCGGTTCTCGCCTGCTTTTGACCAGTGCTTTCATCTTCTCCATGATCTGTCAGCCTGCTGCTGTGAACGGTAACGTCTCAACCGTATTCGAATCCCGCGATTGCGAATATTTTGGAATCGTCATGCTGGAAGGCCTGCGCTGCTTCCCTGCCTTTGCGCACCATCCGGGTCAAGCGCCGGACCGGAGCGAATCCCCAGGACGTGGCGATCTCCACCGCTGCCGTGTTCGAAGGAAGCAAGTCCCAAAATACGGGTTGGTCCGGATGTCTGGCGAGAACGGAGTGCACCAGCTTTACTGCGCCCTCGTCCGGCTCGCAGGTACAGGGTCCAAAATAGGCAGCATGAGTGCCGCGCCGTGCCAGCGCAAAACCGCTGGTGCTACTGGTTGGCGCCTCTTCCGACGCCAGCCGGTGCAGCAGATCGCGCCGGTCAGCCCCGAAGGCACGCCCGTCCAATTCGAAGTCGATTCCTTGTGCCAGAGCGGGAGCCGGTGGGACCGCACCAGCAGGCCGCTGCCATCGCTCGATGGCGCACTCGTCCTCGAACCCCAATTTTTCGTATAAGGGCTTTCCCATGTCGGTCGCGTCGAGTTTCACCCAAGCAATTCCGCGAGTTTCCAGATACCGGAGAGAGTGTTCCATCAAGGTACGCGCCAGACCTTGCCCGCGATGCTCCGGAAGCGTAAGAACCATGCCGATCCAGGCCAGCTCCGATCCATAGCAGATCACCGTCGTGGTGGCAACGAGGGTTCCCGCCGCATCGATGGCGAAACAGCCGTCGGGCGCGAGCGCGAGCATGCGTGCCCAATCCTGTTCCGTCTGGTTCCACCCCGCCGAATGCGTCAGCCGCATGGCGCGCGGGATATCGGAAGGCTGGAGCTGCGTTGGAGTGCCGCCTGTCACGCGTTCAATGCTAACATCAGGGCGATAACGCCGTGACAATTCATCCATCGCATCTCACACGCCGAAGCTTTGTACCGCTGCTGGCAGGAGCGGCCTTCGCTCAAACGAGTCCGAACCCTGAGGGCTATCCCGGAGTCCGCTACCAGGATTACTCACGCTGCTGGCCGGATTATCTGCGTGCCTTGGCGGAGGCCGCTTACAAACGTCGTGAGCGCAGCATGGCCGCACTCACCACACCCGGGGCGATTCACGCACGGCAGGCGTGGGTCAGCGAAACCTTTTGGAAGTTGGCTGGCGGTGAGCAGGAGAGAACGGATCTGGCGGCAAGAACCGTCGGTACATTCGAGCGGCCCGGGTATAAGGTCGAAAAAGTCGTTTATCAGAGCCGGCCCGGATTCCACATTCCGGCAAACCTCTATATACCCACGGAGGGCAAACCTCCCTTTCCGGGGGTTTTGTTCCAGATGGGCCACAGTCTGAACGGCAAAGCGGCGGACACATATCAGCGCTGCTGCCAGGGCCTCGCCAGGCTTGGATATCTGGTGCTCGCCTTCGATCCCATGGGACAGGGAGAGCGCACCTACTATCCCGCGGCCGGAGGCCATTTGACGCGGCTGGGTTCGGCGGACAGCGAGCACACGACGCCGGGGCGGCAAATGCTGCTGGTGGGCGACACGGCTATGCGTATGCAGGTGTGGGATGCAGTGCGCAGTCTGGATTATCTGGCTGCCCATCCCCTGGTGGACCCGGCCCGGCTGGCGACCACCGGGCAGTCGGGTGGCGCGACGGTAGCAATGCTGCTCGCGGCCGTGGACAAGCGTCTGGCGGCAGCCGCCATTGCCAGCGGCAACACCGAAAACTTCGCCTGTGCCGGCTTCGATCCTCCCGGCTCGACCGACGATGCGGAACAGAACCTGGTAGCTTCCGGACCCGTTGGCTTCGATCGCTGGGATCTTCTTTATCCGATGGCCCCCAAGCCGCTGCTCATCATTGTCAGCGCGCGCGATTACTTCGGAACATATTCACCCAAATATTTGTCGAGTGGCTGGGAAGAGTACGGCAAACTCCAGCGCGCCTACGCGACGCTCGGACATCGCGAACGATTGCAGTGGGCCGATACGCCGCTCCCGCATGGCCTCTCTTACTACCCGCGTGTGCGCATTTATCAGTGGTTCGAAAAATGGCTAAAGGGATCCATCCGGCCTGTCAATCAAGAGCCCAATACGGCGCCCGAGGAGGAAAAAGTGCTGTGGGTGGGAGCCACCGGCAACGTAGTGAGGGACTTCGGAAGCAAGACCCCATTCTCGCTGCTGCAGGAGCGCTCCCGGACACTCAAGCCGTCTCCATTGAAGCCGCAGGCAATAGAGAGCTGGCTGGGCGTTGAGCGGCCGACCGCTGCGCCGGCGGCATCCCTGCGACGAGTTACTTCGCGCGCCGTCGATATCTCCGCTATCGAAATTCCATCCAGCGGCGGAATATCGATTCCCGCCTGGCTGTTCCTTCCGCGGGCGGCGGATGCGGACAAACCAGTGCTGCTCCTGGCGGATCAACAGGGCCGGAACACGCAGTGGCAGGAGGGTGCGCTCTATCAAACGCTCGCCGAAAGCGGCTGCCTGGTCTGCGCGCCCGATCTGCGCGGCATTGGGGACCTCCGCCCGGAGTTTGGCCGGGGCGCGCAGGGTTACTCGCGATCGCATGCCGACGAGGAGGAGTACGCCTGGGCGTCATTAATTTTGGGCAAGCCGTTGCTAGGTCAAAGAGTGACGGACTTGCTTGCAATTGTCACGGCCTTGGGACACATGGAGCAGTCGCGCGCTAGACGGATAGTACTCGCAGCCAACGGAAAGCTCACGATTCCGGCGCTATTTGCCGCGGCCGTCGAACCTAAGATCAACAGTCTGTATCTAGCCGCCGGACCGGCCTCCTATGGCAGCCTGCTGGAAAACGAGGAGTACAAATTCTCCATGGCGAACGTGGTCCCGGGCATGCTCCAACGCACTGACCTGCCGGTCGTAGCCGCCTCCGTGGCGCCGCGGAAAATCATCCTAGCGGGGAGCGTTGACGCTCAGGGGAAGAGATTGGATTTAAATATCGTCAAAGAACTATACTCCGGGGCGTTAAATATAGAGACACGGGCCGCAGCCGCATGGGATATGGCAACGCTGTCGCGCCTGTGAAGCCGCTACAGCTGCAGGCAGAAGACAAATTACCTATCACTCAGATAAGATGAAGCCCATGCCATCCACCCCTTCGCGCAGGCACTTCCTGCTATCCGGTCTGGCTGCGGCGGCAGCGCCCATGATTGCCGCTCCATCCCCACGGCGAAATGTCCTCTTCATCGCGTCGGACGATCTCAACAATTGCTTAAGCTGTTACGGCCATCCGATAGTACGCACGCCAAATATCGATCGCATCGCGGCCCGGGGCATTCATTTTGATCGCTCTTACTGCCAGTTTCCGTTGTGCAGCCCGTCGCGCAGCTCGCTGATGACCGGTTTGGCGCCCGACACCACCGGCATCTACGACCTGAAAAAGCACTTCCGCGAAACCCTGCCTGACGTAGTGACACTTTCCCAGCTCTTTCAAAAGAACGGCTATTTCGCCGCGCGCTCGGGCAAGATTTATCACTACGGCGTGCCCGGGGACATCGGCACTGACGGTCTGGATGACAAGCCGTCCTGGAATCAGGTAGTCAACCCCAATGGTGTGGATCACTCTCGCGAAGAGCCATTGCTGGCGAACTACACGCCCAAGCG
>DATLBY010000377.1:0-18218 GCA_035526665.1 Bryobacteraceae bacterium
TGCAAACGGGCATGAACTCACTCCCCGGCCGGACGATGCGGACATCATTGTCATCAACACGTGCAGCTTTATCGATCCCGCCAAGCAGGAGTCCATTGACACAATCCTCGAAATGGCGGAGCACAAGAAGACGGGACGGGCGAAGAAGTTAATTGTGGCAGGCTGCCTAGTGGAACGGTACCGCGGCGATATCCGCAAGGACATGCCGGAAGTCGATGCCTTGGTCGGCACGAATGAACTAGACCGGATCGTGGCCCTCTGCCAAGGGGAAGACACCTCTTCCCTCCCCGCTGAACCCTATCTGTATCATGATTTTACGCCGCGAATTCTCACAACGCCGCGGCACTATGCGTATCTGAAAATATCGGAAGGGTGCGATCATCCCTGTACGTTTTGCGTGATCCCGCAGTACCGGGGAAAAAACCGGAGCCGCCGGTTTGAATCCGTCATTGCCGAGGCGACGCGGCTGTTTTCACAAGGTACCCGCGAGATCAATCTGATCGGCCAGGACACGACCGCCTATGGCGAAGATCTCGGTCTAAAGGATGGGCTGGCGCATTTGCTGGCACGTTTGGCGCAAATTGAAACCCCACAGGAGAAGTGGATCCGGTTTCTTTACGCATATCCAAACCGCGTGAATCAAAAGCTGCTGGATACCTTAGCTGAGCATTCTTCGCTGGTCAAGTACATGGACATGCCGCTGCAGCACGCCAGTGCCCCGGTCCTGAAGCGGATGAAGCGAGGCGCCGGCGCTGACATTTTCCTGAAGTTGATTGAGAAGATTCGAGCGAGTGTTCCCGGCATCTCTCTGAGAACAAGCTTCATTGTCGGCTTTCCGGGTGAGACCGAAGGCGATTTCGACGAGCTTTGCCAGTTTGTGAAAGCGGCACAGTTCGATCGTCTGGGCGTCTTCTCTTACTCCGACGAGGACACCAGCGCAAGCTTCCACCTGGACGGCAAAGTCGATGCCAGGACCATCTACAACCGCAAGCGCAAGCTGATGTCCTTGCAGCGGAGGATTTCCAGGGCGCGGAACCACCAATTGATCGGCCAGGAGTTTCCCGTGCTGGTGGAAGGTCCATCACAAGAGACCGATCTGCTTTGGGAATGCCGTTTGCCGTCCCAAGCGCCCGAAATCGATGGCGTCTGCTATATCAACGATTTTGGCGAGTCGGCCCCCGTACCGGGCCAAATGCGCCGCCTACTGATTACCGAATCTCACGATTATGACCTGGTCGGTTCGCTGGTGGACGTTCTCTTGGACAATTCAGCTCCCAGTCCGGCGAATCCGTTTCCGATTCTTACCGGAAAGCGTCCGGAGTCAGCAGCCCGCATGGTTCTGCAACATGTATGAGGTGTCCGATTTGCCGGAGAGAAGTGAAAGCGGGAGACGAATTCTACCCCTTCTGCAGCGATCGCTGCCGGCTTGTTGACCTTGGGAACTGGGCCACGGAAAAGTACGTAATATCGGCGCCGGTCAGGCCGGGCGAAGAGCCGGACGAGTTCCCGCCCGATGAAGAGTAAAATAGCGCTGGCAATCGCGACGGGCCTCGGTTCCGGCTATGTTCCGGTGGGGCCTGGGACTGCTGGCTCGATTGTCGGTCTTCTGATTGCGGCTGGCCTGGTCCACTGGGCAGCATGGGCGCCGCTTTGCTTCGGCCTGCTGGCTCTGGGGGCGATTATCCCAGGCATCTGGGCCTCAGGCGTAACGGCCGCGGTGAGTGGCCGGAAAGATCCCAGCCTTGTTGTAGTAGACGAAATCATTGGGCAGTGGATCACCCTGGCGGGCGCAACGGTTCTGAATTGGAAGAGCTGGCTGGCAGCCTTCCTCCTGTTCCGCGCGCTGGATATCTGGAAGCCGTGGCCGGCACGGCAACTGGAAGCGCTGCCCGGAGGAACGGGCATCGTCGCCGACGATGTGATGGCGGGCATTTATGGCGCCCTTGTGTTATATGCAGCGGGATGTTTAAATCTTTATTGAAATTACCCTCAATGGCGAAACGGAAAGAGAACGGTCCTCAACCCCAAATCTCGCAGGTTACGCCCACCGCGGCGATTCCCGGCGGCGAGTTTCAAATCCGCGGCAGCGGTCTGGCAGCCGAACACCAGCCGCACGTCAAGATTGGCGACGTAAAGGCGCCCATCGTGATCGGGTCCGACTCTTTCGTGATCGCCCGCGTGCCCGAGGGAGCCGCTGTGGGCGAACTCGTCGTGGGTGACGGCGAGCGGGCGAGCAGCTCCTGGATCTGTGACATCGGGATTCAGATCGCTGAAGGCATGCACCCGGTAGCGAATCCCGCGGTGGATTCCTTCGGAAGTATCTACTGTACCTTCAGCGGATCGCGCGGGCAGAAGACGCCCGTTGCCGTCTTCAAAGTGGATCTGAATTACTCGGTGAAGCCTTTTGTGACGGATCTGATGAATGCCACAGGACTCGCCTTCGATCGTGAGGGCATGTTGTACGTCTCCAGCCGTCATGAAGGCATCGTGTACCAGGTGACGCCCAGCGGCGCCATGTCGGTTTACGTGGAGGGAATGGGAGTTGCCACCGGCTTGGCCTTCGACAACGAAGAGAACCTCTACGTGGGCGACCGAAGCGGCACCATCTTCAAAATCAGCCGCAGCCGCCAGATTTACGTGTTCGCAACGGTCGAGCCATCCATTGCGGCCTATCACCTGGCGTTTGGCCCCGACGGCTACTTGTACGTAACGGGTCCTACGACCTCAAGTTTCGATTCCGTCTATCGCGTTTCCGATCACGGAGAAGTGGAAGTCTTCTATCGCGGACTGGGACGTCCCCAGGGTCTGGCCTTCGACGCCCAGGACAGACTGTACGTCGCCTCGTCTCTTGGCGGCCAGCGCGGCGTCGTGCGCATCACCCAGGACCGTAAGGCGGAACTTTTCCTGTCCGGCCCAAACATTGTGGGCCTGGCATTCACACCTGCGAAATCCATGGTGGTATCCACTTCCAATGCTTTATATCGAGTGGATGTGAACATTCCCGGACGTCCGCTCGTTTAAATGGACGCCGAGATCATAGCAGTCGGCTCGGAGATGCTGACTCCGCAGCGAATTGATACCAACTCCCTCTATCTCACCGGCCAACTGAATGCCCTTGGCGTCGAGGTGGTACAGAAAAGCATTGTGGGCGATGACCGGATACGCCTCACAAAAGAAATCAGCGCCGCCATTTCCAGGTCCCGGATCATTATCCTGTCGGGGGGACTAGGTCCTACCGAGGATGACGTCACCCGTGACGCGGTCGCGAGCGCCCTGGGTGTACGGCAGAGACATAGCGCCGAAGTGATGGCGCAGATTGAAGCACGGTTCCAGCGCCTGAAGCGGCCCATGGCCGACATCAACAAACGGCAGGCTCAAGTAATTGAAGGGGCTGATGTGCTGCCGAACGACCGGGGCACCGCACCGGGACAGTGGATACAGCGGGATGGCAGCACTATTATTCTCCTGCCGGGCCCTCCCAAAGAGCTGATGGCGGTGTTCGAGCAGCAATGTCTGCCGCGTTTCCAGGCACTGCTGCCGGCGCAATATATACGTTCGCGGCACTTGCGCATTTCCGGGATGGGCGAGTCGGAAGTGGACCAGTTGATCGCCCCCATCTACACGCGCTATACGAATCCGGTGACGACGATTCTCGCGGGCGCGGGAGATATTCAACTTCACCTGCGCGCACGCTGCAGCACATGCGAGGAGGCCGACCGGCTGCTGGATGAAGTGACGAGTCAGATTGAGCCGATTTTGGGAGACCGGCTATACACGCGCACCGGCCAGCTGCTGGAGGAATCTGTAGGCTGCCTGCTCCAGGAAAAGAAGCAAACCGTGTGCGTTGCGGAAAGCTGCACGGGCGGGCTGCTGGCCCAAAGAATGACTGCCACTCCCGGCAGTTCGAACAATTTCTACGGCGGATTTGTCACCTATACCGATGATGTGAAGATGAAACTACTCGGCGTGGATCCAAACCTGCTTCGCATCGAAGGCGCCGTCAGCGAACCTGTTGCAAAGGCGATGGCGACAGGGGCGCGAAGTCGAATGGATACTACCCACGCACTCTCCATCACCGGCTTCGCCGGACCCGACGGCGGGACCGAAGCTAATCCAGTGGGCACGGTATATGTCGGCCTGGCCTCGGAGAATGGCTGTATCGCAAAGCGCTTCGTTTTCTCGGGTGACCGCGACCGCATCCGAACCCTGGCGGCCCAGTTTGCCCTCGATGTGTTGCGCCGCAAACTCATAGGCAAGCTGTAGCCATTCAAACTCAGGTTTTATTTCGGCGGCTCGGGCTTTTTTGTCCATTCCGCCAGCCAGCCGAGCACGTTCGTGTACCAGAGGACCGAATTCTGTGGCTTGAGAATCCAATGGCCCTCATCCGGAAACAGCACGAGTTTCGAGGGCACTTTTTGCACTTGTAAGGCCGTGAAAAGACCGAGAGCCTGCCCGACGGGCACGCGATAGTCCAGTTCTCCGTGCGTCACCAGCGTTGGTGTCCTAAAGCTCTTCACGTAGGTCGAGGGCGATAGATTTACATACAGATCGGGGTTCTCCCACGGCATGCCCTTAAATTCCCAAACGGGGAACCAGAGCTCCTCGGTTTCGACATTCGAACCGGCTAAGTCGAACGTGCCCGCATGCGAAACCAGAGCCTTGAAGCGCTGCGTGTGGCCCATCAGCCAGTTCACCATGTAGCCGCCGTAAGAGGCGCCGGCAGCCGCCATCCGTTCACTATCCACATACGGGAGAGCCGCCGCGTGATCCGTCACCGCCATCAGATCCTCATAGGGCTTGCCCCCCCAATCGCCGTTAATTTCATCAGTGAATTTCTGGCCGTATCCCACCGAGCCCCGGGGGTTCGGCATCACCACGGCATATCCGGCGGCGGCAAACACCTGAGCATTCCAGCGATAGCTCCAGCTTTCCCCCCATGCGCCTTGCGGACCGCCATGAATCAGCAACAGCAGGGGATACTTTCTACCCGGGACGAACCCGGCCGGCTTCACCAAAAAGGCGTGCACTTTGGCCTTGTCCGCACCCTCCACGAAGAACTCTTCCAACGGCGACAGAGCATACCGGGCCAGAATCGTATCATTCAGCTTTGTCAGCGGGACCGCCGCCCCCCCGCCTGAGGAAGCACGATAAATCTCCACCGGCTTCGAGCCACTCTGTTCCGTGTAAACCATGGTTTTGCTGTCTGTTGAGAGCTGCACATCATCGATGTGACTGGCCCCGGTAATCACCGCGCGGGCCGAACCACCGGTTGCGGCAATCACCTGGACAGCGGCCCGGCCGCGATCCTGCGACGTGTAAAACAGCCGGCTGGAATCCGGAGACCAGGCAATGCTGTCCACGGGACGATCCTGCGCCTCCGTCAGAATAGAAATTTGGCCGGAAGCGCGATCCACTACGGAAAGACGCCAGCGGTCTGACTCATATCCGGCGCGAGCCTGCGACCGGAATGCCACTGACTTGCCGTCGGGGGAGTACAGGGGCGAGCGCTCGCTACCCGGCCCAGCAGCCAGTTTTTTAGTTTCTCCGCCCTCGATCGGCACCGTCAGGATATCCGTGTTCGTACTGAGAGACTGCTGTTCCTCCAATTTCGCGACGTAGGCCACCTCCCCGCCGTCCGGAGATATGGAATAGTCGTCCTGGCCTTCGAGAAATGCGGTGGGGGCATCCAGCGGCCCCGGTGTCAGGTCCTTGGCTGGTCCTCCGGAAACAGGCACGCTCAGGATGTGAGTCCGCCGTGCACCGCGGTAGACGTTCCACTGCCGGACTGGAAGTGCACTGTACACGCGTGCTTTCACCGGCGAGGCGGCTTCTGCCTCCAGTTTGTTTTTGTTGCATGGGTCGTCTTTACATTCCGGATAGACATCACTCAGAAAAACCAGGTGTTTGCCGTCCGGGGCGACGGACACGCCCGCGGCCTCGGTAGAAATATTGATCACTTGACGCGGATTCGATCCGTCCAGGGCCATCATCCAAATTTGCATCGACCCACTACGGTTCGAGATAAATACGATATTTTTAGAATCGGGCATCCAGCGCGGCCGCAGATTCTGGCTCCCGTCGCGTGTGATTAGCAGGGGATCCCCCCCGGCAACCGGGACTGTATAGATCTGCTTGGACTTGGTATTGTTTTCGACGTCCGGAGTCTCCACCGTGAAGGCAACCGATTTCCCGTCGGGGGACATCCGCGGCTCACTGATACGGGCCAGCTGCATGAGGGCCTGCGCCGAGAAGGGCTCCTTCTGCGCCCACGCGCAGGACACAGCAAGAGCAAGCAGTCCGAACAGACGTCGCATGCTCCGATTGTAGGCGATGCGCCAAACGCCGTGTGATAGCATGAGGAGTCGTTCTGTATTCATGATTCGCGCCTATCGCGGCGTCCTGCCAAGAGTCGCCGCTTCTGCTTACGTTGACCCAAGTGCACAAATAATTGGCGATGTCGAGGTCGGAGAACGATCCAGCATCTGGCCAAACGCCGTTGCACGCGGAGACGTCAACTACATCCGTATCGGAAGCGAAAGCAATGTGCAAGACAACTCGGTTCTGCACGTGGAGCATGAATTATACCCACTGCTGATCGGCGACCGGGTGACGGTCGGCCATTCCGTGGTGCTGCATGGCTGTGTGATTGAGGACGACTGCCTCATCGGGATCGGGGCCATCGTTTTGAATGGTGCGCGGGTCGGAGCTGGCTCGGTGATCGCAGCTGGAGCCCTGGTGCCGGAACGCATGGAGATACCCCCCAGGAGCATGGTGATGGGCATGCCGGCGAAAATAAAACGCGAAGTGACTGAGCAGGAGAGCGAGCGGTTCCGCCGCAACACGCAGAACTATGTTCGTTCCCGCGAATTGTACAAGCAGGACCAGGAGTCCTCTTAAAAACGGCCTGCCGCTGGCGGCCGGAATCATACAAACTATGCAAGATAATGCTGTAACACTCGATTTCCTCGGCGATCTTCGCCGCACTCACACGTGCGGCCAGTTACGCGCTTCCGACGCGGACTCGCGCGTCATTCTGATGGGCTGGGTACACCGACGCCGCGACCTCGGAAAAGTGATCTTCATCCATCTGAGGGACCGTGAGGGCGTGACGCAAATCGTGTTTAATGCCGGCGTGGAACCGGCCGTGCATGAACGGGCGGAGATGCTGCGATCCGAGTATGTGGTCGCCATCGAAGGCACCGTCGCACTGCGCACTCCGGATACGATCAACCCGTCCATTCCAACCGGCGAAATGGAAGTGACTGCCGAACGGGTCTGGATTCTGAATGAATCGCGCACTCCGCCATTTCCCATGGAGGAGCATGTTGATGTCAGCGAGGACGCGCGTCTGAAATACCGCTACGTGGATCTCCGGCGTCCGCACATGCAACGGAACATCATTCTGCGGTCAAAGATCGCGTTCGCGGCGCGGCAGTTTCTCGACACGTTGGGCTTTCTCGAAATTGAGACGCCTTTTATGACTCGCTCGACGCCCGAGGGTGCGCGCGATTACCTGGTGCCCAGCCGCGTGCAACCCGGCACGTTCTACGCGCTGCCGCAATCCCCGCAGATTTTCAAACAGCTTCTGATGGTCAGCGGATTCGATAAATACTTTCAGATCGTCCGCTGCTTTCGCGACGAAGACCTTCGCGCCGACCGGCAGCCGGAGTTTACGCAGATCGATCTGGAAATGTCGTTTCCCCAGCAGGAGCAGGTGCTCGAAGTGATCGAGCCGCTGGTGAGGCGGATCTGTGAAGTCGCCGGTTTTCCGGCCCCGCCGAGTTTTGTGCGCCTGACCTACGCCCAGGCGATGCAGTCGTATGGTAGCGACAAGCCGGACCTCCGTCTGCCGCCGTTCTTCGCGGTCGGGGATCTCTTTTTGGACGCTGGTTTGACGCCCGCGGGCCTGCCGCTGGTTGCCATTCTCATCCCGAAGACGGGATCGCTCAGCCGCAAGGAGCGCGATGAACTGAAAGCCTACGGCTCCGAGCGAGGCCTGCGGGTCTACGACGATACGAAACGCCTGGACCGTGATTTTCCGGCGCAAATGGCCGAGGTCAGGAAACGAACGGGCGCCGGCGAAGAGGATCTGCTCCTGCTGGCCGGCTGGGCGGGCGAACCTAAAGGCCACAAGCCCGAGGAGAGCGTGTATCAGGCCTGCGGGCAGCTCCGTCTTTTCGCGGCACAAAGGTATAACGACCGCCACCGGCTGCTCGATCCGAAAAACCTGCAGTTCCTCTGGGTCCTGGATTTCCCAATGTTCGAATGGGACGACGCCGACAGCCGCTGGAATGCGGCGCACCACCCGTTCACCTCTGTGCATGACGAGGATCTGGATAAGCTGGTCAGCGATCCCGCCCGCTGCCGCGCGAAATCCTATGACCTGGTGTTGAATGGAATTGAGCTCGGCTCCGGTTCCATCCGAATTCACCGTCGCGATATCCAGGCCAAAGTGTTCAATGCTCTCGGATTCAGTGATGAGGAGGCACGGCGGCGCTTCGGCTTCCTGCTGGATGCGCTGGAATATGGCGCTCCGCCCCACGGTGGAGCAGCGCTTGGGCTGGATCGACTGGTGATGATTCTGGCCGGCGAGACGTCCATACGCGACGTCATTCCATTCCCCAAAACGGCGAAAGGAACCGACCTGATGTGTGAGGCTCCCTCGACCGTCCCAGAACGCCAACTGAAAGAGCTCGGACTGTCGCTCAGGAAACCCCAGTAAAGTAAAAACCCTCCCGGACCGACGTCCTGGAGGGTTTTGGATACTGGGCGGCACGTTTGCTTTCGCGGTTTACGCCTTCGTGGGCTTGTCTACCACTTTCCAGTTCTTTTCGTCGAAGTAGAGCACCTTCCCTTCGCGATAGCTGTGCACGGCCATGGTAATGAGAACCTGTGCGCGCGCGCCTGTCTCTACATCGAGAGTCGGCTTCTGGCGCGAGCGGATGCAGCTCAGAAAATTGTTGATATGGACGTGCATCGCGTTCGTTTTTTCGACTGGCAATGTAATGTCGTCGGTGCCCCATTTCGCCTTGTACTCGGCGGAGACAACCTTCTTTTCAGGCCGGACGGTGATATGGTCCGTCTCCCCCTCGAAACGTCCATGCTCCACCATGATCAGCGAGGCATCGTGGCCGCGAATCAGGCCGGGAATATGTTGCGAGTTGGCCATTGAGGAGCTAAGCACAATCGAGTGACCCTTGGCGTATTCGCCGATCAGATGGAAGGTGTCCGGCACTTCGCGCTCGTCTTTAAACACATAGATGCCGCCGCCGGCCATCACCTTGTGGGGGAACTGCGGCTCGCCCCAGCAGATGTTCATGGGCGCCACAACGTGGTAGAAAAGGTCGGTAGCGATACCGCCTGAATAATCCCAGTACTTGCGAAACCGGAAGAAGCGGTCGGCGTTGAAGGCCCGTTTGGGAGCCGCACCGATCCACTGCTTCCAATCGATGTAGTTATCGCCCTTGCCATCCGGGCCGGCCTCGGCGTCAATGGGCCAGTTCCATTCCCCTTCAACGGAATTGCGATGATACGAGCCCTGGCTCATGATCATCTTGCCTACCATGCCGTCGGCGATGGCCTTCTTTGCCTGCGCCCACTGATCGCCCGACGTGGTTTGAGATCCCACCTGCAGCACGCGCTTGGTTTCGCGAACCGTGTTCACCAGCTGATGCGCCTGCTCAATGGTGTGACACATGGGCTTTTCCAGGTAGACATCCTTGCCCTTATCCATGGCGGCGATAGCTATCGGGGCATGCCAGTGATCGGGCGTGGCGATGATCACGGCGTCCACATCGTCGCGATTAATTACCTCGCGGTAGTCGAGATAGCCCTTTACATTGTATTTTTCGGCATTGGCGCGCTTACGCTTCTCGTACACATCGCAGACCGCCACAATTTGGCAGGATCCGTCCTTGGCGCCGAGTTTGGCGAACTCACTGGCGACGTACGTGCCGCGCCCGCCGGTGCCGATGACGCCGATGTTGATCTTGTCGTTAGCTCCGATCACGCGCGCGCTGGCCGGGGTGGGCCTGGCCGCAAAGGCGGTGCCCGTTATGCCCATACCTGCTCCTACGGAGGTGGCCGTTTTAAGAAAATCTCTGCGGTTTACTGCGTTATTGTTGGCTGACATGCGTTAAATCCTTGTGTGGACCCGTCGGGAAAGGCAGGGCGCGAGTCCTACACGTTCAGAATCAGTTTACTCTTCCACGGGCCGTGCGTCAAAAGGCGAGGGGAGACGCGCCGGCGGAGATTCCAGCTTATGGAAGGTCTGCCACCAAATATAAAGGCAAGCGAAACCCGAGAAAACCGTGAGTAGGTTTCCAGCAAGCACGGTGCTGGAGGAGAGTTGACGAAGGGATTGCCCGATGGCTTCGCCGGTCACTTGAATGCCAATTCCGCCCGTGATCAACAAAAGGCGCAAATCTTTTTTCTCCGACGCGATCAGGACAAACCATAGGATCAAAGTAATGATCGCGCTACAGAAGCTGATATTTCGAATGACCAACGTCATCGAATAATTTACTTTATTGGCATCGAAGTAGGCGAGGATGCAGCCGGCCCAGAACAGAAACGCGATTCCCACAAACAGGCGTATCAGCATCGCCCTGGTCTGGCTTTTTGGCATGGCATGCAGCACAAGCGAGACCACCACGCAGTATAGGCCGGTCTGACGGATCATCTCGTTTATCCAGAAGTAGCGCCGCCACTCCCGGCTTACCACCGAACCGTCCAGCACAATGAAAATTTCAAGCAGGCCAGTGACCGCTATCGCGACAGCGTAGAGAGATACCGCGATAAAGCGTTTATAGGCTCCGCCCAGCAGCGCTGAGATAACCAGATACTGGAGCACCAGGCCGATTATCCAAAGCGAGTACTGTAGGTATGGGTATTTCATCTGCCGTGACGATCCCAGTGGGAAGGACTACAATTCTATCTTAAACCGTCCCACTAGTCATTCGGCCAGTTTACTTGTAACCTTTAGGTTTATTTTCCTGCGACTGCGACGTTCGGTTCCCAAGGGTCGGGCGGCAGTGTGGAACCGCTTCTCATCTCGACCGGAGCGACTCTGTCAGAGTTGATCAGCAGACTCGACGAAGCTGCGGCTCCTGAAGCATTGGTAAATGAGGCCACTGTGAACAGGATGGCGGTAGCCGCGAAGAATACCGGGTTAGCGAAAGTCTTGGACATTCTCTGATCTCCTTGTTTTTCTACTTCTTGGCTACGGCTACGTTCGGTTCCCACGGGTCAGGCGGCAGCGTGGAACCGCTTCTCATCTCTACAGGGGCGATGGTATTGGAGTTGACACCTTGAGGAATTCGAGCTCCGGCGCCGGAAGTGCTCGTAAAGGAGGCGACAGTAAACAGCAAGGCAGCAGTCGCGAAAAATACTGGATTTGAAAAGGTTTTAGACATTGTCTGATCGCCAGATTGTTATTTGTTTTCTAATTCTTAGCGATTGCTACGTTCGGTTCCCACGGGTCGGGCGGCAGCGTGGAACCGCTTCTCATCTCAACTGGGGCAATCGTATCCTGGCTAAGGCCCAGCGAGTTTGGAGCGGCCGGTCCGGAAGTGTTAGCGAAGGAAGCGACCGCAAAAAGAAGGGCGGCGGCGGCAAAGAATCTAGGGTTGGAAAATGTTCTAAACACTGATCTTATATCTCCAATTCAAAGTGGGATGCAACTTACTAGACTCCGGCTAAGGTAAACGCCCAGCCAATTCAAGTAAGAGGTTTGATCTAGTGTACTGCGGATCTTTCCAGAGTCCTATAGGTAAAACAGCTTAGAAAAGTACTAAGAGTTGGGGTACTTATACGATTGTAAGAATCCCGTACGGTTACGGGGTGGGAGGTGGCGTAGCTAGTCTCGGGGGTTAAAAAAGGGGGATTGTTCGACGGTGGCGTCCGCGTAACGCGACCGTTGGCCTCGAACGTGCCGCCCTGGCCACTCCAGGCGCATGTCCGTGGTTACGTCATCGAGCATGTCCATGGTGGCGACTTTGGCGGCGTCGGCAAAAGCCGTCAGTAGGAGGTTGTCGCAAATCGCGTTGATGACGCGGGGTATGCCTTGGGAGCGGCGCTGGATCTCGGACAGGAGGGCTTCAGAGAAGACCTGCTGATTCGGCATACCGGCCTTCTCCAAGCGGCTATTGATGTACTTGGCAGTTTCCACCTCGTCGAACGCAGCAAGGTTGTAGCGAAGGACGATTCGCTGTTTCAAATTGCGCAGATTCGGCGCATCCAGCTTGCGGTCGAATTCGGGCTGGCCCGCCAGGATGATCTGGAGAAGTTTACCCCGCCGATTTTCGAGATTCCCAAGCAGCCGGATCTCTTCGAGGACTTCCCATTCCAGATTGTGCGCTTCATCCACGATCAGGACTCCAGTGCTGCCCTTCTCGGCCTGGCGCACCAGCATATTGTTGAGTTCAATCAACACTTCGGCCTTCGAATTGCGATTACAGCGAAGGTCGAAATCGTAAGCCAGCATCTCCAGAAACTGATCGGAGGTAATGCGTGAATTGAAGAGGAATGCGAACTCTATCGACTGCTGGAATAGGTAGTCCCGCAGGCACTCGAGCATTGTGGTCTTCCCGGTACCCACCTCGCCTGTCAGAACAATAAAACCTTTACGAGCCTGCACACCATAAATCAGGTTGGAAAGCGCTTCTTCGTGCTGTTCACTGCGGTAAAGAAAGGCAGGATCGGGACTAAGACTGAATGGATCCTCCTTGAACCCGAAGAAGGCTTTATAGACACTGGTGGCTTGGTTCACTAACGGATTTTACCACGCGAGCCCGCATTCAACCTGGCTCAGGGCGATATGGGAGGCTACGAAAACTCGAGTAAAGCCCAGCCAGGCAGCGCCGCCGGCCTATTGCCGGAGAAGACAATACGCCGCGTTTTCGGGAACGGCAGGCCGGATCGGATCGCCCTCTCATAATAAGGTAATTGCTTCAGAATGCGCCGGAAATCCTGGTCTTCGGTGTCGAGAAAGCCCGTTTTCCCCAGAAATCCTCCGCCCCACCCGATGTTTACCAGACAGGATTTTCCGTCATTCCCACGGCCCTGAAGCGCGCCGAGGCCGGTGCCCAACTCGGCCAAGCCGGCCCGTTCCGCATATTGCCGGTGCAGTTCCAGCATGCGCGTGGAGTGCTGCCGGGCGGCGGCGATAATATTGCCGAGGCCGCGTCCCGGCCCAGCGGGGCCTTCGAACACAGTACCTGGGACGGCCATTTCCGCCAGCAGCGTAGAGGCCGGCTTCCACGCCACCTCGAAGGTTTCCGGCCCCTTGGGGACGAGGCTCGAAACTTTCACCAAATAGACTTTGAAAGAGGAGACCGGCACCGCTCCCGAATCAGCCAGCGAAAGACCCTTGGTCGGATCGGCATGGGCGGAGCCGAACGACAGCGCCTCCGCGGTCTCCCCTAACCTGCGCGGCGGGCGATCGCCCTCCATGCGTTCGATGACATTTTTCAGAACTCCGGGATTGCCGCGGGTAAACGTGAGCGCGGTCCGCAGGGCGCCTTTGAGAGCCGAAGCCGGTAAATAGGGTCCATTCGGTCCCGCGCTGAACGTTGGAATGTGCAACTGGTCGGCCCGCGCCTGATCGCAGTAGGCGGTAGAGGTGGAATCCTCGAAGGGAATCCGGCGGTCGGCAAAATTCTGCGCAAAGCCTCCCCAGGAGGCAAAATCGAGCTTCTCCGCCTTTCGGATTTGCGTCAGATAACTTTCCAGCCGCGGTCCTTTCGACAGCAGCCGAAAGATGCGCGGCTGATCCAGCACGTTCACCTGGTCCTTCCAGACCATATAGTCGATGGGCGACAATTTCTGGCCGTCGCCGACCAGCAGTGGTGTGAGCGCGGTCAATCGATAGTTCACGCTTGCACCCCTGTGGGAATTTCCACGGAGAAGGCGAAGCCTGACCGGTAAACCGGGTGGGGAAAACCTTCGGGCGCCACATTCCTGGCGCAACCCTGGGGTGGGCCGGAGGCGAAGACAACGCTCCCCTCCTCCACCAGTTGCAGCAACTGCTTTCGCTGTCCGTGGGAATCCATCGTGCCGACCCGGCCGCCTCGCGTTAGCAGGGAGTAGTTCCCGCGGCTCCAGTCCACCGTATCCGCCGCGCCGGGGCTGAAAAGAGAAAGCAGCCACCATGCAGTATGCGGTGGATTTTCCGTATTGGGCCGCGAAAAGACGAGATCTCCAGGCAATTCGCCCTCAAACCGCGGATCCTCAAAATGGCCCCAGCCGCGAGAGCGCTCGCCTCCCAGCCCGCTATCGGCCAGCAATCGAAATGCGGCCTTCACAGGATCCGACCAACGGGCCCGCGACTCTTCGCCCGCGAATGCGACAGCACACCAAAGACCCGCGCTGCGGGCGAATTCCAGGCAGGCCGTGGAATGCAGATCGACATTGCCATTCACCAGCCGATCGACGGCCGCGCTGACGCGCACGCCGATTCTGAATGGCGGGGTTGCCGGTTGATTGCGCTCGATCGGTACCAGACAGTGGCTAGCAGGATCGACGGCCCATTTCTCTTCCTCCAAAGGCTCGTCTTTGAACAGCGCTTGCACCAGGGAAAGCGGAATGAAGCGCGCTCCTTTCCAACGAACTTTGCTGGAGGCCGCCGGCGGCCAGACAGTGCGCGGCGGAGTGATATAGAGAGTTTTTCCCTGCCAGGGATAACAGGAGCTAAAGCAGACGGTGGATGCCTGGCTTCGGGCAGTGGCGTCCAGCCACTCCTCAAGAGTCCCTAGCTGCTGCATGGCCAGGGTGATGGCAGAGTACACCGAATCGCTGTGGCACATGCGCTCCACGCGATCGCGTGCGCCCGATTCGGGTCCAA
This sequence comes from Bryobacteraceae bacterium, assembly GCA_035526665.1. Lineage (GTDB taxonomy): Bacteria > Acidobacteriota > Terriglobia > Bryobacterales > Bryobacteraceae > DATLBY01. Next base: position 14,843 of record DATLBY010000377.1, read on the forward strand.
AACGCCACGGCCCAGTGGGGCGGAGGCGCACTAAGAAACCGGATGCCATGACTTCAGGAGGCTAACCGGCGGGCAAAATCCTCGCCGGATGCGAATGCCTGCAGGCCGGCAAGATCCACTCCGGCGACCAGCTCAGCCTGTTCGCCGCCACGCGCGTAGAAATCTTTGTTGCGCCAGTTGAGACGCAGGCCGGAAAATCGAACGCGCCCGCTGCCGCGCGAACCGCCCCCGCCCAGGGTATCGTCCTCCATGAGTCGCAGGCCCTCAATCACGCGGCCGAACAGGGCTTTGTCCTCTTCGCACAAGACGTCAAAAATCATACGCACATGGAAGCGGGCTCCCGCCGGAACGCGCTCGAGCGTACGGGGGTTAGCCTGTGATGTGATGCGATCGACGGCATTCTCGCTCTTCACTTCGGTGATCTCGTCATCCAGATTTTCCCGCATCTGCGGGGTGATGCTTTCGGCATCGAGAGGCGCATCGTAGACGGTCAGCCGGGCAGGGGTGGCGGCGCTGCTCTCCAGACTTTCGCCGGCCGCTTTGTCCATCCGGCCTGGATTGCGCCCAAACAGAATGCAAATATCGTCGTCCGGGCGGTCGCTCTGGTGAATGCGGACCTCCTGGCCTTTGCGCCTGGAAAGATAGACCAGCTCAGAAGGAACGGTCAAGCCGCTGGCCTGCTCAAGGAGCGCCCGCAGCCTTCCCCGAAGCGAACTCCCGGGAACATACGGACGGCCGAACGAATCTTTCACCACGGGGTTGTCAGCCCCGCCGATCTCCAGCGAACCCTTCCCTGCTCCGATGTGCAAACCCGTCTGGCAATGCAACTCGCCTTCGAGAATGAGCTTGCCAATCAGTTTCAATTCCGTTTGTGCCGTATGCGAACTCATGATTCCTCTTTACTCGTTGTAGGCGACGATAGCTTCAAACAGATCGCGAAAACGCTCGTAACCGCGCACGTCGTTTTTGCGCGTGACCTGGAGTAGCAGCTTTTCCAGCATGTCGAGGCTGCGCAGCGAGTGGCGTGCGATGGTGTATGCCAGCCGCGCGCGAAGCATCACGAATTCATGCTGGCGCTCATTCTCGGGCGTTCGGCAGGCGCGCCGCACCGCATTGTAGAAGCGCCGCAACTGGCTGCGCGTGCCCGAATCCATGTCGCGCATCCGGCTGACCACGCCATGCGCCTGGTTATCTAGATACAAACTGTCCGCAATCAACTTCTCGAGGTCGATTTCTGGCGCGAAGTCAAAGCGCCCGCCGCGGTCGCCGCGCCCCTCGGGACGTCCCCGCTCGCCGCTGGGCCGTTCGGCGCCGGGCCGGTCTCCCCGCGCACCGGCTTCCCGGCGTCCGGAGCCCCCCGCATTGGGACCACGCTCGCCGGCCGGGCGATCCCCCCTGCCTCCTCCACCACCGGGAGCCCGGTCGCGGCCGCCGCCCGGCCGTGGCCCTTCCCGCTTTTCGGCTGGGGGCGCTGCCGCCGGCCTGGTTTCGGTTTGCGGAGCCGTTGCCGTCTCCTGCGGGGTCGCCTCTACTTTGTTTTGCTGCTCTGTATCTTCCATTTAGCTGAACCTTTTACGCTGCATCTTGCTGTTTCGCCCTTAACTTCTCTCCGGAAATGCCTGTCCGGCTTCCAATCGCGCCCATTCCAGCGCAACCCGCCCTGCCGGCCGCAGCCGGATTTGAGCGGCATTCTTCCCGGTAAAATCGGAAACCAGGTCAGCCCGAAGGCGCTGAAACTCCTTACTTCGCGCGCGTCCCAGGTGCGGCGTGACGATTACCGAATTCAAGCGACGATGAAACCGCCAGGGACGCTCCACGCGGTCATTGCGGCCGCGCCTCCCTTGCCGCTCCCGATAAAACCCGGCGAGCTCAAATAAAAATTGCGGAGAACAGCCGAACTCATTGATCATTCTCGCCATGGTGGTTTTCGTCTCGGCCGCATCCGGGACGTGCTTCCATTCGAGCGTTCGCCCAAACAGGTGAAGGCAATCTTTGCCGGCGGCTTTGGCAGCGGCAAGATTCTGACCAGCCTCCTCGAAAATGGTCGGCAGACCTGCGCCGGATTCGCGCGCCAGTGCGATCGCCATTGTGACGGTCTTGCCCTCCGGCCCGGGGAACTCTTTTAAATTCTCCTCCGCAAAGCGGTGGAAGACTCGCTGTACCTCGCGAGCCAGCGCAATCAGCGCGTCCCAGGCTCCATACACCGCAAAATCATCGCCACCGGTATAGATGAGACTGACCTTTTGCCAAAAGTCCGGAAGCGAGCAAAGCACTTCCAGCTCACCTGCGAAGAACTGCTTGTACATGACAGACAACTGGATGTGCTCTTCGATACTTTGAGCCCGGCGCAGGCGGATGCCAATATTATCCACATCGCCACGGAGAACACCCCAAATGGGGCTGCCCCCAGCGCGCGAAGCCAATGTAGAGAGACTCGCGGGTCCCGAAGAGTCATCTTCGAGCGAGGTGTGACGGGCGTAGGGGATACCGTCTGATGCGCCGCTGAGCGGCCAGGTATGTTTTCCGGTACCGGGTTCGATGCGCGCCGGAGCCTCCGGCGACCAGCCAACAGACGGCACATCCCGCAGATTCGCGCCCAGCACCTGCTCAAAATAATCCGAGGCGGCAGCGGTAGCGGGCTGGACGAAGGGTTCGAAAGTGCTGCCGGCAGCCACACCAGGGGCGCCGAACTTGCGCTGTACTTCTTCATTCAACCGCTTGCGGACATCCGACCAGTCACCCAGGTTCTCGGTAGAGGCCCACAACAGCTTGAGCTGCCCTCCACTGAGCTCCTGCATATGGCTGGAGGCTGCGCTCAGGAACTGCTCGGCAAGCGATTGCGCTTCGGCTGGGAGGACTACTAAGAACTGGTCGCCGCCACTGGATCCCAGCAGCATCCGCGATAGCCCCAGTTCGGCCAGTAGAGCTCTGGGGAGAACCTCGCTAAGCAGCGCGACCCAGTGCGAGCGCCCATCCATGTCGCCCGAGGAGGCAAGGAGAAACTGTTCCACACCGAGGATTTTTCCTTGAAGAAAAAGCTGCAGAGACATGCCGAATCACTAAGCTACCATGGGCGCCGATGCCGGGGCCACGCCCGGCTTCCGTGTTTTGACCAATCCGCGCCGCCCAACGGATCAGCCGGCTAAATCGTAATGCCGATCTGCCACAATACGTATCCAAATGATTGGCGCACGAAAAGCCACTTTTCCCGCCATGTGCCCTTGGGAACCGAGGGCCTGGGAGAACCGTAGACCTGCATGCCGCGAAATTCCAGCATTTTCTTCACACGGAAGATGTGGTACCCGTCGCTGACCACGATGCAGGAGCCGAGATTCATCCGCCGCATAATCTCGGCGGCTGCCGCCGTACTTTGCAT
>DATLBY010000378.1:0-5355 GCA_035526665.1 Bryobacteraceae bacterium
ATCATCAAGGACAAGGTTTTCTTCTTCGGTTCCTACCAGGGACTCCGCGATCGCCGTGAAGCACAGACCGTCCAGGCGCTGGTTCCTTCCGCCGCCGAACGCGCTGGCGACTTTTCCGGCTTCTCCGGCACTCTCACTAACCCGCGGGATCCGGTCACCGGCCAGCCGTTTACCGGTACCGGCGGCGTTCCCTGCGTCGCGGGAAACCGCATTGCCCCCTCCTGCATTAGCCCCGTTGCAACCAAGCTGCTCGGCTTCGTCCCGGTAGCCGCCAACGGAACCGTGAGTTCCCTCGCTTCCAGCCCGCGCGATGGCGATATGTACATGCTTCGCGGCGATTGGAACCAGAGCTCACGCCATCGCGTCTTCGGTAGCTATTTTGCTGATCGGAACACGCGTTCGGCGCCCTTCGCCTCCAGTGGCAACCTGCCCGGCTACATTGGCGAGAGCTTCGAACAGAATACCCGCCAAGTGGTTTTGAACGATACCCTGACCCTCACTCCCAGCCTGTTGAACCAGGCCACCTTCTCCTACCTGGATACTCCCTCCAACCAGGTGCAGACCAAGACCATCGCTCCCAGCGACCTGGGCATCAATATGCCTCAATACGTGCCGACGGGCGCAGTGTCGGTCGACGTGGGAGGCAACTTCAATCTCGGCTCCGGCTTCACCACGCGGTTCTATAGCAAAAACTACCAGTTCCGCGACACCCTCAGCCTGATCCGCGGCAAACACAACTTTAAGTTCGGCTACGAGATGTTGAAGCTGAATTTCCGCCAGGTATTCATCGGCTCGCCCGGCTTCTCCTTTAATGGAGCCCGTTCTGGCAACCCGACCGCCGATTTCCTGCTGGGCGCATTCCAGACCCTCAACCTGAACTTCGGCATCCGCGACACCGACACGATGACCTATGCGCACTCCGCTTTCGTGCAGGACGAGTGGAGGATACACCCCCGCGTAACGCTCACCTTGGGTGTGCGCTATGAACCGTTCCTGCCTTGGGTAGACCGCAACGACCGCATCAACACTGTTTCGCCCGGGGTGCAATCCAAAGTTGTACCGGACGCGCCTCCCGGCATCCTCTTCCCCGGCGACGTGCCGCGCGGACTGGCCAATGCCGACCTGAATAACTTCGCCCCGCGCATCGGTTTGGCCTGGGACATCACCGGCGATGGAAAAACCAGCCTCCGGACGGGCTACGGCTTCTTCTACGAAAGCATCAATGCCGATTCACTGGCCCAGGAAAATCCGCCATTTGCCGGCAGCACCATCGTATTTGGCGGCCGTGTCGAAAACCCCTTTACTTCCGTCGGCAGAATTGCCCCGCCGGCTGAGACATCGGGCAAGTTCGGCTGCGTCCAAACCGCCGCCTACCCCGGCGTAAACTGCCCGTTGTTCCCCTTGCCTGTGTCCGGCTTCTTCACTGGCTCGACACTACGCACGCCCTACGTACAGTCGTTTAACCTTTCGCTGCAGCGGCAGATCACTTCCTCCTTGATGGTGGAAGCCGGCTACGCGGGCAAGATCGGCATTAAACTTCCGGCTCTCCGCACCTTTAATCCGGCAAGGTTCGTCAACTCGCCCATTACCGGTGCGCCGCCATCCAACCAGAACGTGAATGACCGCGTGCTCTACGAGCCCGGTATTCTGAGCGCGCAGTCCTACCTGCTTGGCAACGACTTCCGGAGCTGGTATCACAGCGTCCAGGTCCAGGCCATCCAGCGCTTAACCAAGGGACTCTCCGTATCGGCCGCTTATACGTTGGCCAAATCGATCGACAGCAGCTCGACCTCGAATCTTGGCGGCTCCGTGTCCAATCCGTTCGATCTCCATGATGAGCGCGGCCGTTCGAGTTGGGACCGGCGGCACGCCTTTGTGGCGTCGTGGCTCTATACTCCGCCACTGCCCTTCAACAACCACCTCGTCAAAGCCGTTTTCGGCGGTTGGACCTTAAGCGGTATCCATTCCATCCAAAGCGGAACTCCCCTGACCTTTTCCATGGGAGATGACGTGGCCCTGGATGGTACCGGCGGCAGTCAGCACGCGCAATTGGTTCCTGGCGTAAAGACCGGCGATATTGAAATTAGCCATCCCGATCGAACTTCGATGATTGCGAAATTCTTCAATACGGCTGCCTTTGTCCCGACGAATCTGGTCCCGCGTGGGACCTATGGCAATGCGGGTCGTGGTCTGATCAGTGGACCTGCTTTCAACAGCACCGATTTCGCCGTCCTGAAGGACTTCCTGATCCGGGAGCCGGTGCGCGTTCAGTTCCGCTCAGAGTTCTTCAATGCCTTCAACCAGGTAAACTTCAGCAATCCCACAACCACGGTAAACTCGTCGGCCTTCGGCCGGATTCGAGCTGCCGGGGATCCGCGGGTGATCCAGTTTGCCCTGAAGCTGCTCTGGTAGGAGCTTTTTGTTCCGTTTTGTAGTTTTCTCTGTTCTGCTGGCAGCCACGTTCCCGGTATCCGCTCAGGAGCAGGCGTGGCTGCAGCAGGCGAGAGAAGCAGTAGGAAAGGGAGATTTTGGCGCCGCCCGAGCGGCGGCGTCCAAAGCTCTCAGTCAGAACCCCGCCTCGGCGGAAGCAGAAGTGATTCTCGGTCTGGCAGATACGGCCGAGGAGCAGCTGCCATCAGCCGAAAAACACTTCGCCAAAGCAGTTTCGCTACAACCTTCCAATTACCGCGCCCACACCTATTTAGGATCTACGTATCTCCGCAGGCAGCGGCTCGCCGATGCCCAGCGGGAGTTCTCCCGCGTGCTACAGCTAAGTCCCGGTAACGCCGTCGCCCAATACAATCTCGGTGTGATCGCCACCCTGCAGCGGAAACCGGCCGTTGCCCTGCCCTTTTTCACCGCCGTGCACCGGTCCGACCCCACCGACGCTGCTGCCTTGGTGGCGTTGCTCGAATGCCAGGTGGATCTGAAGCAAAGCCGGGCGGCGGGCGCCAGCGTCCAGGAGCTCGAGAAGCTGCTCCCGGCGGACTCGCCTGTACTGCTCCAGGTGGGCACGACGCTGGCAACCCGCGGCGAATATGCCTTGGCGCTTCCCTTGCTGCGGCGCTTTGCCGGCGCGAATCCCCGGTCACTCGATGCGAAGTTCAATCTCGGTTTAGCGCTGCTGAATCTCGGGAACCTGGACGAAGCCGAAGCAACGGCGCGAGGCCTTCTCCAGGACGCTCCCAAAGCCGAGACTTACAACCTGCTCGGTTCGATATTAGAAAAGAAAGGCGAGACCAAGGGAGCTGTGCAGGCGTTTGCTGAAGCGGCGCGGAGCGCTCCCACCAACGAGGATTTTCGTATCGACTACGGGAGTTCGTTGATGAACGCCGATTCCCTGGACGAAGCCATCGCAGCCTTCTCGCGAGCTGTGGCAGACCTACCGCAATCCTTGCGATTACGCCTGGGACTAGGCTCCGCGCTTTACTTAGCGGGCCGTTACGGCGAAGCGGCCCGCGCGCTGCTGGAATGTGTTCATGGCGCGCCCACCTTCGCCCCGGCCTATGATCTCCTCGGTAAAATGTTCGAATCGGCGCCGGAACTTTACGGCGAAATTACGCAGGCGTTCCGGAAATACCTGCAAAGCGGGGCTCCAAACGCAGCCGCTCACGCCCATTATGCCGCGATGCTGTACACCCGCGCGGAGGGGGAAGACCCTGCCCGTTTCGCACCCGCGAAGCAGCATCTTCGGAAGGCTTTGCAGCTGAATCCCCGGCTAGCGCCCGCTCACGTGCAGCTTGGCATGATTCACCAGGCCGAGGGCAATCTGCCGGAAGCGCTCGCCTCCTACCGGCGGGGTGTCGCGCTTGCCCCGGACTTGGCGTCCGCCCGATACCGGCTGGCTTCCATGTATCAGAAGCTGGGTGACCAGGCTAAAGCGCGAGTAGAGCTGGATGCATTTCGCAAGCTGAAAGAGAGGGAGAAGGAAGAAGAAAGAAAAGGTCTGGTGCGGGGTGTAACCGCACGGGACTGAATCCGCACACCCGGATTTTCACCAGCAGCGCGGATTCAGCCAGTACGGAAGATACTTAACTTACTTGTGCGCGGCGGCGCCGCACCAGGCTGGCAATCAGCAAACCCGCCGCGGCCAGACCGAAAGACGCAGGCTCGGGCACGGTCAATTGATCCCGCACCGCGCCGCCTGGGTACACGGAGTTGTGGAGATTGAAATAAAAAGCTGTAGGATCGGCAAACACCGAACTGATGGTGGTGGTGGACAAGCCCGTGACCGTGGCGCTGACATTGTTCCCGCTCCGGAAGGTCTCCGGATTGCCAAAGTTTAAAACGATCGCCCCGGTAGTGGTGGCGGGCGCCTGATGAATGTGGAAACCCGTCAGCGGGTAAGCCAGATTTGCCAAAACCAGGTTGATGATGGCACTGCCCGCTACATTGTCCAGCGCGACCGTGCCCACGGCTGTCCCATCCGGATCTCCTTGGTTGGGTACGCCCGCCGCGCTCACTTCTTTAGCGCCGTTGGCGTTGATGTAATAAGTGATAATGGTCGCGTTTGCCATTCCGGCGACTGTCAGGCCGAGCACGCCCGCCAGCAGCATTGACCGCGAAAAAAATTGCTTCATTCCTTCTGCCTCCGACCCAGCACTTTGGAATTGCGTGCTGCGATTGGACGTTTGAGGGAGATACTGTACTTTATGTTTCTAAATTTCTAGACTAGTGACCGTTGTCGTAGCGGTGATCGCAACCTGCGCACTTCTCGGCGGCTTCGACGGTCCAGAAGACATGTGTCACGATTTTCGAACCGTCCCGGTGAAAAACTTCGTAGCTCGAACTGCGCCCGTTACCTGACTGGCTGACCAACATGCCCCAGCTATTCGGATCGTTCGAGTCGTTAGCTTCAGCGGCTGAAGATGGCGATGTTGGGGCGGCTAGTGTGGTGGTGCTGTCGAGGTGTTGATAGATAGAGTTCAATTCGGCGAAGTCATGAGCGTTGGGTTTTGTACTCAGAATGCTGGTGGCATTGCCGCCCGTGTTCGAAAAATAATCCATGCAAGTGTCGAGCGATGCGCCACTGGTCGACTGATGGTCCAGGCCGAACGTATGGGCCACCTCTTGACACATGACGTGCTCCCGCTCATTGGTATTGTTGTACTTCGCTGTATAGAAGTAGGTGTCGTTCATCTTGGCCGACCCCTGGGTGATGTGTTCGCCGCCACTGATATAGATAGTCGCCAGCCCCAGCCAGCCATTATTGCCGTAGGCCCCGTTACAGACCTGCGTGGTCCCCGCAACCACCTTGCAATTTCTGTTGGACTGCCCAGTAACAATCGCCGTCAATACCGCGCTGTTCCCGGAGTTCCAGTCAATTGACGTTTGCGTGAGACGAGGCTTCCATAG
>DATLBY010000379.1:0-2537 GCA_035526665.1 Bryobacteraceae bacterium
CGCTACTGGAACAGTTTGCGCTCGCGGCGCAGGAAAGCGGGCATCTCCAGATCATTCTTGGAGCCCTCTTCCGGCTGGCTGCCAGGGCCCGGAGCGCTCCCGGCCAGGACGGGCTCGGGCGCTTCGCGCTCGTCCACGATCTCGCCCACGACAACCTCTTCGCGCTCCTGCTTTCGCTGATCGTTTGCGAAGTGGGAGGCCGCCGAAGGCTGCGGCGTATTGGAGATCATGCGGCCTTCCTGCGCCGGCGCGCTGCGCTCGATCGCCGGCAGATTCGCGCGCTGGAATCCCGTGGCGATGACAGTAATTTTCACTTCGTCTTCCATCGCGTCATTCAGCACGATTCCGAAATTAATCTGCACGTCCTCGTTGGCCGCCGCCACGCGGATCAGCCCACAGGCCTCGTTCACGTCGTGAATGCTTAGCTTGCTGGAGCCCGTAATGTTGATCAGGATGCCGCGGGCGCCCTTGACTCCGCCCTCTTCGAGCAGGGAGCAATTGATGGCCTGCTTCGCCGCGTTCACTAGCGCATTTTCCCCGCGCGCCGCAGCCGTGCCCATCATGGCGTAACCCATGCCGAGCATGATGGCGCGTATATCGGAGAAGTCGCGGTTGATCACACCTGGCGTCGTGATGATGTCGCTGATGCCCTGAACCGCCTGATGCAGCACATCGTCGGCAATGCGGAATGCATCGAAAAATCCTGTCCCCTTCGGCGCCAGGTCGAGCAGTTTGTCGTTGGGTATGGTGATGACGGTATCCACGGTAGCCGCAAGGTCGGCCAAGCCCTTCTCGGCCTGCTTCATTCGCCGCGGGCCTTCAAAACCGAAGGGCTTGGTGACCACGGCGACGGTGAGAGCATTCAGTTCTTTTGCCAGCGCGGCCACCACCGGGGCCGCTCCCGTACCCGTGCCTCCGCCCATGCCCGAGGTTACGAAGACCATATCGGCCCCGTCCAGAATCTCGATGATCCGTTCGGTATCCTCGAGCGCGGCCAACCGTCCAATAGCCGGATCCGAGCCGGCGCCAAGGCCGTTGGTCACTTTAGAGCCGATCGCCAACTTGTTTGGTACGGGAGATGCCTCCAGCGCCTGCATATCGGTGTTTAAAATGTGAAACTCAACGCCCGTGAGTCCCTGGCTCATCATGCGGGCCACAGCGTTCGAGCCGCCGCCGCCTACCCCGATGACCTTCATGCGGGTACCTACCAGGGCCTCTTCCTGTATTTCAAATTTCAAGTCTCGTTTTGTGTCGCCAGCCATCGTGCCTCCCCAACGAATCCCTATCGTAGAACAAGTCCCATGATGCCCGGGACTTTGCGCTTCCATTCTTTTTGCATTTTCAACTTACCGGAATACATCGCCAGCCCCGCCGCCGCCGCCCAGACCGGTGTGTTGATAATTTCCGGCCAGTCCGCGATTCCGATGGGCAGACCGTTGCGCGCCTGGCAATTGACGACGCGCTCGGCCATGTCGCACATCCCGTTGAGCATGGCCCCTCCGCCGGTGAGGACAATGCCCTCTAGCAGCTGCTGCTCCATTCCGACTTTGCCGAGCTCGTTGCGCACATACAGGAAGAGCTCCTCGGCCCGGGCCTCCAGAATCTCATTGAGCTGCCTCCGCGTGGCCTCGCGCGCTGCCCGCCCTTCCGCGGAGGGAACTTCGATTAAACTGCTATCGGAGGTTAGTCCCAGGATGGCGCAACCATACTCCTTTTTCAGGTTCTCGGCGTCCTCATACGAGATGGTGAAGCCGAAGGCTACGTCACGGGTAAAGTGATCTCCGGACACGGCCAGGCTGGCGGCATGGAGTAAGGCATCGCCATCATAGACGACGAGTTCGGTGGATTGCGCGCCGATGTCGACCAGCGCGACGCCGCGGCTTCGATCCTCCTGCAGGATGGAGGCATACGCAGCGGCAACCGGCTCAAAGATCGTCTCCTCCACTGCCAGATGGGCCTGGTGGACAGCGCTCACCAGCGAATGATGCTCATGTGCGGCCGTGGTGATGACGTGCACGTTGGCTTCCAGCCGGGAACAAGTCGCGCCCTTCGGGTTGCGGTAGCCGGCGCGCCCATCCACGGTAAAATCCTGCGGGACCACCTGCAGCAGAAACCGGTCGTCGTGGATCCGAACGCGGGAGGCGAGTTCGACGGCGTAACCCAGATCCCCTGGATCAATTTCCCGAGGGCGGCCGAACTCGTAGAGTCCCCGGCTGTTGGCGCCTTCCACCGTGCCGCCGCCAATTCCCAGAACGGCGGCTTCGACGGAGACCTGGGAACTCCGTTCCGCCTCTTCCAAAGCTGACCGGATGCTATCCGTAGCAGCGTCCCGATCAGAAAGCCGCCCCTTTACCCAGCCGCGCGAATCTGCTTCACCGAAACCGAGCAGCCGTATCCGGCCGTGTTCCAGAATACAAATTACGCAACGAGTCGCGGAGCTACCGACATCGAGCCCAACCGCATATTTGACGCTACTCGGCACGCGTTGCACCTCCTATGGCAATGATGCGATCCCGCAATCGCAGATCTAAAACGGC
>DATLBY010000380.1:0-20151 GCA_035526665.1 Bryobacteraceae bacterium
TCCACGATAGCGGATAACCCGCGTCTGCCGGAACGCCCCGAGAAGTTCAAGGACCTGGTGGATGAAATGGTTCTCCCGGGACGTTCCTATTTTGGTATTACCCGTGCCGTGCTGCATGATGGCGATGCCACTCCAAAGGCCGGCCTGCAGCACATGACGCCGCTGCTTGCAGGCAGTCCGGCGCGGGACAACGCAGATTTGGCGCGGCGATTCGAAGCAGCCGTCATCTCAGCGCTGCAAGCCTGGAGCGATGGACGCGCATCGGACGGGGATGCGATCTGGATCGACTGGTTGATCCGGCACGGGGCAATCGCTAACTCACGCAATCTAAACCCGGCGCTCCGCTTCTTGACCGATCAGTATCGAGCCGTCGAGGCTTCGTTGCAGGAGCCGTCCGTGGCCTACAGCATGGGGGACTTTGACCCCGGCTGGGATTCCCCGATACTGGCTGGCGGGGCCGCGGCGAACCCCGGCTCGCCGGCGCCGCGCCATTTCCTGACGCTGATGCCGGCCGCGCTCCGGGGCGTGCGGACCGAGCAAAGCGGACGGCGCGAACTGGCGGAGGCGATCGCCGCACCAACCAATCCTCTGACGGCACGAGTGATGGTCAACCGGATCTGGCATCACGTGTTTGGACGCGGAATTGTCGCCACCACGGATAACTTTGGCCGCTACGGTGAGCCCCCAACGCATCCGGAACTCCTCGACTACCTGGCTGACCGGTTCGTCCAGGAGGGCTGGTCTGTGAAAAAGCTGATCCGCCTCCTGGTGACGTCGCAAACGTTCCGGCAGGCTGCGCAATCCAGCCCCGAAGCAAAGACAGCCGATCCCCAGAATCTATTGTGGAGCCATTACCCGGTGCGGCGTTTGGACGCCGAATCCGTGCGCGATACGATTCTGGCCGTCTCAGGCCGTCTCGACCGCACCCTCTATGGCCCCAGCATTGACCCCCACCGCGGAGAGCCGAAGGCGAACCGCCGGTTGTTTCAAGGGCCGTTGGACGGTAACGGCAGACGCAGCATATACCTCAAGGTGACCCGCATGGACGGGCCGCGTTTTCTGGAGCTGTTCGACTTCCCGCAGCCGATGCAGTCACGCGGGAATCGCGATGTGACCAACGTGCCCTCCCAGGCCCTCGCTATGCTGAATGACCCATTTGTTCTAGACCAGGCCGGGCTTTGGGCCGATCGGCTCGTGGTCCGTAAGGACGATTCGTTGCAGCAACGCCTGAGTGAGATGTTTGAAAACTCGCTGGGCCGGCCGCCGGCGGATGACGAGCTCGAACGCTGGCGGGCATTTGCGCTCGCGCGCGCGGAAAAAGGCTTGGTGCCCCCAGCCGGAGTTCTGACCAGCAGGCCGGTATGGAAAGACGTGGCGCATAGTCTGTTCAACATGAAGGAGCTTCTTTACCTGCATTGAGGAAGCATGTTATGAACGCCAACGAAAAGAACCGCGATCCCAATCGGATCGCCCCCTCGCGGCGGGAGTTACTGCGAACCGCATCCACGGGATTCGGCTATCTTGCATTGTCGGCTCTAATGGCGGACCCTGCGTACGGCGGAACTCCCGCGTCACGAGTTCCGCACTTTCCTCCGAAGGCGAAGAACGTAATCTTCTTATTCATGCCCGGCGGCGTGTCGCACATGGATACCTTCGACCCCAAGCCGAAACTGGCCGATCTGGACGGGAAGGTGTCCACCGGCAATCGCAAGTGGTTGAAGTGTCCCTGGAAATTTAAGACATATGGGCAAATGGGCTTGCCCGTCAGTGAACTGTTTCCAGAACTCAGTACCATCGTGGATGACCTTACCGTTGTCCGTTCCATGAAGTCGGAGTTTCCGCTGCATGCCCGCGCGAATGTGTTTTTGCATACCGGCCGGAATATCAGTGGTTTCCCCAGTATCGGTTCCTGGGTGACGTATGGGCTGGGTAGCGAGAACAAAAACCTCCCCGGTTACTTACTGCTGAACGACGGCGATACCCCGCCGGGCGGGATGGAAAATTTCTCGAACGGCTTTTTGCCGGCTTCCTATCAGGCCATGGGGGTCCGGGCGGAAGGGGTCGCAGTCGATAATATTACTCCGGGCGATTCAGACGAGATTCAGCGGCTGAAGATGCAGGTGCTGGCGGGACAGGACAAGGCATTCTTAGCTTCCGTAGACCATGAGCAGGCCGTCGAAGCCTCCATTGCAAACTTCGAAATGGCGTACCGGATGCAGTCGCTGGCCCCCGATGTACTGAGCCTGGATAAAGAGACTGAGTCGATCAAAAAATTATACGGCCTGGACGCACAGAATCCGCATAAGCGGCTGTATGGATTGCAATGCCTGCGAGCCCGGCGTCTGGTGGAAGCCGGAGTTCGTTTCGTGGAAGTGACGTGCCCCCTGGTAATGAAGACCAATGGCACCTGGGACCAGCATACTGACTTGAAGAAGGGGCATGAGACGAACGCCATGGTCACTGACCAGGCAGTCACGGGACTGATCAAGGACTTGAAGGCGCGCGGTCTGTTGAAGGATACTTTGGTGCTCTGGGCAGGCGAGTTTGGCCGCACGCCGGATACCAGCAATGGCGACGGGCGCGACCACCACACGCAGGGGTTCACGATCTGGATGGCTGGGGGCGGCGCCAAGCCGGGAACCCTCTACGGTGCTACTGACGATATCGGCAAAGAGGCCATCGAAAACGTAGTCACCGTCCACGACTTGCACGCGACGGTATTACAGCTATTAGGCATCGACCATACGAGGCTTACCTACCGCTACGGCGGCCGGGATGTCACCTTGCCCGATGTTCATGGACAGGTAGTAAAGCAACTGATCGCCTGACAGCCTGTGGTCGGCATTTATTTTCTGGCGGTGAGGGTGAGATTCGAACCCACGGAACCCGTGAAGGTTCAACGGTTTTCGAGTGCGTTCCTGTTCCTTCCGCCCTATGACTACCAATACCGGTAAGCGCTATTAAGCTTTTGATCTAATGTGATTCTCGCATTTGGTCCGCAAGAGCCCCGAGAGCACATGCTATCGAAAGAAATGTATGCGTCATACCAAAGACACGATCACGACGCCTGTCTTTGACGACATTGAAATATTTGTAGCCGCGCTTAGCGTGACCGGAACCACCGGGCAAACAGGGCTCCAAGGGATCTAAAGGTCACACGACGGCTGCGTGCGGCCACGGCAATCTTTCCGGCAAAAAAAGTCGGCTCCGTCCAGCGCCGTGGACGAATAGTCGGGCGCGGAGGGCATGATTCTTGACAGCCGCCGCCGCCAGCTAAAGAATAGACCATACAGAGCCAGGTAGAGTCTCACTCGCTGAACGGCCCTGATGGCCTCCAACTTTTGAAGGGAGAAATTGACATGCTCGGAAAATTCACAAAACTAGCGCTGTTTGCAGTCTTGACGTTGGCGGCCTCCAGCGCCGTGATGGCCCAAGTTGGATCGGATGCATCGATTTTGGGCGTCATAACGGACTCGAGCGGCGCGGCTATGCCGGGCGCCACCGTGGAGGTGGTGAATCTCGACACCGGCTTGAGCAAGAGTGCCGTAACCAACGAAGCGGGTCTTTTCGAGCTGTTGGCGCTGCCCGTTGGCCCCTACTCGGTAGCGGTCGCGCACACCGGATTCAAGAGCTGGAAGCTGGCTCGGGTGGTTCTCTCGGTCGGCGAGCGCCAGCGTGTCTCGCCCGTGTTACAGATCGGCGATGTGAGCGAGCAGGTATCGGTCGAAGCCACGGCGGAGTTGATCCAAACAGATAGGAGTTCGGTTTCGACACTGGTGGAACAGAAGCAGATCCGCGAGCTGCCGCTCAACGGCCGGAATCCAATTCAACTGGTGACACTGGTTCCCGGAATGCGCTTTCTTGGGCGAGGCGGACCGGAGAGAGGAGCGGCGGTGCAAGGGGTAGGCGGCCGCGATGACCAGACCGAATTCCAATTGGACGGTCTCAACGCCAACGCCGGCATGGACGAAAAGGCCATGGGAATTCCCAACGTGGATACAATTGCCGAATTTAGCGTGGAGACCAACAGTTTCAGCGCCGAGCAGGGCCGCAATCCTATACAGGTCCTCATGCTCACAAAATCCGGCACGAATCAATTTCACGGGACCCTCTGGGAGTTTCTGCGCAATGAAAAGCTGGATGCGTTCAATACGTTCGCCAAGCGGCCGGGCGCACGCAAGCCGAAGCTCTCACGCAACCAGTTCGGCGCGACGATCGGAGGACCGGTGTTCAAGAACCGCACGTTCTTTTTCACCAGCTTCGAAGGCACTACCATCCGGCAGGAGCGTATCTACAACTCGACCGTCCCGAGCCCGGCGATGCTGACCGGCGACTTCTCGGCACTGCCCAAGAATATCGTGGACCCGACGACCGGGCTGCCTTTCCCTGGTAACCGGATTCCCGAGTCTCGTATCTCCAACGCGTCCAAAGTTTTCTTCCCCAACCTGCTGCTGCCGAATTCGTCCGACGGACGCTTCCGGTCCGTCGCGCCCGTGCCGGACGATTCCTTCGAAGGCACAGCGCGCGTGGATCATCAGATCAGTAGCAACCAGCGGATCTACGGCCGCTGGATCGCCTACGACAACACGGCGCAGAATCCCGATTACCGTCCTGAGGTCGCGCAGACCAACAACACGCGCCAGCACAACATTGGCCTCAACTACAGCTATACAATGACACCCAATTCGCTGCTGACGGTTGGCGCCAATTACATGAACTCGTTCAACCGCTTCACATCCCCGGTGGTGGGTATCGACAACCTTACGGAAAAGGCAGGCATCCAGGGGTTCGGAACACCGGGCCGCGAGGGATCCACCGGCTTGCCCAGCGTAAGCTTTACTGGCTACACCGGATTCAACGCTCCGTGGGGAAATCCAGGCCGCCTTTGGATGGAAGCCAAGAACGCGAAGGCCACGGTTAACCTGATCCGCGGCAGACACACGATCAACTTAGGCTACGAGCTGAACGATCGCACCACCTTCGGCCAGCATGCCTCGTTCGCTGCGCGAGGGAATTTCAGCTTCAACGGGCAGTACACCGGCGACGGCTTCGCCGACTATTTGCTCGGGCTTACCAGCGCCGGCGGCCGCAACTTCCCGCTGCAGACGTTCGGAATGAAGCACTCGCCGTATTCCGCAATTTACCTGCAGGATTCCTGGAAGGTCACCCCGTCGCTCACCGTGAATGCGGGCATCCGCTATGACCGGTGGCATGCCAAACGCGCGGTCCGTGGCAATGTCACTAGCTTCGATCCGAAAACTGGCAAAGCCGTAGCCGGAGAAGACAAGAACGGGAACGTTGACCTGACCGCTCAGCCGGTCGCTAAATTCGTAGCCAAAGCAACCGAAGGACTCTGGGTTCCGGCATCGCAGATCGGCGCACCGGCGGGCCTGTTTACGGCCAATGGATACTTTTCTCCCCGCCTCGGCGTGGCCTGGAGACCGAAGCTGACAGGCGATTTGGTCCTCCGCGCCGGATACGGCATCTTCCCCAGCAGTTTTATCGGAAACATCACGGCTTCAGCCATCGTCGGACCGCCGTTTTGGAATTATGAAAACCCGAGCTACACGGCGGCCTCGCTGCAGCGCTGGGAGACTGCGTTCTCGAACGATCCAACCGTATTCCTCTCGCCCGGAATTTCCGCTTCGGCCTACAACATCGATAGCCAGAAGGCGCATGAATGGAACATCTCGGTGCAGCGCTCGATGCCGTTTCGGTCGGCCCTTACGCTTTCGTACGTGGGCAACAAGGTTATGGACGTGATCGGCGCCAACCTGCTGAATGAAGTCGCGCCGGGAAGATACACCAACCTGCAGGCCGCGCGGCCGTATCCCCGCTTCGCGGGTATCACGCTTTACAACAACCTGGGCAAAACCTGGTATAACTCGATGCATGCGAAATGGGAGCGCCGCTTCTCGCAAGGCCTCTTATTCACTACCGCGTACGCGTGGGGCAAGCACATGATCGACGGCATCGGGTCGGCGGTCTGGGATGCGCCCGCGCCTTTCGCGCCGCAGGGCTACAATCGCGGCCGGTCCGGTTTCGACCGCCGCCACATCCTGACCATGGATGGCGTTTACGAACTGCCCTTCGGCAGGGGGAAGCGGCATCTCGGGGACATCCATCCGGTGGCCAATGCGATTCTGGGCGGCTGGCAGTTGAGCGGCATCTATAACTTCACTTCGGGCGCACCCCTAACGCTCAGCGTGCCCGGCGCCACTCTCGGCAATGGCAATGGCACCCGCGCCAACCTGCTGCGGAATCCGCGAATCTCGACTCCTTCGGCCAACCTGTGGTTCGATCCTACCGCGTTCGCCACTCCCGGACAGTATCTTTTCGGCAACTCACCGATCGGCTTCATGGACGCTCCCGGCAGCCACTCGCTGGACATGGGATTGATGAAGAACTTCCATGTTACCGAATCGAAATACGTGCAGTTCCGCTGGGAGATGTTCAACGCTCCCAACCATGTAAATCTGAGCTCCCCGAATACCACGTTCGGTATCGCCGACACCGGGAAGATCTTCAGCGCCGGCGGCGCTCGTCAGATGCAGATGGGCATGAAATTCGTCTATTGAGATAACATCGGGAGCGGAATGCGCAGCTTCGCATCCGTATTTCTCCTTCTTTCCTGTCTGGCGGCCCAACCTTTGAAGGACCGCCTAAGCCTACTCGTCGAGCAGGCTCAGGCGGCCGAACGCCACGATAGGCTCGACGATGCCATCCGGCTCTATCGCGAAGTACTGCGGCTCCGGCCCCATTGGCCCGCCGCGGAGATGAACCTGGGGTTGGTCTACTTCTCGCAAAAAAATTATGTCGGGGCTATCGAGCAGTTGAGCGATGCGCTGCGGCACAATCCCGCGCTCGATTCGGCTTATCTGTTTCGCGGCGCCGCTTACTCCATCGGCGGAGAGCGGGAGAAGGCGATCCGCGACCTCAACCGTTACCTGTTGCATGACCGGGCCAGCATGGAAGCTCTCGCCTATCTGGCCGGCGCGTATTATGACGCCAACGATTTCGCCCATGCCGCGCTGCAATATGCAGAGCAAATTCGTATCGCTCCGAGCGAAAACCTTTGGTTCCAACTGGGCGACTGTTATCTGCAAATGGCGCGTTTTTCGATGACGCGTCTATCGGAGGATCCCCAGGCGAAGTACTACTTTCTGTTGCTCTCGGCGGAAGAACTGCTGCCGGGCGATAAACGCGAGCTGGCGGAAGAACAGGTTCGCGAAGCGATTCGCCTGGATCCGCAGGCCCCGGAGGCTGCGGCAGTTCTCCGCCGCATTGCTGGCGAAACTAAACAAGATTGCAAGGAGCCGCGCGATCCACAGCTTGTCCGCGCCAACTGCCTGGCGCAAAGCGGCGACTTCGCCGCAGCGACACAAGCGTTGGTCGTGCAGCCCAGTCCGAAAGCAACCTACTGGTCCTTTCGAATCGCCAAGCGCCTGGCGCAATCGGCCATGGAAAAGCTTGCTCCCGACTCACCCCTGCTGGCCTTGCTGCGCGCGCAAATCTTCGAGCAGAACGGACAAGACGAGGAGGCCGACAAGCAATATCGGATGGCGATGTTAGGGGTGGAGTCGCTCATTCGCTATGGCAAGTTTCAATGCAAACGAAGCCAATTCAACGAAGGGCTGGATCTTTATAATCGGGCGCTGGCGCTCGAGCCGGGTAATCCGCGCATCCTGGCGTTGATCGGTGAAGTCTACGCGACCGAGGGGCAACCGGAAAAGGCGCTGTCCTACTTGCGAGATGCGCTCGCTACCGCTCCCCGCGACATAAAGTCACGCATTTACCTCGCCCAGTGTCTTGGGCGTATGGACCGGGCTGCGGAAGCCATTGCGCAACTCGAGGCCGCGCCGGAAGATCCGGACGGGCGCATTCATTACGTGTTGGGCACGCTCTACCAGCAGGGGGGCAACTCGGAGAAGGCGCGCCGCGCGATGGACATATTCCGCCAGCGCAAAAAGCGCTAAACGATGATTTTGGGGTATTCCAAGACCGCCTTGACTACCCACCGTAAGTCTCGTATTGAATGGCGGTGAGGGTGAGATTCGAACTCACGGAACCCGTGAAGGTTCAACGGTTTTCGAGACCGCCGCATTCGACCACTCTGCCACCTCACCGCACCTTTCACATTGTAACAGCCGCTTACCGGAGTCGCATCGGCTGGCCGCTGGCGGCTTTGCTCCGCTGCGCTGCGTCCATAAATGCGAAGATCTCCAGCGTCTCTTCATTGGAAACCGGGGGCTTGCCGGTCTGGAAGAACTTCACAATCTGCTCCACCAGAGGAGCGTAGCCGGCCGCCGCCTTGTCGGGACTCCGTAACACCAGCTTGGGACGAAATACAATCGCGCCGTAATCGGAGTAAGGCCGAACCGCTCGCACAGTGCCGAGCTTTCCGTTTTTCCACCGGCCGGTGACTTCATCCGCATCCGCCGACGTAATCCTGGTCACCTCTTCAACTCCCGTTCCCAGCAGGGCAAAAAGCAGCTCGATCGGATGGATCGCATACCACGACAAATCCAGTTGATGATGCGTTCCCAGCGGCCCCGGACCCCAGGTGATGGCGCCATTTGCATCTTCGAACTTCATGGTAGTCGCAATCTGCCCATACCGCAGTGACGACGAGCTGAACCACGGCACACCTGCGGCCTTGGCGAGCTTGGCGATCTCGCGCGCATCCTCCAGCGTGGCCGCCAGCGGCTTGTCCACAAAAAATGGCTTATGAGCGGCAATCACGGGCTTCGCCTGGGCCAAGTGGGTCCGGCCATCCACACTTTCAATCAGCACAGCGTCGACTTTCTTGCATAGAGTCTCGATGTCGGGGACGATCTCCACGCCGTACTTGCTCTGAATCTCGGCGGCGAATTTTTCCACCCGATCCCTACTTTCGGGAATATCCTGGCTGCCCCCCTTGTAAGCGGCGACCACGCGCACGCCGGAGATATGATCTTTCGCCGTAGCGTCATTGAGCATTTTGGTGAATGCCGGTACGTGCGATGTGTCGGTGCCGATGATGCCGATTTTTAAATCAGCACTGTAAATGCTGGTGCACATGAGAAGAAACACGGAAAGCCTGGACATGATCGGCATTGTACACTAAGTTTTCCGTGGACCTGTCAACGCCACTCACCTACGTTAAAGGAGTTGGTCCGGGCCGCGCGGCCATGTTCGAGGCCAAAGGCCTCACCACGGTCGAGGATCTGCTCGCTTATGCGCCCTTGCGCTATGAGGACCGGAGCAACCTCAAGCGCATTTCCGGGCTCGCTCCCGGCGAAATGGCAACCATCATCGCGGATGTGAAAAGCGCGAATCTTGCCGGGTTCAAGCGCCGTAACCTGGGCCTGTTCGAAGCTGTATTTACCGACGGCTCGGGCGCAACCCTCCTCGGCAAGTGGTTTCATGGCGCCTATCTGGCTTCCGTGTTGGTGCCGGGTCTGCACGTCGCTCTTTACGGCAAAGTCGAGCTCGATAGCTACACCGGCAGCCTGCTGATCATGCATCCTGAGTTTGAAGTGATCGCGGAAGATGACGACGGCGAAGCTGCATTGCATACCGGGCGCGTGGTTCCCATTTATGAGGCCGCGGGCAAGATTACCACTCGCCTATTGCGCGTTCTCCTGAAACGCATTCTCGACACACTGAAGCCGCTGGAAGATCCTATCCCGGCGCCGGTACGTGACCGGCTAAAGCTTGTGGACGGTTGGGCGGCTCTGCGCACCATTCATTTCCCGCCCCAGGATGCGGATCTTCGATTGCTGAACTCGTTTCGGTCTCCGGCGCATTTCCGCATGATTTTTGAAGAGTTTTTCTGGCTCGAATGCGGTCTGGCCTTGAAACGGCTGAACGCACGGCTCCAACAGGGCATCGCATTCCAATTGACGGACCGTGTGCGCGATCGCATTAAGACGATGCTGCCGTTCAAGCCAACGGGCGCACAGATTCGAGTACTCGGAGAGATCGCCGCCGATATGAAAGAGCCGCACCCGATGAATCGCCTCCTACAGGGCGATGTCGGCAGCGGCAAAACTCTGGTGGCCGCGGAAGCTGCCATCATCGCAATCGAAAATGGCTACCAGGTTGCTGTCCTGGCCCCCACTGAGATTCTGGCCGCCCAGCATTTCTTCTACTTCAAAAACCTTTTTACAAAACTCAATTACGTCGTCGTGCTGCTCACCGGGTCCAGTTCGGCCCGCGAGAAGCTGCAGTTAAAGCGAATGATCGCCGGCGGTATGGTTCATATCACCATCGGTACGCACGCGATCCTCGAAGCCGACGTCGAGTTCCAGAAACTAGGCCTCGCCATCGTCGATGAACAGCATCGCTTCGGCGTCTTGCAGCGTCTCAAGCTATTTGAGAAGGGCACACATCCCGACATTCTCGTAATGACCGCGACCCCTATTCCCCGCACATTGGCGCTAACCGCATACGGCGATCTCGATACCTCGGTGATTGACGAGATGCCTCCCGGCAGGAAGCCGGTCACCACGAAACACGTGATGGAGGATCGGGTAGAGCAGGTTTATAGCTTCCTCAAAAGACAGGTGAATGCAGGCCATCAGGCCTACGTCGTATATCCGGTCATCGAAGAGTCGGAAACCCAGGCAATCAAAGCTGCCCAGCAGATGCACAAACATCTTTCCGAGATCGTGTTTCCCGAATTTAAAGTCGCATTGCTGCATGGCAAGCTCCCGCCGGACGCGAAAGAGGCGACGATGTCCGCCTTTAAGCGCGGAGAGATTCAAATCCTGGTAGCCACCACGGTGATTGAAGTCGGTGTGGACGTTCCAAATGCCACCGTCATGGTTATCGAGCAGGCGGAACGCTTCGGTCTGGCGCAGTTGCACCAGCTTCGTGGGCGCGTCGGACGCGGCGCCGGGCAAAGCCACTGCATTCTGGTTACAGGGAAACTAGGCGATGCCGGACGCGAGCGCATCCGGACGCTGGTGGAATCCAACGATGGCTTTTACATTGCCGACATGGATATGAAACTTCGCGGTCCGGGCGAGTTTTTTGGCACCAGGCAGTCAGGACTTCCCGGGCTGAGAATTGCAAACATCCTCCGGGATCAGGAGATCCTGGAGATAGCGCGCAACGAAGCAATGGCGTTTGTCCAGAATCCGCCTTCCCGTGACACGCTACGAGCCGTTGTCAGCTATATACAGAATCACTGGCAGAGGCGGTATGGCTTGGTAAAAGTTGGTTAAACTATGCGCGTGATCGGTGGAGAGTTTCGCAGCCGTGTCCTGAAAACCGTACCGGGTCTGGATGTGCGGCCCACGCCGGACCGGCTGCGTGAGACGCTCTTCAATATCCTCACTCCGCGCCTCCGCGGGAAAGTGTTTTTGGATGCGTACGCGGGCACTGGATCTGTGGGCATTGAGGCGCTCAGCCGGGGAGCCCCGCGCGCAATCTTCATTGAGAAGAATCGCAAAGCCGTCGACATACTGCGCGAAAACCTGGCTGCGCTCGGATTACAAGACCGGTCGAAGGTGATCTTCGGCAAAGTATCGCAAAATCTTACGTCATTGAATGCGGACGTGTGCTTTATCGACCCGCCGTATCCGCTGGCTCTGGAATATGAAATGGCGATGACGGCGCTGGCGCAGACCGCTGCACAGCTGGTCATCGCACAGCACTCCACGCGGGCTCCACTGTCCGCGAGCTATGGCGGTCTGTTGCAGTTCCGCACGCTTCGGCAGGGAGAAAATACCTTGAGTTTCTACCAGCCTGCTCTTTCGGATAACGATTAAAACTTAAAGTGCTACTCGAACAGGTGGCCCAGCTTCTCTCTTTTGGTACGCAGATACTGTTCGGTAGTGGCTACTGCCTCAATCTCACACGGAACGCGCTCCACCACGTCGATGCCGGCACGCACCAGAGCCTCGATCTTCCGCGGATTATTCGACAGCAACCGCACTTTGCCGACCCCTAGGTGTTGTAGGATCATGCCTGGCATTTCATACTGGCGGAGATCGGCCTCAAATCCGAGTTGCTCGTTGGCCTCCACCGTATCGGCGCCCCGGTCCTGCAGTTCGTAGGCTCGCAGCTTGTTCATCAGGCCGATGCCCCTTCCCTCCTGATGCTCGTAGATGAGAATGCCGCGGCCCTCCTCGCCGATCATTGCGAGAGCCATCTCCAATTGGGCGCGGCAGTCGCAACGCAGGCTGTGAAAGACGTCGCCCGTCAGGCATTGCGAATGAATCCGGACCAGCGGCGGCGTCGAGTGCGGTTCGCCCATCAGCAGCACGACGGACTCCTCCACGCCGGAGCCATAGTGTCCTTCGAAGCCAAAGATGCGGAAATAACCGAATCTGCTGGGAAAATCAGCTTCAGCGATCTTCAAAAGTTTCAAACCAGGGCTGGACGCCATTGAGGGACACTTCATTATAATGTGTCCAGACCTGCATGCTGGAACAAAACGTCGTCGTCCTGTTCGTGAAGCTTGCGGTAGCGGCATCCCTGGCCAGTATCCTGGTGCGTTTCACTGCTTTCAAGCGAATGCTTTTGCGGGAGGAACGAACGTTATCGCAAAGGGTGCAGCTGGCACTGGGTTTTGCCAGCATCTTCGGCGCCGGAACAGCCGTACGGCTGATTACCGCTACCTACAAGGCAGTGGATCTTGGACTGGAAGGCAGTTTTCTGTCCGGGATCCTGGGCGGTTATGTAACCGGACTGGTCTCCGGCATTTTGATATCGATACCTGCGATGATCGCCGGAGAGTATATGTCGATGCCCATGCTCGCGGGGGTCGGCGTCCTGGGCGGCCTGCTCCGCGATCTCGCACCCGAGCCGGAGGACATCTGGCGCTTCTCACCGTTCCTGGAGTTTCGCGCGCCTAAGCGCGTCGCCTTCCATCTGATCTTCCTGGCCGCTATCCTTTTCTCGGAACTCCTGCGTTGGGCCTCCTTGCAACTCTTCGGCGGGGGTGTGCTCTTCGCTCTGTATTCGCCCAGGGAGGTCCACTCCTGGACTGCCGCCGCCGTATTCATCAGCACAGTTTTCGCGGTGACATTGCCCCTGAAAATTTGGAATAACACCAGAAATGAGGACAAGCTCGAGACGCAGCAGCGTCTACTGAATGAGGCTCGTCTGGCCGCTCTCACACGGCAGATAAACCCGCATTTTCTGTTCAATACTTTGAACTCCGTGACGTCGCTGATTCGCTTGGATCCGGAGAAGGCGCGGAGCATGATCTACAAGCTGTCGAATATTCTCCGGCGCGTGATGAAAGCGCAGGAAAATCTCAATCCCCTACGGGAGGAGCTGCAATTTATCGACGACTACATGGCCATCGAAATGGTACGCTTTGGCGAGAAGCTCCGGTTTGTGAAGGAAGTGGAGTTGAACACTCTCGACATTCCGGTTCCCAGCATGCTTCTGCAGCCCTTGGTAGAGAACAGTATTAAGCATGGTTTGAGCGCCAAGGTGGATGGCGGTATGATTCGATTACGGAGCCGGCTCCAGGAAGGGCGGCTCCATTTGCTTGTTCAGGATGATGGCGTTGGCATTCCGGAAGAGAAACTGGCCACGCTATTCGAGCAGGGAATTGGCATCAGTAACGTCAATGAGCGGCTAAAGGTGTTGTTCGGAAACGACTATCGGATGTGGATTGACAGCAAGCCCGGGCAGGGAACACACACGGAAATCGAGATACCGTGCGCGCAACCGGTCCTCGCGGCGGTTTCCTGAAATTCGAAACTCATAATGGAGCTTCAATTGAACAAGTTGACTTTATCGTTATCGACGGCGGGCGTCGACAGCATGCCCGCGACCATATCGGACAGAACGCGCCGCATTTATGACCGTCTGGCGATGGTATACCCGGTGTCTACATTTTTTTTCCACTCGAAAGCGCATCGCCGGGCGCTGGAAGTGGCCGGGATTCATGACGGTATGAAGGTGTTGGAGGTTGCCACCGGCTCGGGGGAGATGTTTCGCCGGCTGGTGAAGGTGAATCCGAACGGAGCCACCGTGGGACTCGACCTGTCGCCGAACATGGCTGCGCGCACCCAGCGTCGCGTAAGAGATGAGTTTCCCGAGGCTCGCACCCAATGTAAAGCCGTGGACGCGCGCCATATGCCGTTTCGCGACGAGTCTTTCGACGCCCTGGTGTGCTGCTACCTGCTGGAACTGCTCTCGGCCGACGACATCGTTCTCACGTTAATGGAGTTCCGCCGCATTCTGAGGAAACGCGGGCTGTTGACCCTGGTGCTCATCGGGCAGAACACTGAGATATTCAACCAGCTGTACAAGGTTTGCGGCAAGATCGCACCCGCTTTCTGGGGACGCCAAGTCGAAGAGCGGGTTCCAGAGTTGATCGAATCCATGGATTTTCGGATCGTCACGGATCGCATGGTGCGCCAAACCTTTTATCCCTCGCGCGTCCTCACCGCCCGCAAGTAGCCGCCGCGGCATGGCAAGCGGTTTAGCGTAGCCGTACCAGTACGATAGAGTACCGGCAGGGGATAGGTTTTCCTAGGGTTTTACGGGTATATTCGATCAGTGGCAGGCGATCCGCCTGACCTGTACGAAGAACTTTTGGAGAACAAAGTGCTAAAGCCGCTCGTTGCAGCTGCCTTGTTTTGTTTGCCCGCTCTTGCCCAATCCGTCCAGGACGGCCGCTATATCAACAACTCCTACGCACGGGTGGCGAAGCATCTGCTCGCAGCCGAGCAGGGTGATCCCAAAGCGCGTTTCGACGTCGCCTTGATGTACGAAAAGGGCGAGGTCGTTTCTCAAAATCACAAAGAAGCGCTGAAGTGGTTGAAGCTCGCCGCCGGGGACGGATTCGCGCCCGCGCAGTTGTTTCTCGGCCTGATGTATGCCGCCGGTTCCGGCGTGATGCAAAACTACCCCGAGGCGCTGAAGTGGGTCCATCTGGCGGCTGATCAGGGAGACGCGGACGCGCAGTTCTACCTCGGCGGAGTCTACTTCGTCGACCACATTGTTCCCCACAACTATGTGGAATCCTACAAATGGTTCGTTCTCGCGGCATCAAAAGATACTCCGGAAAGCGCCAAGGCGCGGGAAGGTGTGCGCGCCCTGCTCTCCCGGCAGGAACTTGCCGAAGCCCGGAGCCTGATTGAAGAGTGGCGGAACCGCACCGAAAAAGCTTCCAAATAGCAGGTACGGCTGCGCTTTGGCAGTCTATAAAAATTATCGATAGGAAAAAGTAGCTCCCACACTTCCGGAGCGATTGTCTTTCGTTGATAATTGAATATTAGTCACGAGCTACGTAGGGAGTGTTTGGGGTGGCAAGGTACGCAGCTTTCGCGTAACGCCCATTTCCAACTGCCGCTGCTTCCGCTTGTGGCAATCTTGGCGACGCCCAGCTCAAGGAGATGAATGTTCAACCAACTACAGGACCGTCTTAGCCTTCCTTATGCAGAACTGGAAGAGCTGAATTTGAAGGCCAAAGAGCAACGCAAAAACCGTGTTGCACTGGATAAAATTCAGGAAGACCGCCTCAAGTACCTGACGGATGAAAAGCGCGTAAAGGCCGTAACGCTGCTGTTCAGCGACCTCGAGGGCCGGCTGCACATGCTCGATTACGACAAAAAGTTCCTGGTCAAGAGCTGGGACAACCTCACATTCGATGGCTCGTCTATCCGGGGTTTCACCGCGCAACGGGAAAGCGATCTGCGGCTTGGCATCGACTGGGGCGCATTTTACTGGGCTCCTTCCGATGTTTTTGGCACCGGCAAAGTGCTGGTTTTCGGTGAGGTAATCGACAAGGACGGATCCCCCTATAGTGCGGACATACGCGGAGTTTTGAAGGCGTACGCACAGGATGTGTATAAGAAGAACGGCTTCACTTTGAATGCCGCTAATGAGATTGAGGGCTTCCTCTTCAAGGGCGCGGATGCCGAGCGCGGCTATCATGACACGGGATCTTTTGAGTACGTCAATACCGGCGGCTACTATCATTCGCTTCCCGGCGACCCGCTGCGCGAGTTCATTGACACGGCGGCCGAAGTGCAGCGCGCCATGGGCTTTGAAAATGAAAAGGACCACCCGGAAGTCGCCCCGTCTCAGTTCGAAATCAACTACAGCTATGCCGAAGTGGTGGCCGCGGCCGACCAAATTCAGCTCTATAAACTGATCTGCCGTCAGGTCGCCACCCGTATGGGACTCACGGCCTGCTTCTTGCCGAAACCGGTGGTTGGCGTGAACGGCAACGGGATGCACACCAACGTCTCGATCACCAAGGACGGCAAAAACATATTCTGGGATCCCAAGGGCGAAGAGAAGATGAGCGGCTGCGCCTGGGAGTTCGTGGATCGCATTCTCTCGCACGGCAACGATATCTGCCTGCTGCTGAATGCGAGTGTCAACGCGTATCGCCGTCTCGATCCGCACTTTGAAGCGCCAAATCAGATTAAGGCTTCGGCCGTGGACCGCGGCTCCATGGTCCGCATTCCGATCGGCAACGAGCGCAGCTCGCGCGTGGAAGTTCGCTCGGTTGCTCCCGACGCCAACCCGTACATGGTGCTGCTGTCGGTATTCCGCACCGGGATCGATGGTGGTATCGCTGACGTGAAAAATATCCGTTCCGCGGATCGCTACCTGCCCGACAATATCTACGATGCGCTGGAGAATTTCAGGAACGCGGAGTGGACCACCACGCTCCTCGGCGAAGACGTGAAGAAGCGTTATGCCGACCTGAAACAGGCGTCCGCCGACCGCTGCCCCCGGCTGCTTGGCACCTACGTCAAGACGCCGGAAGTCCAGTACCATCACGAGGTTTACAATCAGTTCCTTTGGAATCGCTTCTAACTTGTAAGGGGACCCCGGCGTCCGCTGGGGTCTTTCTCCTTCCTCCGCCCGGCTTTCATTGTTCTGCAACCTGATTGTGGTAGCTTAAGGCACATAAGGGGTGGACATGAAAATCCTCGTTCGATTTCTACTCGCCGCTGTACTCTCCGTTACCGTTACGCTGGCTCAGTTCGATACCGCTGAGGTTCTGGGAACCGTACGCGACAGCTCCGGCGGAATCCTTCCGAAAGCCGCCGTCACGCTGACGAATCTCGATACCAACATTCAGCTGAAGACGGCCACGGACGAGAACGGAAACTACAATTTCTTCAACGTAAAGAGCGGCCGCTACGCCATCACGGCGGAGCTCGCCGGTTTTACGAAGTTCTCGACAACCGATGTGGTTGTCAACGTGAATGCCCGGCAGCGCGTCGACATCAACCTGCAAGTCGGCGCCATGACTGAGACCATATCGGTCAGCGGCGCTGCCAGTGCGCTGGAGACCGATACCAGTGAACATGGACAGGTAATCAACACGCAGCAGATCGTCGAGCTGCCGCTCAATGGCCGGAACTATTCCGATCTCGCTCTGCTCACCACCAACGTCCACCGCTCTCCGCTTGCCACCTCGCCGACGCCCCGCGAAGGCGCGTTCAACGTGAACGGAATGCGCAGTACCTACAACAATTTCATGCTCGACGGTGTCGACAACAACGCCTATGGCACCAGCAACCAGGGCTTCGCCAACCAGGTCTCGCAGCCCTCGCCTGACGCCGTGGCCGAATTTAAGGTGATTACCAATAACTACAGCGCGGAATACGGGCGTGCCGGAGGTGCCGTCATCAACGTCGCCACTCGCACCGGCACGAACCAGTTTCACGGTACCGTTTACGAGTTCCTGCGCAACACCAGGCTGAACGCGATCGGGTACATCTTTGGGCAGCGGCCCGCAACCTTCCAAAAGCCGACTCTGCAGCGCAATCAGTTTGGCGCGACTATCGGAGGCCCGCTGATCAAAGACCGTGTGTTTTTCTTCGGAGATTATGAAGGGTTCCGCGAGCTGGCGAAAACGCTGAGTTTTGCCAGTATTCCATCGCTGTCTGACCGGGCCGGTATTCTCCCTGTCGCCGTTGTGAACCCACTCACCGGGAAAATCTATCCGGCGAATACAGCGATTCCGGCGGCCGACGTTTCTGCATTTGCTCTGAAGGTCCTCAACGAACTTCCCGGTCCGACCGGTCCCGGCCGGTCTAATAATTTTCAGCAGTCGCGCCTGGATCGTAACTATAACGACAAATTCGACGGCCGCATTGACGGCCAGATCAACTCCCGTATGACGAGCTTCTTCCGCGTGAGCCAGCGGAAGCTGAACGTATTCAACCAGCCCGACATTACCGGGCCGTCCGGTGGCGGTGGGAACGGCTTTACCCGAGTGCTCAACCAGGCGGCGGCGCTGGCATATACCTGGACGGTGACGCCGAGTTCGATCCTCGAAGCCCGTTTGGGAGTATCCCGGACCAATGCCGGAAAGCAGCCGCCATTCCTGGGCGGTCCCAGCATGCTGGCAGCCTACGGCATTACCGGTCTCTCCACCAGCCCGCAGCTGACCGGCGGCTTGACCGCGCAGAACCTGAACGGTTTTTCCGGACTCGGGCGGCAGGCCACCAATCCACAGTTTCAGAATCCATTGCTGTGGGATCCGAAAGTGAACTACTCCTGGATCGTGGGGCGGCACGCGTTGAAGACGGGATACGAATTTCAAACGATCCGCACGCAAGTGATGGATATCAACCCGCTCTACGGACGCGATACCTACAATGGCGGCTTCACCAGAACGTCGGGCGGACCGGCCGACGCGGCCAGCTATGGGTTAGCCGATTTCCTGTTTGGCCTGCGCAGCCAGTACGCTCTGGCCAACTACGTGGTGGGGAACTACCGGCAGCATCAGCACTTCCTATACCTGCAGGATGATTTCCGCGTGAGTTCCAAGCTCACTTTGAACATGGGACTGCGTTGGGAATATGCGACGCCGCGCTGGGATCGGGATAATAACCTGACGAACTTCGACCCCGCCACCAACAAGTTGATTCAGGCGAAGGACGGCGGCATTGCCGATCGAGCCCTAGTGAATCCGGACTACAAAAATTTCGGGCCCCGCATTGGACTTGCCTATAGCCTCACGCCGAAGACGGTTTTTCGCAGCGGCTACGGTATCAGCTATGTCCACAATAATCGTGTCGGGAGTGCGGACCTTCTCGGGATCAATGGACCGCAAGTGGTGATCGCAACCATCGATCAGACGGCCCTGCTGGGCAACGGGCAGGTGAACCCCAACTTCCGCACCACCCAGCAGGGTTATCCCGCGGGATTGACGGACCCTTCTAACTTCAACCCAATCCTCTCGAACATCGCCTACATTCCGAGGGACTTGAAGTGGCCGTACGTGCAAACGTGGTTCTTTGCCGTGCAGCAGGAAGTGGCAAAAAATACTGTTGTCGAGCTTGCCTACACCGGCAACCACAGTCTGCGCCTGCCCATCGTCGCGGATTACAATCAGGCTCTTCCAAACCAGCCCGGGGGCAGCCTCGGTATCCAGGCACGCCGGCCGAACCAGGCCTTTGGCCCCATCACATGGTTTAACCCGGCAGGCTCTGGAACCTACAACGGACTATCCGTCAAGCTCGAGCGCCGGTTCTCCGCGGGCTTCTATTTCCTGAATTCCTTCACGTGGTCCAAAGCACTCGGCACATCGGAACAGCAACTGGAAACTCCCGCCGGCGTTACCGTTGCCAATCCGCAAAACGTGCGCAATCTTAAGCTGGAGCGCGGGCCATCCAGCTACGATGTGAAATTTATAAACGTGACCAGTGTGGTTTACCAACTGCCGTTCGGAAAAGGCCGGCGATTCGGCTCCTCAATGCCCGGTGTAGTGGATGCGGTTCTTGGCGGCTGGGAACTCACCGGTATCAACACGGCGAATACAGGCGAGCCCGTTAACGTGATCTTCAACCCGAGTTCCACCATCGACAACACAGGCCGCATTAGCGATTTCCGTGGGGCAACTACCTTCCGCCCCAATCTGACGGGCGATCCCGCGGGTTCAAGCGGCCCCGCAATGCTGGATAATTATTTCAACAAGGCGGCCTTCGGGCTCCCCGGCGTGGATCAGCCCTACGGGAACCTGTCGCGGAACGCGTTCCGCGGAGCCAACTTCGAGCAATGGGATCTTGGCGTCAATAAGAACTTCAAGATTCATGAGAGCGTCGCGCTGCAGTTCCGCTCGGAGTTTTTCAATGTGCTGAATCACACGAACTTCCGGCCGCCGGAACCGAACTTTTCCTCCGCGGCATTTGGAACTATCCGCAGCACCTACATTCCGCGACAGATTCA
>DATLBY010000381.1:0-4683 GCA_035526665.1 Bryobacteraceae bacterium
CTGGGGCATGTTGGTGAGCCAGTCCGCCAACGGGCGCAGCTCGACCTACGAAGCTCACAACCAGGATGGCTCCAAGAACGTGACCCATGTTTATTGGACACTTGAAGCGGCTGCCAAGTGCGCGGGTTGCGATCACCGCTACGACAACGGCCACTAACTGCGGCTGACTTTCCCGTAGCACCTCTGAGGTAGTGCGGTCTAACCAGCCGCGCTACCTTTTTATGTGCAAGGCACGGATTCGCTTGTGCAGATTCGTGCGCTCCATCTGCAGCACACGCGCGGCCCCGGAAACATTCCAGTTCGCATCCTGCAACGCCTTCTCAATAAGCCACGCGTTTGCCGCCGACCGGATCGAGATCAAATTTGTTCCAGCCACGAAGTGTGGATGCGTTGCCCAGAACGAACCGCTCAAACAGAGGAGCGCAACCGCCGATATGGCCTGCCAGAAACCGGGCTGTAAGGGAATATTCTGTTTATCGATGTCGTGCAGAAGCGGCGGCTGAGTCTTTTGCGGTCGTGCGTGGACAACTCGACGCTCTCCACGGTATAGCGCGAGTTGACGTTGTCAGCCGGCGCGGGGCTGCAATCCTGAGCGCGCCCGCAGGGGCGGTAGCCGTAAGACAGCGGCAGAGGATCCACAGGCCGTGCATTGCAATCCAGGAAAGCACGCGAGGCGCCACTATGATCCTGTTGAAAAGAGAGGAGTAACTGACGAGCGGGTGTGCCGTCAGCTCACGGGTGTGATTTGACCGACAGTGGACGTTTTCAGAACCTTGCTGGAACTGACGGCATTGCGCATAGTCTCCAGCGACGGAATCATGACCAGGCGGTGCCCGAGCACGATGAGCCCCTGGCGCGCGAGCGCGTTCAACGTGGTCGACGTTGTCTCCCGGGTAGCTCCCACAAGACTCGCCAGCTCATTCTGGGAAATGTGGATGACGCTGCCGCTGGGATCGACGCCGGGGTTCAGTTGTGCGAGCTCATTCAGGTAGTAAACGATCCGCTGTTTGACGTCGCTCTGGCAGAGATGCTCGATCTTTCGCTCCAGTTCATCTTTGCGGAGGAGGAAATGCTGCAGCAGCAGGCGCCAGATTTCCGGCCTGCGGTCACAGAAGCTCTGAAACTGCGGCGTGGGAATGGCGTAAACGATTCCGGACTCGAGAACCTTGGCCGAAACCGTGAAGGCGCCTTCGCCTAAGAGAGCCTGTTCGCCAAAAATCTCGCCGGCGGCGACGATGCCCAGCAGCATCTCCTTGCCGCCTTCAGTGGCCTTTTCAATTTTCACCAGACCGGAGTCAAGGAAATACACCGAGTCCGCCGGCGTACCGCTTGAGAAGACAGCAGCGGCTCTCCTGGCGAGCACAATCTTCCTCACTCCTTCAGAGTGGAGAAGGTCTTCCCGGATGGCGGTGGCTAAAGCAGTTAATCGAAGGCTCATTCTAAAGTCGTCAACCTGTAACAAGACCTTTTCTGCGCAGTTTTTTAGCCGTCTCGGCTGCTGCGCAAAACTCATCACGAAGTTGAGGGGTTGTTAGATTCTGACGGAAAAATGTGAGTTTGTCAATATACACTCCCAAGGCGTGGTCGATGTCCGCCCGATTGGTGGCAAGGATATCGTGCCAAATGTCGTACGAACTGAGCGCAAGGCGAGTGGTATCGACGAGTCCCGATCCCGCAATATGCAGATTCTCGGAATTCAAATGCTCGTTCAGCGTTCCGGCTAAAGCGGAGGACAAGAGCTGTGGGAGGTGCGAGGTGAATGCCACGGTGCGGTCGTGCTCTTGCGGGGTCAGCATTACCAGGTTCGCGCCTATCTGCGTGAGCCAATGCAGAAAACTACCGGCAACAGGGTGGCCCGAAAGGATTTCGCTGGAAGACGGCGTGAGGACATATGTCCTTCCCCTGAAGAGGTCGGCGTCGGCCGAGGAGACTCCACGCGACTCCTTACCAGCCATAGGATGGCCCCCCAGAAATTGGGAAGCGGTTACCGTCGCGTTGGCATGATGGACTATTACCGCCTTAGTGCTGCCCGCGTCGGTTACCAAACATCCCGGAGGAAGCCTGTTTTGCAGCTCGCTCAACGTGGAAATTATTTTTCCGATCGGCTGCGCCAGGTAGATGAGGTCAGCCCGCCCCACGGCCTCATCGAGCGAAACCGCCTGATCAATGACACCGAGGCTTAGACCTTCCTCCACGGTAGCGGGAGAACTGACGCCCAAAATCCGGCCGGGAAAGCCGGCTTTTTTCAGTGCAAGAGCAAAGGAGCCGCCGATGAGCCCGACACCAACAATGGCGACGGTCTGCATCCGGGCTATGCCGTCCGCCCTACTGCGGCGGCGATGAGGCGCACCTGCTGCATGAGATCGCTGAACTGGTCGCTGCGCAACGTCTGGGCGCCGTCGCTGAGCGCATGATCCGGATCGTAGTGCACTTCCACCAGCAAGCCATCCGCTCCAGCTGCGACGGCTGCGCGGGCCATGGGTAGGACCTGGTCGCGGCGTCCGGTGCCGTGCGAAGGGTCGGCAACGATAGGCAGATGGGACAGCTTCTTGACCACCGGAATGGCCGAGATATCCATGGTGTTGCGGGTGTAGGTTTCGAACGTACGGATGCCGCGCTCGCAGAGGATCACATCGTAGTTGCCTCCCGCCATGATGTACTCAGCGGAAAGCAGCAGCTCCTCGATGGTAGCGGCGATCCCGCGTTTCAACAGAACGGGAGTTTTCAACTTTGCCAGTTCTTTCAGTAGATCGAAATTCTGCATGTTCCGCGCACCCACCTGGAGAATGTCGGCGTACTGTGCCAGCAGAGGAATCTGAGTCTGGTTCATGACTTCGCTGACCACGAGGAGTCCGTTGCGATCGGCGGCCTTCCTCATGAGTTGGAGCCCGGCTTCACCCATCCCCTGAAAGCTGTAAGGGGAGCTGCGGGGTTTGAAGGCTCCGCCACGAATGATTTTCGCTCCGGCCTGGGCGACGATCTCCGCGATGCGGCTGATTTGATCTTCGCTTTCCACGCTGCACGGGCCCGCCATGGACACTACGTGCGTACCGCCAATTTCGATGCCTTTTACCTTGACGACTGTGCCGCCTGGTTTGAAGTGACGACTGGCAAGCTTATACGGCGATACGATGCGGTGGCACTCCTTGACACCGTCGATCACTTCGAAATCCGCGGGATCGAAGCTGTCGGCGGGTCCAACGCCTCCCAGCACGGTGTGGAGGACCCCGGTGGAGCGGTGGACGGTAAAATTCAGGCTCACCAGCCGGTCGATCACGTTCTGTATTTGCGCCTCGGTGGCGCCTTCCTGCATGACAACCAGCATTACTTGGGCATCCTCATTTTCTGCAAGGTGCGCATTTCGTCGATGACACGCTCGAAAATGCGGCGAACGGCATCGCCGGGCAGCGGACCCTGATTGTGGTCAATCACATTCCGGAACACTTCATCTTCGCGCTTCGGCTCATAGACCGGCATGGAGTGCTCCATTTTCACTTGTCCGATGGTTTCCACAATCCGGGTGCGCTCGTTCAGCAGAGCGAGTATCTGGCGGTCTACCTCATCAATCCGCCGGCGGCAATCGGCCAGCGTGGCAAGCGCGTTCTCTTTCGTCATTTGTTCCGGGAGCCAAGTCCGGAGCTGAGTTCACGGACCAACGATTCGAGTTTAAACTCCAGATCGGGACTGCCGGCATTTTGCTCGATGAGACGGACAATGGCGCTCCCTACCACCACCGCGTCGGCAACCGCACCGACCTGGGCGGCGTGCGCGGCCGTGGCTATCCCGAACCCTACGGCGAGCGGCAACGGGGTGGCTGAGCGCATGGCTTGGACCAGCGGACCGACGGCGTCGGAGACGGAAGTCTGCTCGCCGGTGACACCCGTGCGGGAGACGAGATACACAAATCCGCTGGAATAGCGGGCGACCAGCTCCAGGCGGCGTCCGGTGCTGGTGGGCGCCGCCAGGAATACAGTATCCAGTCCACTGGAGCGCATCACGCCTACATATTTATCCGCTTCCTCCACGCTGAGGTCGGTGAGCAGGCAGCCGTCGATTCCACTTGCAACCGCATCCTTGGCCAGCCGCTCCAGCCCATATTTCAGAAGGGGATTCAGATAGGTAAACAGCAGCAGCGGGATATCGGAGGTTTTCCGAATCGTGGCGGCAATCTCAAGAACCCGCTGCAGCGTAGTGCCCGACTTGAGAGCGCGGTCAGAGGCGCGCTGGATGACAGGCCCGTCGGCGATGGGATCGGAGAAGGGAACTCCCAGCTCAATAATGTCAGCGCCGCCGCGCGCGAGAGCCGCCACCAGACCTGGGGTGTGTTCCGGGGTCGGGTCGCCGGCGGTGAGATAGGCGATCAGGCCGGAACGATTTTCCTGTTTGAGGCGTGCGAAGACCCGGCTAATGCGCGTCGCTTGTGCTGTCGCGTTCTGCATCCAGTTCCTTTATATTCTCGCGGTAAATATCGGTGTCCTTGTCGCCGCGCCCGGACAGATTGACGATGAAAATCTCGCCTTGGGCGGCGGGCGCCCGGTGAATGGCTTCCGCAATAGCGTGGGCCGATTCCAGCGCGGGGATAATGCCTTCGGTTTTCGCCATCAACTGCGCCGCATCGAGAGCCGCTTTGTCGCCGATCGAGACATATTCGGCGCGCTTTTCATCGTGCAGCCAGGCGTGCTC
>DATLBY010000382.1:0-9754 GCA_035526665.1 Bryobacteraceae bacterium
AAGCCGGGTGCAAGATCGTCATCTGCGCACAGCTCTAATGCTCCGGGATGTTCTGGACCGTTCGCGGCGCCAACCCCGCTCTGCGCTGCTGCCGCCTTGGCCGCCGCTTCAAAGACTACTAGGCCGACGCGCACCCTCCGCCTGATATCTACTTATATGTCGCGCACCCCTGAAAACAAAACGGGAGCATGCTAAAACACGAAGGGAGCGCCGACGCATGGTATTCTGACTACAGCTTTGCATCTCGCGACATGTGGGCCGGTAGCTCAGTTGGTAGAGCACCGCACTTTTAATGCGATGGTCGCGGGTTCGAGTCCCGCCCGGCTCACCAACTTGCAGCAGTGGGGCATAACCTCCAGGATTCTCCTTGCGTTTAGCTCAACTGGCTTTCGGTGGTCCCTTGAAACGCAAATTGCGTAATTTACGTTTGGGAGCCACGTGCGCCCGGCTGCACGCGGCGGCGGATCCCGATCACACTGAAAGTCGACAGAGGTGGCCGGGCCGGGAACCTGTGCTGCCGCCAGGGTAACCGACGGCTCCAAGTCCCCCCGGCGGTAAGCTCCTGCTGCTACTGTTTCTTCTTTTCCACGGTGGTGGTGTGTTGTGTCGTGGTCGTCTGCGCGTCAGGAGTGGGCGAGACGCCGTCGGGTGGTGGGGTTGTTTGCTTTGTTTCCGTGTTGGTGGTTGTCGTGTGCTCCGTCGTGGTGGAGGGCGCCGGCGTACTGCTGTTCACCGGGGGTGGGGTTACCACCGTCGTGGGAGGAGGAGTTTGCTGGCATCCCACCAGGACAACGCTCATCGCGGCGGCCGCCAAAACACCAAGATATTTATTAATCACAGGATTCATCGCATCGAGCTCCTTTGCCCGCAGTGATGTTTGCCAGCAAATACTCTGCCAAATCACGGAACCTACCTTTGAAATTGCCGTCCATGCGTTCTGGAGCCTGTGGGCGTTGTGTTTGCGAAAGGCGGCGAGCCCAAATTTGCCGATTCCCAACGGCCTGTCATGGAACTTGTAACCGGGTAAAAACGTTTTGCACCATGCACAGACTGCCGCCGCGGTGTACATGTATACTTGCGCGATGTATCCAATGACCAGACGGTTCTGTGTCGCCAGCCTGGCCGCAGCTGCCATCCCAATCGGGGGCCGGGCACAGAGCGGCGTTGTCGTGGAACGCGATCTGCCGGGTAAGCCCCACAGCGGCAAGATGCTTGCAGCCATTCAGCCGCACGCCGACGATATACCGATCTTTGCGGCGGGTGTGGTCGCCAAGTTGATTCGCGAGGGCTACACCGGATACCTGATTCGGACAACAATCGATGATGCAGCGGGCCCTGGAACCGGCGCGGAGAGCGTGATTGCAAACTACCACGATAACCTGGAAGTGGCCCGCGCCCTGGGCCTCCGTAAAGCCTACGACCTTAATTACCGCAATCACCAGATGGACGGAGTCGAGCGGCTAGAGTATCGTTCGCGCCTGATTTTTCTGATTCGCCTCTTGAAGATTGACACAGTAATCTGTTATGACCCGTGGGGATCGTATGAGGAGAATCCCGACCATTACTTTACGGCCCAAGGAGTGGAAGCCGCCTGCTGGATGGCCGGCGGGAACAAAGACTATCCCGAACACTTCGACGCGGGCCTGAAGCCGCATGCCGTGACCACCAAGTACTATCATGCACGGGGCCCGCAACTGGTGAATCGGATTGTGGATATCAGCAGCGTGATTGATACGAAGGTGGCGGCGAATCTCGCGAATAAGGCGCAAGGTCCGGCGGGCGAAACGGGAGCCAGGCTGCGGGCCAGACTTGCGGCGGAAGGGAAGCGCCTTCCCATGCTGGGCGAGGATGACGCTACCGCCAATCG
This sequence comes from Bryobacteraceae bacterium, assembly GCA_035526665.1. Classification (GTDB taxonomy): domain Bacteria; phylum Acidobacteriota; class Terriglobia; order Bryobacterales; family Bryobacteraceae; genus DATLBY01. The sequence goes on from DATLBY010000382.1 coordinate 1,868, forward strand.
AGAATACATCAAGCAGATCGTCCTCAAAGGCGATCGGGAACTCGGGGCAAAGTACGGCGTGCAATACGCGGAGGCCTATCACTATATAGGTCCCCCCACGGCGGGAGCGGAACTGGAGGAAATGATTCGCAAAAATGCCGTCAGTAAATAAACGGCTCAAATAGCCAGAATCGGAGCTCAGACTGCTAAATTTAGTGATTAGTACCAGAACGAAGGATCTACGTGTGTTTTGGACCTATCATTTTCGAGTCGATTTCCGCATGCTGGAGAAGGCTGGAAAAAACTTATGAACTCCAACACCGTGATACTGTCCATGATTGGCGCAATTCTTCTTGGCTGCGCGGTACTCCAGGGAGTTAATCCCTTGGATAAATTCTTTAAGGGGCTACTCTGGCTGCTCTACCAAGCCGCCAGCATCGTGCTGGCAGTGGCGCGCACCTCCGAATGCGCTTATTTGACGTTGCAGCGGGAGTACCGGAAGAGCGTCGCGCAATTAAATGCAGAGCGCGCCGCCTTACGGACCCTGGAAGAAATGAATTCTACTCCGGCCGATCCTTCCCACAGTACTGCAGCCGCTCCTATGTTTGTTCGTTAAGCGCGCTTCCGGTTGCAATTCGCAAGAGCCGTTTTTTCCCTGATTTCACACCCGCCGGCGCCTGGGGACTTCCTCAGTGGTGCCCATCTCTCTAAACGATTCATCAGCCATCGCGGCTTAGGACGCACATTCCGCCATTGCTCCCGCGGCACCAGGACGAGCCGCGCTCAGGCCGAAAGCATGTGGCCGCGCCGTGACCTGCCCGAACGAGGGGATATCGCCTTAGGACTCTGGTTCTAGCACTTTCACAACGAAACCAGGAGCTTAGATCTATTTGCGATATCGCTACTGTCCCGTAAGCTTCCGGTATGAGGTTTTCCACCCCCCACCGACTGAACATCTTTCGACGAGACCGTTCCGGCAGCAGCCTGGTTGAAACAGCGATTGTGCTTCCTTGTCTGCTGTTGATGTGTTGCGGAACGATGGATTTCGGCCGTGTATTCTATGCGGGTATCGCGATCGCGAGTGCAGCCCGGGCGGGCGTGCAGTACGGCGCATTAACACCAGGAAATGCGGGAAACACGACGGGCATGACCCAGGCGGCAATGAATGATATAGCGGGGCAGGGTCTCGCGAACGCAACGGCCACCGCGCGGAATTTTTGCGGGTGCGCCGGCAGTTCGAGCGAAGTGGCCTGCTCGACTGCCACCTGCAGCGGTGCGACTCCCAAAGGGTACGTGGAGGTCACGGTCAACTATACATTTGCGCCCTTGTTCAACTACCCCGGATTGCCGGGCAACATCGTGCTGACGCGGGCTGCCAGGATGCGTGTTCAATGAGAAACAAAATCGTTCGTAGATCCGGAGAGCGCGGAGCAAACCTGGTAGAGTTCGGTCTCTCGTTTCTGCTGTTCTTCACCGTTTTGTGCGGCATTATGGAATTCGGCCGCGCGGTCGCTTACTACAATATTCTGGCTGGAGCCACCAAAGAGGGCGCCCGCTATGCCATGGCCCACGGAAGCGCCAGCGGGTCCACGGCTACAGCATCGGACATACAAAACGTCGTTCGTAAATGGGCCATCGGGCTGGATCCCGCGTTGGTCAATGTGACCACCACGTGGGCCTCCGGGAACGGGCCTGGCGGAAGGGTGAACGTGCGATCGCGCTACAACCTGCTTCCATTCACCGCCTTGGTGCTGCCGGCGCCGATCAGTATCGGAAGCAGTTCTGAATTAATCATCTCGCAATGAGGACAACGGGGAGCTATATGAAAATTCGCGCAAACAAGAAGAACAACACCAGCAGCGAGCAAGGGTCGATGGTGTTCCTGGCGGCATTGACGATCTTTGTGCTGTTCGCATTTATGGGTTTGGCTCTGGATACGTCCTACATGTACTTCCATAAACGCCGTATGCAGACGGCGGCGGATGCAGCCGCATTTGCGGGGGCGCTGGAGACGCTGCGGGGTAACACCAGCGCAGTGACCGCGGCAGCCAGGAGTGATGCGGCCCTGAACAGTTTTACGGATGGCGCCGATAACATCAGCGTTGCGGTAAACAGGCCGCCTCTGAGTGGATCTAGGGCGGGCAATTCCCAGTTCGTGGAGGTAATTATTAGCCACCCGCAACCGACCTGGTTCATGCGGGCGCTAAATGTGGGCTCCATGAGTGTGCAGGCTCGTGCCGTGGCGGGTACCGGAAATACTAATAACGGATGCGTATACGCACTAAATCGCGACACAGGGAATCAGAACAACGGATTTTCCGTGAACGGCACGACGAACTCCAGTTTTAGTTGTGGAGTATTTTCGAATTCGAACTTCCGGAGCGTGGGTGGCGCCTGTGTGGTTACGCCGTCGGTCAGTTATACCGGGAGCTACAGCAACCAGAACACCGATGGCAACTGCGGACCCCAAAGCACCGGGCAGGGCGTACCTATCGTGGACCCTGTCGCCAACAAATTCCAAATCCCTTCGTATACTTCATGCACGCACAATAATTTTCGAATCAATGGGGGAACCATTGTCACGGTGGATCCTGGGGTGTACTGCGGGGGCATAACCATTACAGGAAGCGTCGTGAACGTTATTTTCAATCCGGGCGAGTACATTCTGGTTGGTGGCGGCCTGCAGATTAATGGAGCGGTAAGCGTCGCCGGAAGCAATGTGACGTTCTTCAATACCTATCCCGGAACACAGATGAGTCAGTATGCCGGCATCGGGATCACGGGCAGCGGAATTGTTACCCTCACCGCCCCAACCAGCGGGCCGGATAAGGGCCTGCTTTTCTTTCAGGATCCTCGCGTATCACCGACTGGCAGTAACGGTAGCACCATCGCCGGCGGAGCCACTTCCGTTTACAACGGAATGGTTTACTTCCCCACTACCGATCTTACCTACTCGGGCAACAGTTCCAATAATCCAGCTGGAGGCGCCGGCTACACAATGTTGATCGCATACAACGTGAAAATCGCCGGTACGGCTACGATTAACGCCGACTACTCGGCGCTTGGCGGAAGCAACCCGTTGCAGGATGCGGTGTTCGCGGAATAACGCGATAATAATGCAGGAATCAGGAACGAACGAAATCATTCAAACGAGAGCCGATGCAAGCGAAAAAAGACATAATTCATTTGATTTCCGAAGATAGCGAAGATCTTCCCTGGTGCAATGCACGCAAAACGCTCTTTCGCGGCTTGCGAACACGAACCGCCAACTTCTGGGATGAGACTCAAATCTCCCGCGCCGCCGCCGACCAGGCCGTCTGCCCGTTATGTGTTGCAACGGCCCGCCGGGTTCTGGCGATCGCCGGCACCGAGACGCGCCGCCGCTCAATAAAACGCGAGCCCTCAGTGACCAACCAAGACTCTATGCTGAAGCCCATCGCACTGGGCGCTAATTAATCCTCTTTGTTTCACCGGATTAGCCCTTCCAAGTAAATTGCAGTAGATCATACTGCCATGCGCACCTTCTGACGACGAAGGTGCGCATTCTCCCGCCCGTTGTTCCCATTCGTTATTCGTTTTGATATAACCTGTTAGATGCTCGATCGGCTGTTTCTTTCGTTATTGCTCTCCAGCGCGCTCCTCCAAGGATCCTCCAGAGTACGTGTTCGAACCATGGACGGCTCCGAAATGGAGGCCCAAACCGATTTGCGATCCGTTAGAATTGAGGTAGCCGGAAAGACTTCCGATTACAGGCTCGCGGATATCCTCTCAATCCATAATGGAGCCGAAGCTTCCGAATTTGAGGGGGGCCGAATTGCGTTGGATCTCGCAGCAATTCAGGCGGCCGACCGGAAGGCCCGTGACCGGGCGGTAGAGGAATTGACGAGTATTGGTTTACCGGTGGTAACTCCACTATTGAAAGCGCTGAAGGATACGGATCAGCACGAGCCGCGCCCGCTCTACCGGCTGTTCGAAAGAGTGATGCCGAGCCAAGCGGATGGCTTTGACCGTACGCTCACCCTGATTCGTCTGAAAAACGGGGAAGCCGTCCGCGGAAAACTGCCCGAGGGTACTGTGGAAGTGCGCGCAGCTAACCAGCCGGCGACGAGCCTGCCGTGGTCCAAGATACGCTCGCTAGCGGTTCAGCAGAGGCTGGTGCGCCGATCGGCTCCCGTTCACTCCCTGAAGCACAGTACACGCATCGAATACCTGGACACCGGAATCGTACTCACCACCACTTCGAAGGTGGATTCCACGGCCCGAGGTTTCGTCCGCCTATCCTGGAACGACGACGGCTGGGCAAGCGATGCGGACGGACTGAAGAAACCCGGATCACCGAGCTACAAGACCAACCTGGTGGATGGCCAGCCCTTCGGGGCACTGCTGGGACGCGCCGGGGCGGACGGCGACGTATTCGTGCTTGGTAAAAAAGCAACCAAAACAGGGCTACCGGCGGGCCGTCTCAATTTGGCAGTCAACGACAACGCTCACTGGCAAAACAACGTTGGGAGCTATTCGGTGAGCCTGACGGCGACCGATGCGTATGACGTTGGTGATGCACAATAACTCAAATTAAGTAATATGACTTTTCGCACTCTCATTTTTTTTGGATTTATCGGGATCGTTAGCGCCTCCTCCGCGGTTGTCGATTTCGCAGGCTCTTACTCGCAATCGTACCCGCTGAAAGCAGGCGACACCATGGAGGTTGCCGTCGGGCTGCCGGCGCCTTCGAAACTCCCACCCAACGGCCGGATTGCGGTGGAATGGGCCGGCTATCGGAAGGTACTGCATGCCCTGGATCCGGATTTCTACATCGTGTACAAGGCTCCCAAGGCAGGCACGCTCAAGTTGATGGTCTCCGCCGTAACCGATGAGGAACCCATCTTCAACCTTCCCCGCTGGCGGGAACCGGGAACTGTCCAAAAGATAGATGCTTTCCCGAAAAAAACTGCCTGGCCGGCCGGTCTGCATGTGCCGCTCCGAGTCGCAATAGCGCCGGTCAATTTCGGCGCGTCGTTGCGTGGGATGGTAATCGAAACCGAGCCGAACGATTCGATCGCGGAGGCGCAGCCCATTCAAATGGGGGCCTCCGGCAAAGATGAGAACCTGCAGATTACCGGCGGCGCGGACGACATTGAATATTTTGACAATGGCAGGATCGGCAGCTCGGGCCTGGATTGGTTTCGCATCGAGTTTCAGGGCAAAGAGCCGCGGCTCTTCACGGCAAATCTGAACGTCGCCGATCCGCTGGTTGTTTCTCAATTGCTGTTCTACACTGCCGACGGCAAGGAGTATCGCGAAGGCGCCAATGCCAACGAGCGTGTCCATCAGCAGACCGAAGGACACCGCACTGAAATTAGCCGCAGCCTTGTGCCGGGGGGAGTGTATTTCCTGAAGGTGGAATCCAATTCTCCCGGATACGAAGTTGAGTTGCGCCTCCGGCGGCCCGCACCGTACTCGGATCCAAGGCAAGCCGTGCGGCTCGGCATGTACGATCATCTGTCCCAAGTGGACGCCTGGCTGTTGAACCGGCCCCGGGGCGCCAGCGTGGACCGCCGGATCCGCGATACCGGAAGTCTGCTGGGAAGCCATTGCATGAGCTGCCATACGCAGTCCGGGGTATGGGGCGCGGTTGGTCCCATAGAGAATGGATATCGTCCGGAAAACATGGCGAATCTCAGGCATCTGGCCAATGTGATGTATGAATCGCTCCGGCCTACCAACACGCTGCAGGATGCGGCGAACAATACCAGCCTGGCTCCGCTCGACCTCGGAGATGGACCGGCCGGAACGCGCGTTGCGGGCTTCAATGTGGCATCGCTGGAATCCGTGGTGGCGGCGCGGCGGCTGCATTCGGCCCAACAGGTTCGTACCGCGAACTTCGTGTTGCAATCCTCCGATCCAAGTGGGATCAATGCCGCCGGACCAGGCTCGAATGTCGGCCAAGCGATCGTTTACCGTTTTGCCGGCGAAATTCTCAAGCGCGCTTGGGAGCAGACGCGCGACGAGCGTTATCTGGCGGCTCTGGAACAGAAGGCGGAGAAACTGATTGGAGTTTCACCGAAATATACCGACGACCTGGCAACCAGGATCGAGTTTTTTGTTAAGACATTTCCGGCTGGTTATGTTTCGGCTCGCGGCGGAGCGGATGCGGCGCAGTCCTTATGGAACCGCGGCCGGGCTCAGATCGCCGCCGATGAGCGCCGGCTGCGCGGGATTCAGAAGCCTGACGGCTCCTGGGGATTTCACCCGGGCGTCACCACCGACACCGGCTTCACCTGGAAGAACGGGAGCGACGACGCGAAAGACATTGATCCCGCGCCTACCGCACTGGCGCTGAGCGCGCTGGCGGCGCTTGGTTATGACGATCATGATCCCGCGGTGAAACGCGGCGTGGCGGCGCTATTGAAAATGCAGGACCCCTATGGGCGCTGGAATCGCAACGCTCTAACGGGCTTTGTAGCCACCGCTTATTCCCTGAATGCGCTGGCGCGTTTGTACCCGGAGAAGCCGGTGGAACTGCAGAGCAGCGATTTCGAGGCTCGGGCGAATGAGTCGGTGTCCGACACTGTGGCGCGATATCGTGCGCTGGCCCAGCTAGGTCTGGGCGCCGATGACAGCCGGTTCCTCGAGCTGATTCTGCAGGGTGTCGATCATCCGAGCGCGCAGGTACGCTATTGGGCGCAGATGGCGCTAGGCGCCGTTCACAACGAGCGCGGCGTTCCTGGCCAGATCAAAGGACTGGGCGATCCTGTAAAGATGGTACGGGAAGCCGCCCGCTGGGCGATGCGTCAGACCCTGCTGGACGACAAGGGATGGGACCACCTCTTCAACGCTTATGAGACCGCCGACGACCTGACCAGGGAAGCCATGGCAGGCGCTCTGATCATGCGCGCTGACGGCGTGCTCACCCACACGGCGGCACGTTTTCCCCGGCTTGCAGCAGCGCTGGATCGCATGATGAATAACGACCGGAGTCCCGCGGTACGGGCATGGGCTTCGCGTGCCGCGTGGAACTGGTGGGTGTGGAATCCCCCGGTGCGCGCGCGCTTGAATCAGGCGTTTCTTACCAGCCTGGAGAAGCCCGAAGACAGCGCCCTTGTAGAAACCGCCAAGCGTTACCAGACGGAGGCGCTTTTCATCGCCAACGGGCAGCGCGCCAACGGGAGTAAGGAACATCAATATCCTGAGCTGGCGCAACTTTTCGAGCGCATCATAGCTCGGCTCGATCAAGGCGCGAGCCAGCTTTTCATAGCTCGCGTGTCACGCATTGCCGCGACCTACTACAGCATGGCCGGCGGGGATGGTGGTCCGGGACAGATGGGCTATGTGACGCCGAAATCGGCCGAGATGGTGGGCAAGGCGCTGCTCCCTTACTGGAAGCGGGCGGAAGATTCCAAGAATGAGGCAGCCATCAAGCTGGCGATTGAAGCATCCGCCAATGCTACGTGGGAACCGCTGCAGAAGAAGGTGCTGACGTATTCCAGCAGCGGCCCGGAGAATCTGCGTACGCTGGCTTCGACGTCGCTTTCCGATCCTCGCGTGATCTCCCTTCCCGGAACGCAGGAGTTTCTGGAGCCGCTCGCCGCACAAATACAACGTGGCGCGCAGGAGCCCGAGCGCCGGAGTGAACTGGTGGCGCCTCTCATCCGGCTGTTTTCCCGCGCGCGTTGGGACATTCCAAAAACGGCCGAACAGCAGCGCATCTTCTATCAATTGCTGATTCCAATCTTTCCGCCGGAGCGCGGCAAGCTGGAGGAGAATACGCGGGAGCTGAAGCAGATGGATAAGGATCCAGCCGACTGGTACCTGGCGCGGGGTATCGGACAGATCATCCATTCGAATCCGGATCTGCAGACTCCGGCGTTACTGGAAAAGTTCCCCAGAACATTCTCGACGCCGATGGAA
>DATLBY010000383.1:0-2385 GCA_035526665.1 Bryobacteraceae bacterium
GCGAACGCGACGGGCAGATGCATCGCCTTTGATAACGTCCCGGTCCTGCTTCAGTACGAATTTCATAGTGCTTCCATCCCGTGACCTCCCCTTTTTCATCTTTTCCGTTTTTAATAGCGCGGCTGATCGCTCTGGCCTGGAAGGGGCGGTCCGGACAATTTAGCGCACTCCTGCTTCAGGCATTATCGCCGTAAGGCTTGGGGTTCCACGGCAAGGCTAAGGCCAATGCACGCCCAACTGGAGCCGGCGGCCGAGATCCATTGGTCACGTCCGTGCGGAAAACCGGTATCAAAATATTTTGACTGGATAGGATAAGCACGGCTGCGGACGTGCCACGAGCCGTCGGCCAGTTGTGTGGCCAGCAGAAAGCGAATCGCCTTGGCGAGTGAGTCGCCAGAGAGATGGCCCGCGTTGTGAAGAGCATAGAGGGATTGACCCGTCGCATAGGCGTCGCTGGACAAGCTGTCCAATTGCCCCCACCCACCGTCCGGCCTCTGATCTGAGGCAAGCTTAGCGGCTGCGGCCTGGATCAATGGCCGATCCACACCTGCCCAAACGAGGCCCAGGAGCTGCATCGCTTTCTCTTCGCCAGTGCGCACCGGGTAGTCAGCCAGCCACTTTCCGGCTCGACGGATTCGCGTCTCGAACTCAGCCTTGCGGCCCGGGATAGTATACGCACGGAGCGCCCGGATAGAAATGGCCGTGGGAGTGACTTTTCCCGACTCGATGGGCGGCCGATCAGCGCGGACATGCCAGGCTCCATCGAGAGACTGTGACGCAGCAAGGTGATGCGCCAGCGCGTCAGTGGCCAAGTCGCGGCGATGGCCGTCCGCCGCCAGTCCCCATAGCAGGTACGCAGCGGTGGTCGCGCCTCCGGGAAAACGGATATCCTGTAGAAGGCTTTGACGATTCCCCTTAACCCACGCAGCCGATTGCAGATAATTCTGCCGTACACTTGGTGCGTCTACCGCGATGCCCCTCGATTTTGCCACCGAGAATGCGACCGCCGGCAGCAGGTTGTGGTGACAGGATGCGCAGCCCGAGCGCTTAAAGAATTCGCGGCCACCGTTATATAGAAGGGGTAGCGCCTTCGCAATGGCTTCCTGCGGGCCAGCGGCGCCGAGCAGACGGGGCGCGCTCGTAGGCGCGCTCGTGACCTTCTCTGCCGTTAGCTCCGCGAGCAAACGCGCCACCGGCGTGTCACCATGACGGCTCGCCCAATCCAGGGGACTCTCGGATTCTTTTCCGAACCCATGTTTTGTATGGAGATTTGTTGCTCGCTGCCTTGGATCGGCGCCGAGCTTTGCCATCTCGCTGATTAGGGCGGGGCGTGATGTGTCGCTTGCCGCAGCCGCCAGCATGAGATTCACGCCGGAGGACCCGCGCAATTTGGGATCCGCGCCCTTGGCAATCAGTTTCTGGAAGATCGTCATATCCGCATAGGAGGTAGCCGATACCAGGGCGCCGAAGCCGTCATCGTCTTGAGCCGTTGCGTCAGCTCCGTGTGCCAGTAACAGGTCGACGATCTCGCCATCGTTACGATTTGTTGCATCCAGCAGCGGGGTTGTGCCGCGGGCCCGTGCGTTGACGTCCACGCCGCGCGCAAGCAGTAATTTTATCGTCTCCGCATCACCGTTGTAGGCCGCGCGAAGTATGGTGGTTTGACCGTCCCGGTCGCGCACTTTCGGATCTGCGCCCTTGTCCAACAGTAATTTGACAATTAGAGCGGTGCCTGGCTGCCCCGCCGCAATCAGCAGCGGTGTTCGGCCCGTTAGGGTGGACACGGCATTGACTTTGGCTCCGCGCCCGATCAAGAGCCGTACTTTTTCCGCGTCCGGGATCGACCACATGAGAGCGGTAGCACCCGAGTCATCGGATTGATTTGGGTCAGCGCCGTTGTCCAGCAGTAGACGTAGGGTGGAAACATCCGCGTATACCGCGGCGTACATGAGCGCGCTCGAATGGACATCGTCCACCGCATTCACGGGAGCGCCCGATTTGATGAGACGCCGGACTGCGGCAGTGTCACCACTCCGGAGAGCAGCGAGCAATTGGTTACCGGAAGGCGCTGCCATTCCGACGGGAAGCCAGGCGCAGACAACTAGCACCAAGCGCCGGCAGCACAGGGGAACCATACGTGTGGGATTACTATATCACTGAGACAAGGCCTGGAGGCGGCGGGGGTATGAGCAGACACCCGTACATTGGGTGTCTGCTCATACCCCGTTCCGGTGAGGATCGTGCCGCTAGTGTAGTGAGCCGGAAATAGTAACGAGTATAGATCGAGTTTCGTCCTTACAATAGGAGGGACGAATTCGAATGCGTGTGGCTCGGCCGGTGGTGTTGGATAAACAAGGACAGGGAGCGCTGGAACGAATAGCGCGA
>DATLBY010000384.1:0-8074 GCA_035526665.1 Bryobacteraceae bacterium
GCCCGCGGAATCCCAGACTGCGAATCGCACCCATTTTTTGCCCGAAGCGTCGAACGGAATCCGAAACTTATGACTGGAGAAAGGCGCTTGCTCCGACAGTCTGATTACCTGCCGCTCCACTTTGCTCCCATCGCTCCATACAAGTTCCGCGAACTCCGGCGGAAACGTCCATTCGGCTTCCGCAGTATAGGTCCGTTTCGCCCCGGAGCCTTCGATTCCGGAATTACGAAGGAGCACTTCTCCGCTGGTCACAAAGTACTCGCCGCCGCGTAATGCATCCACTACCGGAGTCCATCCGTCGTCGAACTTTGGAACCCGGTCAAGTTTGACATAGTTGACAATCAACTGGGGGAAAGTCTCATCGTCCGGATATTTCATATATGTGTCGCCTTCCGCGATCATATACTTCGGACCGGTCCAGTTGTTCATATCGTCCAGCAGTCCGAAGCAGCGCTTCTCGCACAGCCGCTGTTCCGACAGATCCACGGGCAACGACTGGTAGGAGGCGCCGAGAAAGCGTTCACTCTTGAAGAAATCTTTTTCACGGATCACATCCGGATATCCGGTGGAACCCTTTGTTCGAGGATGAGTCTGCCAGACCAGCCCTTTCTCCTGGTTCAAAAGATTCAATTCCATTGGCGCGGTTGTCGTGTGATACACCTTTCCGTACGGCGCGAGATTCTCCACAAACGGTTGACCTGCTCCACCCTTAGCGGATTCGCTCAAGTGCGTAAAATACAACGGCCGCGGAAACATAAACATGTAGTGGCCACCGAAATTGGCATCCGGTTCCTCCCCCGGAATCAGCAGGAAATCACGGTCGGAAAATCGTTGACAGCCTTCGAAGTAGACTTTCTGCTCATCCAGCCTGAGTTTCCCGGTATCGTTGGGATGCGAATCGGAGTGAAAGTCGGCCAGGATGGCGATGTTGATTCCCAGATCGCGAAACACCGGTAGCCAAGTGGGCTGCAGATCCATGTTCCCGGCATCGGTAAGCTGCTCATTGAAATGGAAATGGAAATGGCTGACCAGAACTTTGTAGCCCGGAAGCGGCTTGTAAACGTCATCATGCGTGAATGCCATCACGGCCTGCTGGGTAGCGCGGCTGTCTTCGGGGCTCAAGTAAAAGTAGACTGGCATTCGCTGCACTGTGCCCGGCGGCGCGTTATACAAGGCAAAGTTGTTAAGGTGTCCGCGCGCTTCACCCACACGGCGGTTCCATACCTCGTCGGAAATTCCCCAAGGCTTGGCTCCAATTTCCCGATCCGGCTGACGTGCCCCGATTGAGAAGGTCTTCTGGCTATCTTTGCGGTAGTAAACGTAGCCCAGATTCGTTTCAATTTCACGCGACCAGAAGAACTTGTGCGATGGCGGAAGAAAAGCCAGCGATCCCCCGTTCGCCTCCAGAATCGCCACGCGATTCCGCGCCTGCAAACCGACCGGCTGCTGATTGACCCCACCTCCGAAGGCATAATGCTGCCATCCGCGCGCCGTGTCGCGCCAAACAACGCGGGTATCGTCGGCAATGGCGAAGCCTTTCAGCCCGGCTACATACTTGTAAGCAACCGACGGCTCATTCGTTTTGGCGACTGCCTCCTGCCGGAGCAGATTAGTGCCGCGATAGACCGTATACTGCAGCGAACCGGAGAAGACTCCGGCTTCCAGTCCCGGAAAGACGACCTCGATCCTCGCCCCATCTGTCTTGACCTGGCAACCCGTCGCATTGTACTTCGCCCAGCTCTTACGGATCTCCTCGGGCTTCCGGGGTAGACCCAGGTTGGTCCCCGGACGTCCCGGAACCATCAGGGGCGAGTCCCAGAAAGCATTCCATTTTTCCCGTTCAATGACTTCGGGCGTAAGCTCAACTTTTAACTCCTTCAGGGGAGCTATCTGCTGTTGCGAAAGACGCCTGACGCCGCTGGTCACTTCGAATTCCGGAGTCAGATTCGTCCCCAAAACGATCCAGCTTCCACCATTCTTCCGGGCAGCAAGCTCCTGCACCATGGGTTGTCCGCCGCGGATGGCAAAAGCTGCGCGAAGTTGTTCCCGCCTCTCGCCCTGCCATGTCAACTCCAGGACGCCCGCGCGAATCTGCGCCTTCAATCCATCCTGTGGCTTGTAGCCGCTCAAGTCGCAATTCAGATCCTGAGCCACTACGGTAGCCATTGACCATGCCGCCCACAACGCTAATCGGGTAAATCGCAATCGTGCCTCCCTCAAGTTTGCCTGCTCATGATTCGCTATTTTTTCAGGGTCATCAACACGAGCCCGTATCCCACACCGGCCGGGTCTGACGTGTGTGCGATTTGAAACGCGATGCGGCGGCCATCCGTGGACACAACAGGATTTGAGGCCTTCCAACCCTCGTAGTCATTGAAATTCGTGAGCCGGACAAAATCCTTACCGGACCCGTCCAGCCGGAGCTTCCAAATATCGATCTCACGCGATCCGTGCTCGCCGCCGAGCTGTTCCACCTGCTTGGAAGACTCGACCAAAGGTGTATTTGCCATCGGGAAAAATACCTTCCACTTCGTTATAGATTCCCTGCGTCTGCGAGAAGTCCGTCACTTTGCCGCTGCGCATATCGACGCCCATTACACCACCAAGGCCTTTCGGACGATAGCATGTAAACGTCATCTGTTGGTCGTTGTTGTAGAAGTCCTGTGCCTCCAGCCGGCAACTCGCTTCTTTGCTTTCATAAATCGTATGCTTGTTTTTCAATGCCGGTTTGCCGCCGGAGTAGTCTACGTCCGCAACCACCAGGCGCGAGTATTCCGGCGCCAGCTCCGGAAATTGTGCGTTCGTCTCGGACCATGCCATTCTCAAATTCTTTTTTGAAATGGCGGCGCCTTCACTCATTTTCTGTCCGAGCTTCACGGGTTTCGATCCCGGTTCTTTGCTGAGGAACCAGAGTTCGTTGTCGCGCCGCCGGCTGGTGTTGATGTCGCTAAAGCGTTCCGGTCCGATTAGAATGTAGTTCCCATCCGACAAATGCATGATCCGGAGAAAGGCGGCGCCCGGCACGTTACATGTCAGGCACCGGATGATCCGGGTTTTCAGATCGATGACAAAGGCATCGCCAAAGCTTTTCGACATGAACGCAATTCGTTGGTTATCCGGCGAAAAATCCGCGCGCTCGCCGAAATGCGTGAGCACTTCCGTATTGCTTGGAAGGTGATCGATTGGGTTGCCTTTTTTGCGTTCCCCCAGAAGGGGCAGCACCAGGAGCAGGATGAAGATAAGCGGTTTCATTTTCAATCGATCCTTTGATAAGCGGCGGTCGTGAGAAATTCCTGAAAATCGCTCCGCGTCATCATCTCCGCGAAGAGAGCGGCGGCTACCTTTTTATTCGGTGTACCCGGCTTGGCCGCGAGCTCCTGATCGATCGCCTGGCGAACTACGTCCGCCGTGATGGGACGGCCATCCGGCAGCTTGACACCGTGAGTCACCCATTGCCATACCTGGGAGCGCGAGATTTCGGCGGTAGCCGCATCTTCCATCAGATTGTAAATGGGCACGCAGCCGTTCCCGTTGAGCCAGGCCTCCAGATACTGAATTCCAACATCCACATTGGCGCGCAGGCCGTCTTCGGTTATTTCGCCGACGGTAGGCTCCAGCAGATCCTTGGCCGTAACCTTCACGTCTTCGCGTTTCAAGTGAATCTGATTCGGAGTGGGCATGTACTGATCGAAGATCTCCCTGGCAATCGGAACCAGCCCCGGATGGGCGACCCAGGTGCCGTCGTGACCGGCTTTGACTTCGCGCAGCTTGTCCTGACGGACTTTTTCCAGCGCCTTCTCATTGGCGTCAAGATCATTCTTAATGGGAATTTGCGCCGCCATCCCACCCATCGCGTGGATTTCCCGTTTGTGGCAGGTGTGAATCAGCAGATCGACATAAGCCTTCAGAAAAGCTTTGTCCATGGTCACCTGGGAGCGGTTGGGCAACAATTTGTCGGATCGGTGTCCCAACTTCTTGATAAAGCTGAAAATGTAGTCCCAGCGCCCGCAGTTTAATCCTGCGGAGTGGTCTCGCAACTCCCACAGGATCTCGTCCATCTCAAAAGCCGCGAGAATCGTCTCAATCAAGACGGTGGCGCGGATCGTGCCTCGCGGCATGGATATGTAATCCTGGGCGAAATTGAATACATCGTTCCATAGGCGCGCTTCCAGATGCGATTCCAGCTTAGGCAGATAAAAGAATGGACCCCAGCCGCGTTTGAGTGAGGCGGCGGCGTTATGAAAGAAGTACAGGCCGAAATCGAAAAGCGATCCCGAGATGGGAGCTCCGGCGATTTCCATATGCTTCTCTTCCAGGTGCCAGCCTCTCGGCCGCAGCAGTAAGACGGCCGTGCTTTCCTTCAGCTTGTATTGCTTTCCCTCGGGAGACGCGAACTGAATGGTTCCCTGCACCGCGTCGCGCAGATTGAGCTGGCCTTGCAGATTGTTGTCCCAGGTGGGCGAATTGGAATCTTCCAGGTCGGCCATGAACATGGAGGCGCCGGAGTTCAGCGCGTTGATGATCATCTTGCGATCGACTGGGCCGGTAATTTCCACGCGGCGATCGAGGAGCGCTTTCGGGATTGGCGCCACAGTCCATTTGGAGTCCCGGATTTCGCGCGTCGACTCGAGAAAATCCGGCAGCACGCCGCCGCGCAGCTGTTCCCATCGCTCAGCGCGTTGGGCGAGCAACTGGCGCCTCCGAGGCTCGAATTGAGCAGACAGCTCAGTCAGGAAAGCGACTGCTTCCGGCGTCAGAATCTCAGCGTATGCGCCCTCGACCGGCTTCGTGAACCGTACGTTTGCAACTGCTTTTTGTGCCATTGTGTTTCTATCCTAACCGAGGCGCGGAACTCTCGGATCGCATCGCCCGCTTCCTTAAGATTGGCAAGCCTCATTTCGGAGTACTTGCGTGACAGCAGCACGCCGTCGGCGCCTCCGTTAAATGCAGCGGCTACGGCCAGCCTGGTTCCTTCCGGGGTACTCTTCGCTTCTCGCGGACCCGTAGGGATATCTATGTCGATTCCCGGCCAGAGAAGCGTCTTGGCGCCGGGACAGCTCATCACATCGAATTACCGCCCGGCGTTCAGCCTTCCCTTCGGCTCCGTACTGGCGCGCTACACTTTACTCCCGGCGGGACTTATGCAACAGACAGTACTGGCTTAAGGCACACCAAGTCAACGAAAGGCGGCTCACGAACTGTCTTATCAGCTGTTACGAACCGTTCGTGCACGGTTCTTCCACTGATTACACCCTGTTGGATAGTACAACTCCCTTCACTACCTGCTAGACTCGACGGGAACCCAAGTGCCAATGCACCCAAGGACGCCGCGACAGTTCCTGGCGCTACGGCCAGGCCTGCAGAGTAGCGGCCTGAGCTTACTGGTGGCAGAAACAAACTTGAAGGGAGCAATTCGCATGAAACTTTCTCTGTTTTGCATGGCCGCTGTGCTCGGGCTAGGGTCCCCGGCCGTGGCGCAGGTGACAACCGCTACCTATTACGGGACAGTTAATGACCCGTCGGGTGGGGTGGTGCCGGGCGCGTCGGCCACGCTGGTCCACGAGGCCACGGGTGCCAGCGCAACAAAGGTAGCGGACGCGCACGGCGAATTTGTTTTCGACTTCCTGCGTGTCGGCGGTTATAGCCTGAAGATTGAGGCCGCTGGATTCAAGCGATACGAGAGTACTGGGATCGAGCTGGTTGCCGGTCAGCAGGTTCGTCAGGCTTTCACGCTGGAGGTTGGCTCGGTGAATGAGACGGTGCGAATTGAGGCATCGGCGCCGCTCGTAAATACAGTCTCCTCGGAACAGCTCAATACGTTTGAAACGGCAACGGTCAAGGAGTTGCCGGTGGCTCGCCGCAATTTCTCCACGCTGCTGCGAATCGGAACCGGAGTCAGTTATACCGGCGATAGCGTCCGGATGAACGGTGTGGGAAAAAATGGCGTTTCGTTTAATGTAGACGGCACAGACGCGGGCGGGAACCCGGAAGGCCGCGCCTCCTCCAATTTTGGAACTCCGAACCTGATCGACATTATGAGCCTGGAGGCGATCCAGGAGGTGCAAACGATTAAAGGCGTCGCGCCTGCCGAATATGGCAATATCGTCGGCGGCCAGGTGAACCTGCTCAGCCGCTCGGGCAGCAATGACTGGCACGGGAGTCTGTTCGAGAATTTCCAGGCGGAGAACCTGAACGCCCGCAACCAGCGTTTGAGCAACAAGCCCGGTCTGACCTTTAACCAGTACGGTGGGTCTCTGGGCGGACCCGTGAAGCGCAATCGCATTTTCGCCTTCGGAGTCTTCGAGGGTTACAAAGAGAGGGCCTTTACCATTGTCCAGGACAATGTGCCGACGCCACGGCTGCGCGCCGATATGCTGCGGGCGACGCCATCCTATGCGCTGCTCCTCGACTACATTCCCGTTCCTTCCGAACCATACGGACCCACCGCCGATATAGGTCTCTATAAAGACGCGCGCTCCTCTTCGCGCAATGACGGGCACGCGGACACTAAGACTGACATTCGGATCGGCAACAGCAGCCAACTCTCGTTCACGTATAGCCGGGGACGCCCTACGCAACATATCCCCCGCTCCTATCTGAAGGGCTCCAACGATCGCGATTTTCTTATTTGGGACGAGCGCGGGACCACGGGATACACCACGGCCGGTGCGAACTGGTCCTCCGAAACACGATTCGGCTACCACTTGGCTGACACCAGCCGGGAAGACAAGTTCTTCTTTACGCAATTCGATCCGTCGAAGAAAACAGAGATCCTCCCATTTGGCCGCCGCGTGGGCCGCATCGCTACCAACCTTGGCTGGGGGAGTCCGGATCACGAGATGTACCTGTTGGAGGGCCGGACGTGGAACTTCGACCAGAAGTATGGGCGGCATACCGGGAAACACGCTCTGAAATTCGGTGGAAGCGTCCGGCAGGACTGCTGTCAAAAGACCAATCCCGAGGGGCCCTTGTTCACCTACACAGGCCGCACGGACCTTGTGAATAACGTTCCCACTGAAGTTGCTCCGGTCTTCGGAAACGGCGATTTCGTTGCCAAGCAATACTCGATCGGCGTCTTCGCGCAGGACGACTGGCGGGCCCTGCCAAACCTCATTTTGAACATCGGGCTGCGCTACGATTATTTTTCCAATCTGGTGCCGAAAGGCAGCGAAAAGGCCCCGGGGAGCGGCCTCTACAACCCGGACGACCTCCTGAATACCACTACTTTTGCGGTCGGCAAGGTGCGGGATCGCAGCAACCCTTACAATGCAGACGGCTGGGCCAATTTAGGGCCGCGCCTCGGCTTTGCCTACAATCCGGATGGAAAGGGCAAAACCTCCATTCGGGGCGGGTTCGGTATTCTCTTCAGCGGCCAGGTTTCAGGCGCCTTCCAGGCCGGTGTGCAGCCCTCGTCGCTGATTCCGTTTCGCATACGCTTCAGCAAGCTCGACGCCGAGCGGCTGGGCCTTAGATGGGGCAACTATAGCGATGACATCGCGGCCACTCTGGAGCGCGATTCTAAAGAAAGAGGCGTCACTAACACGTTTTCGATTTACAATCCAAAGATTCAGAATCCCTATACCATGCAGTACACCTTGGGATTCCAGCGAGAGCTGGCGCAGGGGCTGGCCCTGGAGTCGGCCTTTGTCGGCACGCGAGGTGTGAAATTCCTGATGCATCGATGGGTAAATGAACCCGACCGCATTACCGGCATCCGGCCCAACCCGCTACTGAACGCGAATTACTATGTAGACTCGTCGCAGCAGACGGTCTACACGTCCTGGCAGACGTCTCTGAGGAAGCGCTTCTCCCATGGAGTCTCCGGCAGCGCCCATTACACCTGGGGGAAAGGATTGTCCACGTCAGGTGGAGACATCGGAGCCTACTATCAGGGCGACGGCGATTCGCGCACGCAGGATTTCAACAATCCGTTAGCCGATCGCGGGCCTAATACGGGCGACATCACGCATTACTTCATCACGGAATGGGTGTACGAGCTGCCGCGGTTGAAATCCTGGAATACCGTTGCGCGAAGTGCGCTGGGCGGCTGGCAGGTCACCGGCATTTATCTGGC
>DATLBY010000385.1:0-5299 GCA_035526665.1 Bryobacteraceae bacterium
AGCCAGTGTTTTTACGATCCGGTAAATCTCGACGAGCCGTACCTGCTGGCGCAGGATGGTTTGGAGCCCTCCGAGGGCAACCCGAAATTTCACCAGCAGTTCGTCTACACGGTGGCGATGAAGACTATTGCTCACTTCGAGCGGGCGCTGGGCCGGCCAGCGATGTGGGCGCCGCGGGATGAGACGGAGTCATCCACCGGCAGCGAGACCGAAGTCCCCACGCTGCGCATTTATCCACATGCGCTGCGGGATGCGAATGCATACTACAGTCCGGATAAACGGGCGCTCCTCTTCGGATATTTTCCGGCATCCAACACGGATCCCGGCAGCCACTTTCCCGGAGGCACGGTGTTCACGTGCCTTTCGCACGATATTGTGGCCCATGAAACCACTCACGCGCTGCTGGATGGAATGCATCACAGGTTCGGCGAGCCCACAAATCCGGATATGCTGGCCTTCCACGAGGCGTTTGCCGACATGGTGGCCTTGTTCCAGCACTTTTCCATGCCGGAGGTGCTTCGCCACCAGATCGCCAAGACGCGGGGGGACCTGGCCGCCCAAAGCCTGCTGGGGGAACTGGCGCATCAGTTCGGACAGGCCATCGGCAGCTACGGCTCCCTGCGCGACGCGATCGGCCGCGTAAATCCGGATACCAAACAGTGGGAGCCGCTGCAGCCGGATCCAGCAGCCTACCAGAACACGATGGAACCCCACGCGCGCGGCGCCATTCTGGTGGCTGCCGTCTTCGATGCGTTTGTGTCTATCTACAAATCGCGTGTCGCCGACCTGCTGCGCGTGGCCACCGGTGGAACCGGCGTGCTGCCCAATGGCTCCCTGCATCCCGACCTGGTGAACCGGTTGAGCAGCGAGGCCGCCAAATCGGCCGAACACGTATTGACCATGTGCATACGGGCCCTCGACTACTGCCCTCCGGTCGACATGACATACGGAGACTACCTTCGGGCATTGATCACCGCCGACTATGACCTGGTGACGGATGACGACCGCGGCTATCGAGTCGCCGTGGTCGAGGCATTCCGGCGGCGCGGCATCTACCCGCAGGACATCCGAACACTGTCGGTGGACGCGCTGGTATGGCAGCCGGGGATGGATGTCCGCTACGAATCGGTGAAGCCCTTTGTGGACCAGCTGCGCGGATTCGCCGAGGATTGCCGCTATCTGAAGTCCCGCGGTGAGATTTTCCAGCGGACGAGCGCGGCACGCCCGCTGTTGAAGCAATGGATCCTCTCCCACCTGAAAACTGCTCCCCAGGTCGCGCGCGTGCTGGGGCTGGATCTCGACGTGGATGCGCTGGATATTGAAGTGCCCGCTCTCCGGCTGGCACAGCGTGTGGGACCGGATGGAAATTTCAGGCCGGAGGTAATCATGGAAGTCACTCAGAAGCGCACCGTAATCCTGGACGAGGCGACAAAAGCTAAGACGGAGATGCGCGGCGGCGCAACGCTGGTGGTGGACCTACGCGATGCAACTCTGCGCTACTGCATTCGTAAGGACATTCTGAGCCGTCACCGGCTGGAGCGAATGCGCGCCTACCTTACGGGCCAGGCACAAAATTCCCTGCGAGCCACTTATTTCGGCTCGAACTTGAGCAAAGAGCCCTTCGCCTTACTCCACGGCGAAATGCAAATTCCACAGGAGGCCTGGTAATGAGCTCCGCTGCTTGGACGGTGCGCGTCCGCATGTATCGACAGGGACTCGGCGACTGTTTCCTGATCACGTTCAGATCGGGCGGCGCGGAGTCGCACATGCTCATCGACTGCGGAGTTCTCACCGGGACGCCCGGGGGAGCCGATCGCATACGCCGCGTGGCGAATTCCGTATTGGAAACGACGGACCACCTGGATCTACTCGTAATTACTCATGAGCACTGGGATCACTTATCCGGCTTCATCGACGCGCAGACGATTTTCGATAAATTCAAGATCGATGAGGTGTGGTTCGGGTGGACAGAGGATCCCGATAATCCGGCGGCGAAGCAACTCAAGAAGAACCATGCGCTTAAATTGGCGGCGTTGAATTTGGCGGCCAACCGCCTCCAGGCCTCGGATCCGGAAGCCTCTGGAGCCATCCGGGAGGTGCTCAGTTTCTTCGGCGCCGCCGGAGCAGGGAAGACGGCGGCGGCCATGCAGTACGTTGCGAATCGCAGGGATGCGAAGATCGGGTACCGCTCGCCGGACGAGAAGCCGATCGAGCGTAAACGTTTTCCCGGAGTTCGATTCTACGTACTCGGTCCGCCGCTGGATCCCAAGCTTCTCAAGAAGAGCGATCCGTCCCAAAAAAACAGCGAGGTCTACCAGTTCGGCGCCGGTCTCAGCGCCGAGGGCGCTTTCCACGCTGCCGTAGTGCAGTCCGATCCGGAGCGCGGCATGCTCTCCTCCGAGGATGAGCAGTGGCTGAATCGCAGTTTTCCGTTTGACGACGTTTACCGCGTGCCTGTAGCGTCGGAGAAGAACCGCGCGCCGGCGGGGTACTTTAACAAACAGGATGACTGGCGCCGTATCGATAACGATTGGCTCCAGTCTTCCGCCCAGTTGGCGCTGCAACTGGACAGCGATACCAATAATACGAGCCTGGCGCTGGCCATCGAGTTCATAAAGTCGGGAAAGGTTCTGCTGTTTCCTGGCGACGCGCAGGTGGGCAACTGGTTATCCTGGGGCGGGCTGGAGTGGGACGTGAACGGGAAGAAGGTGCACTCGTCCGACCTTCTCAACCGGACGGTGCTCTATAAGGTCGGTCATCACGGCAGCCACAACGCGACGCTGAGGGAAAAGGGACTGGAAGAGATGACGAGCCCCGATCTGGTGGCCATGATTCCAGTGGACGAAGTGTTTGCCAAGGGAAAGAAGCCGATTCCCTGGAACATGCCCTTCGGATCGCTGTATCAGCGGCTGATGGAGAAAACGAGAGGCCGGATCCTGCGCGGGGATCGCGATTGGCCGGGCGAGGGCGCTGCGCCGCCCGAGGGTTTGAGTGCCGTCGAGTGGACAGCGTTCGCCGGCGCGGCGTCCGTCACGGAGGACTATCTGGAGTTCCGGGCGTGATCACGATCCGCGGCGCGCAGAAGATTGCGATACTTGCGCAGCAGTTCGTACAGCACGATTCCTCCAGCAGTGGCGACGTTTAGCGAGTGTTTGAGCCCCAACATCGGAATCCGGACGTGGGTGTCGCAGAGCGCGATGAGTTCCGGCCGGACACCCTCCACTTCATTTCCGAATATCACGCAAACCGGGAATCGAGGCCGCCAGTCAAAGAGATCCACCGCATGCGGGCTGGTTTCGATCACCGCAACTTCGTACCCGTTGCCGCGCAGGGCTGCCATCGAATGCATCGAATCGGCGGCTTCCCACGGGACCGTCGCATCGGCACCCAGCGCCGTTTTTGTAATGCCCTTGTGCGGAGGATGTCCGGTGATGCCGCAGAGCAGTAGTTTTTCAATGGAAGCGGCATCGCATGTCCGGAAAAACGCGCCCACGTTGTAAAGGCTGCGCACATCGTCCAGCAGGACGGTGACAGGTAGTGCCAGGATGGAATCGTAGAGCTCCGCGCCCCGGGTGACCTGATAAGGGACTCGTTCCATTCAAAAATCGATGGAACCAAGAATTTCCGACGGTTTCTTATCGAAAGCACGGCAGATGGCGAGGAGACTCTCGATGCTCGGCAGGTTTGTGCCGCGCTCGATCGAGCTGATTTGGGATACGCTCAGCTTAGTAATCGCCGCCAAATCCTTGAGCGACCAAGCCTTCTCCACTCGCAGCACCTTAATGCGGTGCCCCAGCCGCTCCCGCAGCCTGTCATGATCGGTCCGGCCCAGGTGAAATGTCTCGACGGCGTTCTTTAAGGTTTGCCGGAGTTGGGCCAGCGAGAACGGTTTGGCCAGATAGTCGAACACCTTCATCTTGAAGGTGGCGCGCATATCTTCCAGCGAGGGATAGCCGGTCACGATCACCACGCACATATTCGGCCAGCGCGCGAGGATCTGCTCCAGGACCTGGCTGCCCGTGAATTCACCCATCTTCATGTCAAGCAGGACAATGTCAGCCACCCGATGTTCGGATTCGGCGAACAGATCGTCCGGATGCGCAAACGTTCTGACGGCAAAGCCTTCGTCGCGCAGGAAATCATCCACGTAATTCCGGAAATCAACGTCATCGTCCAGCACCGCGATATCCACTGTCGCAACGCCGGCATCCGTTCCGCTCATTCTTGCGCGCTCCTCAGCACCACTTCCAATCTCGCCCCGCCCACAGCGCGGTTGCTCGCAGTGATTGTGCCGCCGTGCTGCTGCACGATTCCCTGTGCCACGGTAAGCCCTAGGCCGGTCCCCTGAGAGTCGAGGCGGCTGGATACGAACGCATCGAAAATCCCAGGCAGGACACCGGCTGGGATGCCTGGTCCGGTATCATCTACCATAACCGCAGTCCAAGATTGATTATCTCGCAATAACTTCCGAGTTGACACGGTAATTGTGCCAGCACTTTCAATAGCATACAAAGAATTTCTCAACAAGTTCACGAACACCTGCGTCAAGCGGTCGGCATTGCCTGTTACGGCGTCTTGCGGGCCCAAATTGTTCACGAATTGCATGCTGCCCGCCCGTTCGTCAATCGCGACGAGCGACCAGGCCTCCTCCAGCAGCGGACGCAATTCGACCCGGTCCGTCGCCTGCGTCCGGACGGTGGCGAAGCCGACCAGCCCCTCGCTGATGCGCTGCAGACGCTGGGTTACCCGCAGCATCCGGCGCAGCCGCTCTTGAGAAACAGGCTCGGGAACCGTCTCCATCAGCTTCTCGATGGATCCGTGCAGAACAGCCAGGGGCGTATTCAGCTCGTGCGCCACGCTGGCGCTTAATAAACCGAGGCTGGCGAGCCGGTCCTGCGCCTCCAAATGAGCCAGAGCTGCCGCCAACTCATCCTCCTGCTTGCGAAGCTCGGCCACGGTCATGTTTCTCGAACGCATTATATGACCGATTTCGTCCCCCGGAATCAACTGCTCGTCGATCAACTCGTGCTTGCGGTCGCCCGCCTGCGTTGCATGGTCGGCTGCCAGCATTAAGTTCAAGGGCTGGTAGACGTAAAGTGGCATGATCACAAACTCCAGCAACAGAACCGCCAGGGCGTAAATCACGCCCAGAACCAGGAACAGTGCCGTCTTGGCTCGCTCCACCACGTCATCGTATAGGATGTTTGGCAGCGTGATGCGGCGGTACACGCCTGTCCGGGGATCCTTCAGAAAGAGAAAATCCGAGGCCGGGCTGTTCTGCCAAACTGCGCCCGGATGC
>DATLBY010000386.1:0-3071 GCA_035526665.1 Bryobacteraceae bacterium
GTCTGGCAGTATGACGAGGCGCTGAAACAAGAGAAGCTCTGGTACGCGTTCCAGGCTCCCGTGGGAGAGCCTTATTCCGAACAACTGCCATCCTGCTGCGGCAAGGCCGTAATCGCGAACCGGTCGGCGAAATACAGCAGCCGCCTGGGGGATTTTAATAATGCCCTGGAGGTGGCTTATCCCGGGGTGTTTCAGATCGGCGTGGCGCGGGAGCTCTTCCTTCCTTATATCGGGATGGTGTACCGCGGTGAGAACACGGGCGGCCCGAGTTTCGCCAGCTACGATCTGAGCTACGCCCGGGTGGGCGGGGTGACGGTGGTCTCCGAAAAATCAGTGAGCTTTAGCGTGACAGTGGACCAAGCGGAGAGAGCTGCCGGCGGGATTGTCACTTTTGTGGTCCGGCTCAGTTTGCGAAATACCTCGGGCCAGCCGCTGCCGCTGGAGTTTCCGTCGGGTCAATCCTATGACGTGGTGGTGAAGAATGCCCAAGGCGAGCCGGTATACCGGTGGTCCGAGGACAAGATGTTCGCCCAGGTATTCCGGACTGAGGTGCTGGAAAACGGAGAGCGAAATTTCGCCGTGCCGGTACGCCTCAGCGGTCCCGTGGCTCCGGGCCGGTACACGGTGGAGGCGTGGCTGACCACCAACCCAAAAGCCTACGCCGGAACATCGCCGGTCGATATTCCGTAAGCTGCGAGCGGCATTTTATGATGGTATTTCCTTGCGCATTGGACTTCATACCTCAAAATCCGGATCGCTGGAGCGCGCCGGGCTCAAGGTAGTAGAACTGCAGGCGAATACTTTTCAAATCTTCTCCGCCAGTCCGCGGATGTGGCGCTCAGGCATGCCCGATGCGCCGGATGTGAAGCGGCTGCGGGAGATTCGGGAAACGCACGATTTGCGCCCGATGGTGATTCATGCGAATTACCTGATCAATCTCGCGTCGGCGCACCCCACCATCCGGGTACAGTCGATCGCCGCCTTCCGCCGGGAGATTGAGCGAGCCATTTTGATCGGCGCCGATCATCTGGTGGTGCATCCGGGCAATTACAAGGATCAGACGCTGGAGGAGGGCCTGCACGCGGTAATTCACGCGATTGCCGATGCCTGCGCGGGGCTCGAGCAGGAATCCTTCAGTATTCTGCTGGAGAACACGGCGGGCTGCGGCGCGCAACTGGGCAGCCGCTTTGAGGAGCTCGCCGTACTGCGGCAACTGGCGCAGGAGCATTCCCCGATCTGCCTGGGCTTCTGTATCGATACAGCGCACTGCCTGGCATCGGGGAACTACGATGTCTCGACGGCGGCGGGACTGAAGGCGACGGTGCAGGCGGCGGAATTGGTGTTGGGTCTGGAGAATATCCGCGTGATCCATACGAACGACTCGAAAGCGCCGCTGGGCGCGCGCGTCGACCGGCATCAGCATATAGGACAAGGCTATATTGGGATGGAAGGGTTTCGCCGCATCTTAACCCATCCGAAGCTCCGTTCCAAGGCTTTCATTCTGGAGACGCCGGCCGATGAATTCGGCGACGAACGCAGCAACCTGGAAACTTTAAAGAGTCTATGCCGGAAAAGCAGTACGACCATAAAGAAATCGAATTGAAGTGGTTTGAGCGCTGGCGCGATGCCCCGCTCTACAGTCCCGAGCCGGACACAGCGAAGCCGAAATACTACGTGCTAGAGATGCTTCCCTACCCCAGCGGGACGCTGCACGTGGGGCACCTGAGGAACTACGCAATCGGCGATGCGCTGGCGCGCTACAAGTGGATGCGGGGTTTCAATGTGCTGCATCCCATGGGCTGGGACGCCTTCGGCCTGCCGGCGGAGAATGCGGCGATGAAGAACAACCGGCAGCCGCGCGAATGGACGCTCGACAACATTCAGGAGATGAAGCGGCAGGACAACCGCATGGGCTTCAGCTACGACTGGAGCCTGGAGATCGCCACCTGCGATCCGGAATACTACCGCTGGAATCAGTGGTTCTTCCTCAAGATGCTGGAGAAGGGGCTGGCCTACCGCAAGAAGGCGATGGTCAACTGGTGCCCGGAATGCGGCACGGTGCTGGCAAATGAACAGGTGGTGGACGGCTGCTGCTGGCGGCACGAGAGCACGCCTGTGGAGCAACGGGAACTGGACCAATGGTTCCTGCGGATCACCGCCTATGCCGACGAACTACTGGCCGATATTCCCAAGCTGGAGGGTGGCTGGCCGGATCGGGTACTCGCGATGCAGCGTAATTGGATCGGACGCTCGGAAGGCGCGGAGATCGACTTCGGCGTGGAGGGCTCGAGCGAAAAGATACGAGTGTTCACCACGCGCGTGGACACCATCCACGGCGCGACGTGTGTAATCCTGGCGCCGGGGCATCCGCTGGTGAAGAGCCTGGCTCCCGCCGCGGAGCAGCCGGCTATCAAAGCGATGCTCGATTCGCAGGCGCGCAAGGATCCCGCGGATGTGGAAAAGATCGGGATCGCCACGGGAGCGCAGGCGGTAAATCCGTACAGCGGCCAGAAGGTTCCCATTTGGATCGGCAATTTTGTGCTGATGGGTTATGGCACGGGGGCCATCATGGCGGTCCCGGCGCACGATCAGCGGGACTTCGAGTTCTGCAAACAGTATGGAATTCCGATTCGCCCCGTGATCCGTCCGGCCGATGGACGGCTGAGTGACGCCGCGGAGCTGCAGGAGGCCCTGCCGGATGACGGAATCGTGGAAAACAGCGGCGAGTATTCCGGAGTGCCAAGCGCGGACGCCCGCACGATGATGAGCGAGCGGGCCAAACGCCAGGGTTTCGGCGAGGCTGCCATCACATACCGGATCAAAGACTGGGGTGTGTCGCGGCAGCGTTACTGGGGCACTCCGATACCGATCATCCACTGTCCCGTGGATGGCGCGGTCCCGGTGCCGGAGGATCAGCTTCCGGTGCAGTTGCCGCTGGACATAAAGATCACCGGCAAAGGCCGGTCGCCGCTGGAAAATGTTCCCGAGTTTGTGAATGTGAAGTGCCCGCGGTGCGGCGGCGCGGCCAAACGGGAGACGGACACGATGGATACCTTCGTCGACTCCTCCTG
>DATLBY010000387.1:0-6405 GCA_035526665.1 Bryobacteraceae bacterium
GCATCCCATCCGCCATCGGTCCAGTCCGACGCGGAAATTCGAATGAACAACGGCAGCGATGCGGGCCAGACGCCGCGAACCGCTTCCGTCACCTCCACTGCAAACCGGATGCGATTCCCGAACGAGCCGCCGTACTCGTCACTGCGCTGGTTGGACAAAGGCGAGAGGAATTCATGGATGAGATAACCGTGCGCGGCGTGAATCTCCGCCACTTGAAAGCCGGCGATCAACGCCCGCCGCGCCGACGCCACAAATGCTGCCAAAATCGCTTTGATTTCGGCTTTCGTCAGATCGCTCGGGGCGGGATCGCCTTCCCGGAAGGGAAGTGGACTGGGAGCTACCGTCTGCCAGCCGCCGTTTTCCACTGCGATGGCTGCGCCGTTCCTTTCCCACGGCACATGCGTGCTTGCTTTGCGGCCTGCATGGGCGAGTTGAATTCCGGGAACGGCTCCCTGTTCCTTCACGAAACGCGCGATCCGCTCCAGGGGAGCGATTTGCTCGTCTTTCCAAAGTCCGAGGTCCCCGGCGGAAATGCGGCCGTCCGCCGTCACAGCCGTTGCCTCCACCATCACCAGCCCAGCCCCGCCTACAGCTCTGCTCCCCAGATGGACCAAGTGCCAGTCGGTGGCGAATCCGTCCTCGCAGGAGTATTGGCACATCGGAGAAACAGCGATCCGGTTTTTGAAGACCACGTCACGGATCACCAGAGGTGAAAAGATACTGACCTCAGTGAGAGTATCTGCGTTTACATCCAATAATGTTTCGGTTTTTGGCACTCTATTTGGATGCTGCCATCGCCTGAAATGGTTCAAATCGCCGGAAAGCGCGGTCTAATCGCCGGCGGAGGGTTGCACGGCGGCACGGCGGGATTTCAGGATCTCCAGCAGCAGCGGAGTGATGGAAATGAGCACAATCAGGATTACGACCTTCTCAAAGTGCTTGCGGACGATCTCGATGTTTCCCAGGCCGTATCCCAGCAGGGTCATGGACGTGATCCAGAGGATCGCCCCGACGACGTTAAACGTGGCAAACCGGGTGTACGGCATCCGGGCTACACCCGCGATAAAGGGCGCAAAAGTGCGCAAAATCGGCATAAACTGTGCGTAAATGATCGTTTTTCCGCCATGTTTTTCGTAGAACGCCTGAGTCTTCAGGAGGTGGTCCCGCTTGAAAAGCCGCGAGTCCGGCTTGTTGAAAACGTGGGGACCGGCGGCGCGTCCCAGCGAGTAGCCGACACCGTTGCCGGTGATGGCGGCGATAATCAGGAGTCCGATAATGGCCGCGATGTTCAGGTCGGCCGCACCCGCCACGACGCCGACGGTGAAGAGAAACGAGTCGCCGGGCAGAAAAAAGCCCAGCAGCAGCCCGGTTTCGGAAAAAACAACCCCGGCGATGATCGCATATCCGATCCATGTGGTCATCACCGAGGACAGAAATTGAATCAGGCGCTCGGCGTTATAGAGCGTTTTAAGGAGTTCGAGGAAAGAGTCGAGCATGGCTGGGGCCTAACCGCGGAAGGCCGTGGTTAGCCGCTTGATAGCCTCTTCATTCCTTTTTATCTTTCCTTCTTTGATAAGTTGTGCAACCAGGCCGGCTTCGAAGAGATCCTTTCGTTCGGCTGCTTTCCGGCTCTTTATCGCCATTAGCATGGAGGCGCGCTCCTCACCCAGTTGCTTAGGATCGGCCACCATCTTGTCGGCAACCCGGCAGAGGAACACCTGGTCACCAATCGTCACCGGACCGACTTTGGCTCCCACCGGTTTTTCAAATGCTTCGGCCAGATAAGCGGCAGGGCCGATACCCTCGGCTGCTTCTTCGTGGCCAAAGGGCGCCGTAGTCTTTACTTCCAGTCCCATCGACTGAGCCAGCTGCTTCAAGTCGCCATTCGACGCCCGGAATTTTTCAGTCACCTCGCGGAGCTTATCCTTTGCCAGGGTCTGCGCTTTCAGCTCTGTCAGCATTTGCTCCACCTGGGGCTGGATTTCCGCGAATTCGGCGGCCTTCGGCGGCTCCACGGCGATCAATGCCAGCACGGCCAGCTTGGTGGGCGCCACTTGAATCACCGGAGACACCTGCCCCGGCTTGAGCGCGGCCAGTGCGTTGACCATCTCCGCGCTGGAGCCTATCTCGGGAATGGCATCGTTTGCCGAAGCGTGCTCCACCCTCTCATGGAAGAGGCCAAATTGCTGGGCAATCTGCTCGGCTTGCGACGGATTTTTCGCCAGCGCTACACGAGCCTGCTCCAGGCTGCTCTGCATCTTGTCATAGACGATCTGCTTCCTGCTCTCCGCCGCCAGCTCGCCCTTGACTTCCTCGAAGGGCTTCACCCGAGCCTGCTCCTTCTCTGTCACCTGGACAATATGGAAGCCGTACTCAGTCTTTACGACGTTGCTAATCTCTTTTGGCTTTAGCGAGAAGGCGGATTCTTCAAATGCCTTCACCATTTGGCCTCGGGTCACCCAGCCGAGGTCCCCGCCCTTAACAGCGGACCCTGGGTCCTCCGAATTCTTCTTGGCTAGTTCGCCAAAGTCCGCACCCGAGCGAATTTGCTTCAGCAGGTCGCCAGCTTTCGCTTCCAGCTTCGCCAGCTCTTCCTTAGGCTTATCTAACGTCTTGATCAGAATGTGGCGGACCTTGACGCGCTCGGGCGTGCGGAATTTGTCATTACTCCGGTCATAGAGGGCGCGAAGCTCAGCATCGTTTACGTTCAAAGTGGCGGCTACCCGCGTTTCATCCGCCAGAATGACATGGAAATTCCGACGCTCAGGCAACATGAATGTGGCACGGTTCTTGGTGTAGTAGTCCAGCACCTCTTCGCGCGTCACCTTCACATCGGGCTTGTTTTTCGCACTGTTGAAGACGAGGTAATCGACCTTCACTTTGTCCTTGCGCCGATGGTATTCCTTCTCGATTTCGGCCGGAGTGACGATCACGCCCTCCAGGGCTACGCTTTGCAGCTTCAACAGCAGCAGGTTCTTGGCGATATTGGTTTCAAACTGCGGAATCGTCATTCCCTCGCGCGCGAGGAATTGGGCGTAAATTTCCTTCTTGATCTCGCCGCCCTGGAAAATCGGCTCCAGCATGGAGCGGATGGCCCGGGCCACATCCTCATCGCTGACCTGAAAGCCCAAGCGCTTGGCCTCATAGGCAACCGCCCGTTCCGCGATCATCTGGTCAATTAGCTGCGGAACATAGTGGGGAATCATCTCCGCGGGAATCTTTTTGTTCTTCAGGGCAGCCTGCAGCGTGGTCTGGACCTCACGCACCGTGATCGGCTCTTTGTTGACCTCCGCCACCGTCATTTCCGACCCTTTGCTGGGAGTTCCGTAGCCCGGAATCAGGGTAACCACCATGGAAAGAGCTACAATCCCCAGCACGCCGCCCAGCATGTAGCGCACAGCTTTGTCGCGGCTGCGAAACACATCAAACATGTAAGAAATTCTCCTCGGAAATTACGGAATGGCTGTAAATATAAGTATATCAGCCGGAGAAGAGGCCCTGACAGCCTGCTAGGACTCTTCCTCGGCCGGGATAGGGACGTTTTTGGCGTGGCGCCAGAGACGCTCTAGATCGTAATAGGTGCGCGCCTTCTCTAGGAAGATGTGGACCAGGTAGTCTCCGTAGTCCGCCAAAATCCATTCGGCGTTGTCGTAGCCTTCCAAGCTGATGGGTAATTCCCCATGCTGTTTCTTCAGCTGCAGGTGGATCTCGTCGGCAATTGCCTGATTCTGCCGGATGTTCGATCCAGTGCAAATCAGGAAATAATCCGCGAAACTGGTGACTTCCCGGAGGTCGAGAACCCGTATGTCCACGGCTTTTTTGGACTCGGCCGCGCGCACTGCCGTGAGCCAGGCCGGCACCGGTTTCTCCGTAGTTTCGGTCTCCGTGCCTTGGCTCAGGTTGACGGATGTTGCAACGTTATGCTCTCGAATAAAATGTAGCCCCCTAAGCCGTATCGTACTACAATTGAAGTAGTGCGTCTAATCCTAACTTCTGCACTTCTCTGCAGCGCCGTGGTGTCCGCCGAAACGGTGGAAGCCACCGCTCTCGGTCGTACCCGGCAGGAGGTGGAGCGTATCCAGACGTTGGTGGAGGCTGGCGCGGCCCCGCGGGCGGCCTTGGAGAAAGCCCGCCAGGAGCTAACCGAAGCGCAGGATGAGGTGGTCCTCAAGCAGACCCTGTACGGAACTTTGACCGCGGAGGATCTGACCTCGGAGCAGGCAGCCCAAATGGTGGAGGCCGCACAGAGGCAGTTGGATCGTCAAAAGGAGAAGCTGGACGCCGCGCGGAAGTTGGTGGACCAGGGAGTCGCGGCCAGAACATCGCTTACCCCGTTCATCGAGGATTTTGATGCCAGAGCGAGAACCGTCGATCTCGCTACGTCGCGCGCCCGGCTGATCGGCCAGCTGATCGAGATGGCTCGCAGCGAAGCGGCGCAGATTGATCGCGAGGATCCGCAACCCCTTCAGGTCGCAGTCCGGTACGACGGTAAGGGCATATTCCGCGACTCCGATTTCGCCAAGGTTTCCAGTGCCTTTTCCCATCGCTTCCTGCATCCGCTGCCGGTAAGCGCAAAGGGAGAAACGGCGCTCCACAAGTCGCTCGGTTTCGATCACCGGGGACGCGTGGACGTTGCCTTAAATCCGGATCAGGAAGAGGGCGTGTGGCTTCGAAAATTCCTGGAAATGGCGCGGCTTCCGTACTTTGCATTTCGCGCCGCCATTCCCGGCAAGGCGACTGCCCCCCACATCCACCTGGGTCCCCCGAGTTTGCGGTACCGCGCCAGCGCCGACTAGGCCGCGCCTGAAGGCATGGGCTGAAGGCGATTAGCAGGGTGCCGCCGGACCGTTGAGACGTGAGGCACCATTCCGAGAATTTGGGGATTGCCCCTGCCGCGGATCATGGAACCCATGACAACCTTGCCTCTATTAGGCGTATTCCAGGAGATAAGAACATTACTGCTCATGCGATGCCCTTGCACCCCCGACCGGCAGTGGAGTTCCACTGGCCGTCTGGGAACTGTCTATCATAGGGCCCCATCCACCTCTTCGCCGTGCTCTACAGACCAACAGAAACAGCTGACATTCCCGCGCTGGCTCGTATTCGTGCCAGCGAATGGGGTGATCCAATGTACTGGGAACAACGGATTTCCGGATACCTGACAAGTCAACTGAATCCACAACACGCACGCGCACCTCGAACGTGTTACGTCGCGGTGGAGGAGACCACAGTTGTCGGCTTTGCGGCGGGTCATCTCACGACGCGCTATGCCTGCGACGGAGAACTAGAATGGATTAACGTCATCCCTGAATGGCGAGGGATCGGCGTGGCTTCTAAGTTGCTCCGCTTGATGGCGCGTTGGTTCGTAGGGAACGGGGCGTTCCGGATATGTGTAGATGTCGACCCGAACAAGGCAATAGCTCGGGCCTTTTACACGCGGCACGGGGCAGAGAAATTAAACAAGCATTGGTTGGTATGGGACAACATCAATGCCATTCTCGAGGAAAGATAGACTTCTGCGGCGCGTTCCGAAGCGAGGAAACCGCCGCTGGCTTGGTCAGCTATCTGGAATCCAGTTACGAACGAAACGGCGCTACGCCAGGGTGTTGATACTACCTACCCGCCTCGCTTCGTAGGCTGCGATCGCAGGCTCCTGCTTCAGGATGTACCCCAGCTCATCAACACCATCGATCAGGCAATGCTTGGAGAAGACGTCCACTGGATACTCTACTTTACGGCCGTCCGGCAAAGTGAGTGTCTGCGATGGCAGATCGATGGTCACCTTGACGTTTGAATCTGCCGCCACTGCTTGGAACAGCGCGGCGTGAACATCGCGCGGAACCACGATAGGCAAAAGAGAGTTCTTCAGCGCGTTGCCCTTGAAAATATCCGCGAAAGATGTGCTGATCACCGCCCGAAAGCCGAACTGCGTCAGAGCCCAGGGAGCGTGTTCGCGCGAGCTGCCGCATCCGAAGTTGTCCCCCGCCAGCAGCACTTCCACCCCTTTCCATTCGGGCTTGTTGAGAATGAAATCGGGTTTGGGATTGCCTTGGGCGTCGTAGCGCCAGTCGTTGAACAACTGCCGGTCCAGACCTTCTTTGGAAATGGTCTTCAGGAAGCGCGCCGGAATGATCTGGTCGGTGTCGATATTATCGATGCCGAAGGGGACCATGCGGCTTTCAAAGGTTGTAAATTTTTTCATTGCAGTAATGTCCTGACGTCTGTCACCTTGCCGGTGATGGCGCTGGCTGCCGCCGTGCTGGGGCTGGCCAGAAATGTACGCCCGCCCTTTCCCTGGCGTCCCTCGAAGTTGCGATTGCTGGTGGAGACGCTGTATTCGCCGGGCTTCAACTGATCGCCATTCATCGCAATGCACATGGAGCAGCCGGCTTCACGCCAGTCGGC
>DATLBY010000388.1:0-4497 GCA_035526665.1 Bryobacteraceae bacterium
GGCGGCGCCAACCGGCGGGGGCGCTCCGCGGCGGATCTGCGAAGGCTTCCGCCCTGTCGCATGGTCTCCCGACGGCAAGTTCTTCTACGTTGGGGTGAAGCGCAGTTCGCGCACGGCCTCCGGCAAAACGCTCGCCATTCCCCTATCGCCGGGAGAGACGCTTCCCACGCTGCCGGCTGCCGGCATCCGCGGGTTAGAGGATGCAAACGCGTTCCCCGGCGCCCGCCTCATCGACGGATGGGCAATCTCCCCCGGACCAGATCCTTCCGTCTTCGCCTATGTGAAAACGACCATGCACCGGAACCTGTTTCGAGTCCCGCTGCCCTAACCCCCGGTAATCCGCTCAATCTCAAGTGGATTCAGAAAGTTCCAGGCAACGTAGATCCCCACCGCGCCGCCAGTGCTCAAGCCGTGGACGTTGGCGATCGGCGCGACGCCGTTGACAGGTAGGGTCGGATCGTTGCTGGCGGTTCCGGAGGAAGCGTCCCGGCAGGGAATATCTTGCCGTTGATAATGAACGGGTCGCTACAGTCACTCATGCGATGGAACAGCCCCAGGCTCAGTTGCCCGTCCCGACCCTGGCCACGGTTTTCTAGGTTGTGAATGGCGGCAACGTATACACCGTCGGCGGGGCCGCGCTACAGCGATGGAATGAACGGCGCAGGCAGGACTCGAAGGGTCCGCGAAAGGCCTGTTGTTCAGTCGATGGCCCAGTTCTGGTCAGCTAGCGCAAAGTCCAGATGTTTATTTCATATTTCTTGGCGTATCATGATTTATCATGATAGCCTGACAGTAGAAGAGAAGGCGCTTATCCCATGTCCCAGACTCGCGAGAAATTCGCCACCCAAGTCAATTCCGAAATCCTCACGGCCGTGCGCAGGCTCGCCGAAAAGGAAGGCCGCCAGCTTCAGGCGCTCGTGGACGAGGCCCTCGGCGACCTGATCGAGAAGCGCAAGAACGCAACACCGCGCTCCCACGTCATGGGCGCATATCTCGCCAGCCACGAAAAATACGGCGCTCTTTACAAAAAGCTCGCTGAATGACCGACTACCTCACCGTGGCCGAAGTGCTGGCGATGCACACCGACCAGATCGAACGCTATGGCGGCACCCATGGCATCAGGGATCAGGGGCTGCTCGAAGCTGCCCTCTTCCGGCCCCAGACCGGTTATTACGCCGACCTGATCGAAGAGGCCGCAGCGCTCTGGGAAAGCCTTGCCCAGAACCATCCCTTCATCGACGGCAACAAGCGCACGGCTTTCGCCGCCACGTATACATTTCTCGCCATCAACGGCGCGCGGCTCACGGCTGATGCGGAGGAGACGTACGCTTTTGTCGCCGGCCTTTACGAAGCGAACCAGTTCAGCTTCGACAAGCTTGTTCCCTGGCTGCGCAGTCACGTGACCCAGCAGAACACCTGAAATAACCTTCCTTCCGCGATGTGCAGCCCGATTCACATCGGCGCCTCTGGCGAGGAGCTGCAGCGCCGCATCCTGATTTATCCCGAGAGTCGGCATCTCTCAGTGCACGGCTGCGCTCATGGAAGAGATTCTTTCCGTCTGCTTCGTCAGGATTGCTACATATTTCATTTGGCAATCCAAGAACCGCCACGCCCGCGGAAACCGGCCAGCCCTAAAGCGAACAGAGTGATTTTGGTGATACGTTTCATGTGCTGCTCCTTTTCTGGCGATCAGCAAGGGGCGCGGCACTACGTGAAGACGACCAGGCACCGGAACCTGTTTCGAGTCCCGCTGCCATAACCCAGTGATCCGCTCAATTTTAAAGCGGAGTCAGAAAGTTCCAGGCTACGTAGATCCCCACCGCGGCGCCAGTGCTTAAGCCGTGGACGTTGGCGGACGGGAAATGAATTCCGCCATAGACCCGGCTGATGCCGCTTTCCTGGGCGGCTTCGGAAAAGCTTCGATAGGAGCGCCGGACGCCAGGCAGATCGTCTGATCCGACCGAAAACCGTATCCTATCCGAGCCAAAGAAGTAAGCCAGCACGACGGCCGCGGCGCTACTGAAGGTGCTATGCCCGGAGGTGTACTCCGGGAAGGGAGGCGTCGGAAGCAGCGGCATCCAGGACAGGTCAGGTTCCGTTGCTGAATTTCCGTCCGAGGCGGCCTCGTGGATGGCTGTGATGGGCCGCCAGTAATTGTAGACATATTTGCAGTCCCAGCTAATAATCGCAGCGTCCGCCAAAGCGATGTTTAGCAGCGCAAAGAGCCGGGCATTCTCCTCAACACTGCTGCGTCCATGGCCCGCACTACTCTCGGCACCGTCCCGGCCGTTATCCCGATTCGCCACCGCCTGCGCGATCTGATTCCAATGGCCGGGTGGCGTGGCGGTACCGGGACCGTATCCCCAAAACTGGGCGATCTGCGTCTGTTCCGTGGTGCGCGTGGAGCTGATGAGACCACCTATGGCTTTCACCATATTCCAGTCGGCGGCGTACTGGGGACTGTCGAGCGGCGGGGGCAGCGGCGGCCGGAATTGCGTCCCGGCAGCGAGCGCAAAGGGACGTACCGAGCCCCAATGGGGCAGGAGGGCGGGACGAACCACTCCTCCAAAAGAGATCGTGGGCCGCCACTGTCCCGGTTGTGTTCCGGGAGTGTACGCGATCGAATTGGATGAGCCGTCGCTGCTTCTCGATTGCAGAACTGCCAGCGCGACGAATTCACCCCACTGGATCCCTTGAGACTTCCGGGCATTGTCGGGAATCCGGTGGAGAGAATTCTGATACTCGCTTTCGATCGTGCGTTGCAGGGCGGGGTACAGACTCAACAGCACCCGGCGGGCAGCGGCGGATGCCGCTGCTTCGATCGAGGCGTCGTTTGGGCCCGTGGCGGCCACGAAGTAAGGCTTGTGAGTTCTGCGAATGCCGTTCACGCCGTCATAGATGGAGGCATGCAGGATTGCCAAATTGCGGGCCGCGGCCGGGGGAGGCGTATTGCCCGCGCGAATGGCATCGAGCGCCACGGTGTTCCAGTCAGTGACGACATCGGCAGCCATGACAGCCGCATTTAGAACGAGTATGCAGGAAAGCTTCATCCTCACGGCAATACCCTCCTTAGAATTCGTGCCGGTCCGTTCCCCGGATTTTAATCCTGTTCAACGCAGAGAGCCAGGCTGAAATGTGAACTTGGCGCGGAAGTTCGGACATCCGGTGGCATTGGTGCCCAGGGGCCCTTCTTCGAGGTCACCACTGGCGCCCCTGAAGCTGCCGATGCCACCAGTCACTGCCAATCGTTCTCCCTCTGGAAGAACAGTAAAGCCTTCGACGGTTAACGCCCGGTCGGGGTTCAGGATGAAGTACTGGGTGTTAAAGGCGAAGGGTGTCAGACTGTACGCCGGAGGGAGTGCGCCAGCCGACTGTCCGCGGCATGTCCAGTTACCGATCGGGGCTATACCATTGACGGGTAGCGTTGGATCGTTGGTGGCGGTTCCCGAGGGAAGCGTCCCGGCAGGAAATATCTTGCCACTGACGATAAACACTTCGCCCCGGTTACCCGACCCCCAATTCGCTGTGCGGCAGTCGCACGCTACATCGAAGGTAAGTGTATTTTCATTGGCCGCCTTCACCTCCGTGGGCAGTCCGACAATTGCCATAACGGCGAAACCAGCTAGAGCTAAAGCAAACAGTGTGATTTTGATAGAACGTTCCATGTGCTGCTCCTTTTTGTTCTCAGGCGCCTGCCCGAGGTCTGTTGAGGTGTGTTGCCAGAGAAGCTTAGATCGCAAGGGGCTGGAAGTCGTGATGCCGTGATGATAAAGTGATGAAACATTCGTGAAGGCCCCATGAGCAGCCATGAGCCACTCCCGGTAGAACGGTCGCGGCGGCAATACTGTTTTGGCGATTTTACGTTGGACCTGGAGGGCGGTTTTCTGCGCCGCCGCGGCGAAGAGATCACTTTGCGCCCCAAGTCATTTGAGGTGTTGGCCTACCTGCTGGAGCATCATGACCGGCTAGTGACTAAGACGGCTCTCATCGAGGCGGTCTGGCCGGACGCCGCTATTACCGATAATTCCCTGGCTCAGTGTCTGGTCGAAATCCGGCGAGCTTTGGAGGATAATTCGCAGCAATTGATCCGGACGGTGGCCCGCCGGGGCTATATGTTCACGGCTCCCGTAACTACGCCGGTAGTGGAGTTTCCACGCCAGCCCGTCATTGCTCCGGCCGATTCCGTTCCTTCCGCCCTACAGCCGCCTCCAGCGCCTCGGCTCTTTTTCATCGCCGGCGCGTTCGTTTTGCTGGCTATCGCTGCCGGTGGGCTCCTGTGGGTGATGCGGCCGGCACGCCCAGCCAAGCAGGAACTCAGCTACACGCAGATTACAAACTTTACCGATTCGGCTGTGTCGCCGGCATTGTCGCCGGACGGCCGCATGGTCGCGTTTTACAGAAGTGACTCCTGGTTCCTCACACCCGACCAGATTTACGTGAAGTTGCTCCCCAACGGAGAGCCGGTTCAGCTCACTCGCGATCCGCGGACTAAATATG
>DATLBY010000389.1:0-5981 GCA_035526665.1 Bryobacteraceae bacterium
GTGCTGCCGAAGGCCTGCGTGTTCGAGGTGTCCGGTCCAGAAAACGCCGGAGTGAAGAACAGCCCGCTTTGCGCGCTGTAGAACGCAGTCATCTGCCAGCCTCCTATCAATGTATTCGCGAGCCCACCATGATTCAGAAAATGGCGGCCCTTGCCGGCCGGCAGTTCCCACACCAAGCTGCTTACTACACGGTGCCTCGGAACGAACGGCGAGTTGCCGCGTTCCCGTTCGCGATCGTACGCGTTCTCCAGCGTCGGCCCGCCCTCGGTGGTACCCACTTCATCCGCGTCATTCAGATTTTTGGCCCAAGTCCACGCGAGGTTGAACAGGAGACCTTTGTTCATCCGGCGATTGAGTTCCGCCGTCATCGCGTGATAATTCTGGGTGGCCCCGTTTTCCCGCCAGGTAATGTTCTGGTACAGCGGATACGGACGCCTGCTCTGGGCAAACGGCAGTGTGCTCGGCGGCGGCTGGTTGATGTTGCGGCCATACACCAAATGATTGGACAGCGTCCCGATGTAGGAAACCCGCGCACCCAGGGATGCGGGTAGCGCCTGCTCCAAAGTAAAGTTCCACTGTTGGACAAACGGATTCTTCAGATTAGGATCAATCCCCGTGAGCGTCAGTGCGCCCAACGTTCCCTGAGGTAGAAAAGCGCGCTGGAAAGTGAGCAGCGGGACGTTATTGTCCACTGTGTTGTTAAAGCTTTCCGTGATTCGGAAAGGTCCGCCATAGAGCTGCGAAAACAGGTCGCCCGTGAAATCGTCCGAGTAGATACCATAGCCGCCGCGCACTACGGTGCGCGTGTCAGCCCGAGGCCGCAGCGCGAATCCAATGCGCGGCTGCAGGTTGTTCCTGTCCCCCCGGCGCAGCGAACGCTCGGGCACGTAGGCCTGTTTCGCTGTAATTATGGGAATCCCGGCCGGGAATAGCGGATTTACGCTGTCACGGCGCACTGTCTCGTTCGGCACCACGATGCTGCCAGTGGCACGGTCAAAGTTCGCAATCGTGTCGTGCGTATCCACTCCCGGAGGGTCGTATTCATATCGCACGCCGTAGCTCAACGTGAGCCTTTGCGAAACTTTGTAGTCGTCTTGCACGAATCCGCTCAGAAACCAGAAGCGCGCCGATTGCGGCGGCCGGACGTAAGTCCTAGAGGTGGATTGGGGCAGGCCCAACAGAAAGTCAGAATAAGAGTAGCCGCTGAAACGATTGGTGAAGCTGTAGCTGCCGAAAGACGGATAGATGTAGTCGTTATACTGCTGGGGCCGGTACTCGCCACCCATCTTCACTGTGTGCTGCCCTTTGATCCACGACACCTGGTTGATGGCTTGGAAACTGTTTTCCGCCGGCGCCTGCTTAGCCACCTGGAAAATAGAGACGAAGTTAGAGATCGAAACTGACGGTATGTTGTTGATGGGCTCCGTCTGCCGGGGCAACCCTTGCACGCCCAACATGTCGATTACTTCCTGTCCGGTTATTTCGCCCTCGCGCGGGTTGTAACTCCGCGAGAAACCCAGCTTGAATTCGTTAATCAGGTTGGGGCGCAAGGTCCATGTGTCGGAAAGCGCAACCAGATGCCCGGTCCGAACATTCACCCGGTAGCCGGCAAAATCGGGAGGCACGCCGCTATCGATCATGTGCGGGCGGAGGCGTTTATAGCTATACCGCATATAGGCCGTATTCTTTGACGAAATGTAGTGGTCGACGCGGGCATCAAATTGATCCTGCCGCACATCCTGGGGATAGCTGCCGCGGAAATTCGAGACGGTCAGGTCAGGCGCGCCGAAATTAGGAAGCGGAAAAAAACGATCCTGCCACTTGAGGGAAGCCGCGCTCAGCAGATTGGTCGGAATGACGTTGTTCGGAAACGGCTGGTTACCTGAGAGGGGGTTTCGGATAGTCACCGGATTGCTGCCCCGGAGCAGGTCGGAGAAGTCGCCCTGCCGCATCTTCACCGTGGGGACGCTGGGCGCAAGATTGGCCGGCACGCGCTGACGAAAGCCTTCAAACGCGCCGAAAAAGAATGTTCGGTTATGCCGGATCGGCCCGCCGATGGATCCGCCGAAATCGTTGCTGTTATTCTGCGCGCGCGTGATCGCAAAAAATGGGCGGGCGTTGAACGCCGTGTTGGAATTCTGCTCGTAGAGCCGGCCATGAAACTTGTTCCCGCCTGATTTCGTGATTACGGTAACGTTGGTCACCTCGCCAAACTCGGCCTTGTTGTTGGCAACGTTAAACGTCATCTCGCCCATGGACTCGATGGAGGGCTCCAGGGGAGAACTCTGGACGCCAAAGGCGGGCGAATTCGCGCTGATGCCGTCAATGTTGTAGTAGAGCTGCGTGCCCCGTGCCCCGCCCATGGCGTACTTTGCACCCTGCGTCTGGTAGGCGGTGGGCACCGTGAACAGCATGGCGTTCAGCACCACTCCATTCATGATGTTCAGCGGCAAATCCCGCAGCTCCTTGGCGGTTTTCACGTTCGAGATGACGGGCGCTTCCGTCTCGATGACGGGCGCACCGGTTTGTACTGTGATTTCGGAGCCTACTGTACCCACCTCCAGCTTCAGATCGATGCGCACGGTTTGCAGTGCCATCAGGAGAATGTCGCGATGCTCGAACTTGCGGAACCCTGGAGCTTCCGCCGACACTGAATAGGTTCCAGCGTTGAGGTGGGTTACTTCGTAGTCGCCGTGATCGTTGGTTTCCGCAGTTTTTGTGATGCCAGTGGCCTGATTCGTCACCGTAATCGGGATGCGCGGAATTACTGCCCCCGAGGTGTCGGTAACTGTTCCGGTCAGTCCGCCGAATGTTGCCTGGGCGAATAGACCCGGCGGTGTTAGTGCCAGGAACAAGACAAGGCCCTCCAACCAGGTGCGGTTGGTAAACAAACTATTCAGTCGTCGAGCTGCCATGACACCTCCCCGCATATCAAACACCGTGGTCAGCGTCCAGGGATGGAGTTGTCCATCTCTGGGCCGACGAATGCAGTTCACATTTGTGAAGCTACGCTATCACCGCGGTCTGATTTGTGTCAATGGGGCAAGCCTCACGCCATGGCAAGAATCGTGTCCATCGCCGCCGAAACCTTTTTCAGGTGATCCGGGTCGTCGGGCTTGGGGCCAATTTCAGCTGAGATAGAGCCCCGATATCCCACTTTTACCAAGGCGGATATAACGGATTTCCAATCTACGTCACCTTCCAATAATCCAGAAGGACTTTCGAACTCCGCCTTGGGAGTGTTCTTGCGATCCTTTGCATGAACGCGCGCGATTCTGGATCCGAGCGTCAGGATCCAATCCTCCGGATACCCGGTATACATTACATTGCCGATGTCGAAGAAAGAGCGTACCCAGGAAGTGTTGAATTGATCGACGAAGGTACGTTTGTCACGCGGGCTCAACAGAAACTTGTTCGAGACGTTTTCGATCGCGAGCACTACGCGCGCCTGTTCGGCCAGGGGAACTAATTTCTTCAATTCGGCAGTAAAGCGCTCCCAGCTGGCCTCATAGCCGATGAGTTCGCCATTCAGGCTACCCACGCGGCCCGGAACCACCAGCAGCGCACGGCAGTTTAGATAGCCGGCAAACTCGATCGCTTTCCGGATCGATTCGACGCCCTGTCCCCGGACCCGCGCATCCGGACTGTTCAGAGGATATTGCGCGAGGGGCGTCACCCAGAGCGCCGCGATCGCAATACCTGCCTTGAGGGCCTGTTCGTGAGTTCGCTTGACGCGGTCGGCGGCGACGGACGGATCCAAGTCCCCCGTCATCGTAAGCTCGATGGCTTCGAAGCCCGCATTCCTGGCCGCCCGGAAGCACCCTTCCAGGGGCATGGCGGAGGGAAAGATGACGCGGCAAATTCCCTTTGTGAAGCGGTGATTAGAGGCGGTCTCCGATTGACCGGAGAGGGCTCCGGCGGCACCTGCGGCTGACACAAATTGCCGGCGTGTTACAGCCATCGTGTTGGAGTTCGACATCTTCAATTCCAGTTGTGCATACTAACACTCCCGCCGCTACGGAACGGCTGCCGCCTCTTGCCGCTTACGATCCAGATTGGCGAGCTTATTCAGCCCATCCACATAGGCACGCGCGCTCGCTTCACAAATGTCGGTCGAGGCGGCGCGGCCGATTACTTTGTGCTCTCCATCCGCCAGGTGAACGGTAGCTTCCCCCATAGCTTCGGTGCCGCTGGTCATTGAGCGTATGTCGTAGCGCTCCAGTGTGGCGGAAGTCTTCGTTACGGCGGAGATCGCCTTGTATACCGCATCCACTGGACCGTCGCCGATGGAGGCGGACTCGCGCAATTCGCTGTCGACGCGCACGCGCACGGTCGCGGTGGGAATGGCTGAAGTGCCGCTGTAGATGTGCAGGTACTCGAGTTGGAAACGCTCCGATTCCGGGTGCAGTTCATCGCGCACGATGGCGGTCAGGTCCTCGTCGAATACCTCCTGTTTCTTGTCCGCGACAGCAAGAAAACGGGAGTAGGTCTGGTTGAGTTCCTCGGGCGAAAGCGTGTATCCGAGCTTTTCCAGCCGGTCGCGCAGCCCCGCGCGTCCCGTGCGGGCCGTGAGAATCACGCGGCTTTCCGCCAGGCCCACGTCCTCGGGTTGCATAATCTCGTACGTCTGCCGGTTTTTCAGGAAACCGTCCACGTGGATTCCCGAGCTATGAGAGAACGCATTTGCTCCCACAATGGCTTTATTGGCGGGAACAGGCATCCCCAGCAGGTCCGCCACCAGCCGGCTGGTACGATAGAACTCCCGCGCATCCACGCCGGTCTCCACGGAAAAATAGTCGGCGCGCGTGCGCAGTGCCATCACTACTTCTTCCAGCGACGCGTTCCCCGCCCGCTCCCCAATGCCGTTGATGGTACCCTCCACCTGCCTCGCCCCGTTCTGAATTCCCGCGAGAGCGTTGGCGACAGCCAGGCCTAAATCGTCATGGCAGTGCACGCTGATGGTGGCCTTCCGGATGTTCGGCACCTTTGCGCCGATGGCTGCGATCAGGGCGCCGTACTGCTCCGGGACGGTGTAGCCGGTGGTGTCTGGAATATTGACGACGGTGGCTCCGGCATCGATCACCGCCTCCAGCATCTCGAAGAGAAACTCCTGTTCGGCGCGGCCCGCGTCCTCCGCATAGAACTCCACATCATCCACATGAGTCTTGGCAAGCCGTACCGCATCGACGGCCATTTGCAGGATCCTTCTTTTCTTTTCCTCCAGCGTGCGCCCGTAGCGATCGTCCCGGAATTTTCCGCTGATGTGTATGTCCGAAGCGCCGATACCGGTGTGGATGCGCGGCCGGCTGGCCTTCGCCAGAGCCTTCCCGCATGCATGGATATCCTCGGGCACGGCGCGCGAAAGAGCGCAGATAGTGCAGCTATCGATTTCCGCGGCGATGTTGCGCACGGCTTCGAAATCGTCAGGGGAGGAGGCGGGATAGCCGGCCTCGATGACATCCACTTTTAGCCGGGCCAGTTGTCTGGCGAGCGTAAGCTTCTCGCGGCTGCCGAGCCGCGTACCCGCCGCCTGCTCGCCGTCGCGTAACGTGGTATCGAAGACCGCTACTTTAGGTTTCAACATTCCATACTCCATAAACAAAAAAGCCACCAGACGGGTCCCCGCCGGTGGCCACTCAGAATAGATTGACGAGTAGCCTCAGGCGGGGCCGGTAAGAAGGCCCAGAATCAGGAGGCTAAGGATAGAACCGCCGAGCAGACGCGTGTCGGCCATCGGCTGATGGGACGCGAAGCTCCGGCGCAACGGCATGGGTTGATGGTACACGACCCGGCCGGTAAAATGCAATCGCGCCGGCCTGCGCCTGCCGATCGAAGTGTAGCCGGCTACTTTACTCCAGCAAGCTTTCGGATATAAATGTTACGGAAAGCGACTGGTCCGTGGTCGCCCTGCAGCATGAGCGGATTGTGGGCCGCCTCCGGCATGTCCAGTGAAGCGCGAGTGGGGCCGGGGGCGATTACAT
>DATLBY010000390.1:0-4542 GCA_035526665.1 Bryobacteraceae bacterium
GTGCGCGACCTGCTGCAGCGCGAAGGAGTGCAGCTCACCAGTTTCCGGCAACTGCCGTAGACGCGGCGCCACTCTACCAGACAAAGTACTTGCCAATCCAGCGGCATTGGAGTATGCTTTGCTCATGGCACAGGCTCGGAGCCTTAGGGCCGTAACTTCGGAACCCGCGGCGATGCACACGCACGCCATGGACAATCTGCGCTTCATCCGGGACACGATGGAGCGGGCGGGTTCATTTACGGGCGTACCTGGGTGGGGCGGAGTGGCGATGGGCATCTCAGCCGTGATAGCTTCGCTGGCCGCTCATTTTCAGTCCTCGCTGGCCGGATGGTACAGCACGTGGCTGGCTGAAGCTGTGGTGGCGCTGGTGATTGGCGGCTACTCCATGGAACGAAAAGCGCGCGCTGCGGGGATGTCGCTATTTTCAGCTCCCGGCCGCAAGTTCGCTCTCAGTTTTGCCCCGCCGATCCTGATTGGCGGATTGTTGACGCTAGTGCTGTCGAGGGCGGGCGTTC
Organism: Bryobacteraceae bacterium; assembly: GCA_035526665.1. Taxonomy (GTDB): domain Bacteria; phylum Acidobacteriota; class Terriglobia; order Bryobacterales; family Bryobacteraceae; genus DATLBY01. The sequence continues at coordinate 516 of DATLBY010000390.1, forward strand.
ACCAACTGATTCCGGGGATGTGGCTCTGCATGTATGGAACCGGAATCGTAACCGGCGGAGCCTTTTCGGTCCGTATTGTCCCGGTGATGGGACTCTGGTTTGTTTTGCTGGGGTGCCTGGCTTTCCTGGCGCCTCCGGCGTACAACGACCTGCTGCTGGGGGCAGGTTTCGGCGGCCTGCACATGGTTTTTGGCACGATCATCGCAAGGAGATATGGTGGCTAGAGCGAGCGCCGCAGCGAAGCAGACGCAAGAGAGCGCGAGTGTGAAAGCGAAAACGGCCGCGGGCGAGACGGCGGAGAAGCGCGCGCTCCAATTGGACCGTCTGATTCACGAACGTATGCGGCTGGGAATCGTGAGCGCTCTGGCAGCCAATCCCTCCTTGACGTTCAACGATTTAAAACAACTGCTGAAAGCCACAGACGGCAACGTGAGCGTCCACGCCAGGAAGCTGGAGGAGGCCGAATACATCAGCTGTACCAAAACGTTCGCGGGCCGGGTGCCGCGGACCGAGTACAGAATTACACCTACCGGCAGGCGCGCGCTGGAAAAGTATCTGGATCACATGGAGGCGCTGATCCAGGCGATGCGGGAACGGTAGAAGGTCTATTTTTTTGGGTGTTTACTTTATGACAACAAGTACTTTTCATTGCGCAATCATTATGGATGGGAATGGCCGCTGGGCGCGCGCCCGAGGGCTTCCCCGGCTGGCCGGACACCGCCGGGGCGCGGACGCGCTGCGCCGGACTTTGGAGGCAGCACCGGCCTGCGGCATTGATGTCCTAACGGTCTACGCGTTTTCAGCGGACAACTGGAAGCGGCCGCTGGATGAGATCCAGGGAATCATGCAGCTATTCCGGCTCTACCTGGCGCATGAGACAGAACGCTGCGTCTCCGAAGGAGTTCGGGTAAGCGTGATCGGCCGGCGCGACCGGCTGCCGGAAGGCATTCCACAGGCGATCCAGCTGTGCGAAGAGGCGACACGAGGGGGTGGGCGCGTGCATTTGCGAATCGCGGTGGACTACTCCTCGCGCGACATGCTGCTGGAGGCCGGACGGCGGGGCGCGTGGGCATCGAGGGAAGCGATGGAGGCAGCGCTCGGGTCGGATGTGGACCTTCTGATCCGCACCGGCGGGGAGCAGCGTTTGAGCGATTTCCTGCTTTGGGAATGTGCCTATGCAGAGCTGATATTTACTCCCAGGATGTGGCCGGACTTCGGGGCGGCCGATCTGGAGGCGGCGGTGGCCAGCTATCGCGCGCGCGAACGGCGGTTCGGAGCCGCACCCGCGGCCGCGCTCGGGTGATACCATTTCGTCTGTATGAATCGAAGAATGTTTTTCAGCAGCGTGGCGGGGGGAGGACTGTGGATGGGAATGCCGGCGAGCGCGGCGGATAAGCGGTCGATTCTGGAGCTGCGGCTGCTGAAGCTTCGCAACACGCAGGACGGGATGGGCCAGCGCACCACCGATTTCCTGGGAAAAAGCTATGTACCCGCGCTGCAGCGGGCCGGAGTGGCGCCGGTGGGCGTCTTCGGCAGCGTGATTGCACAGGAGACGCCGTTCATCCTAGTGGTGAGCAGCTTTCCGGACGCGGCTGCGTGGGATGCGGCGAACCAGAAGATCGCGGGGGATAAGCAGCTCCACAAGGAGCGCGAAGCCTACTATAGAAGCGGCCTCGGCTACGTGCGCGCGGAGATCAGCCTGTTGCGTGCCTTCGAGACGATTCCCGGGATTGAGGTACCGGCCAAGCAGGAGAAGGCGCGGCTCTTCGAATTGCGCACCTACGAGTCGAATGATCCGCACACCCTGGCCCGAAAGGTCCGCATGTTCAACGAGGGAGAGATCGGCCTGTTCCGGAAGTTCCACATGACGCCGGTATTCTTTGGGGAGACGATTGCGGGGCGCAATATGCCGAACCTGACTTACCTGCTCGCCTTCGACGATCTGGCGGCGCGCGAGAAGGCCTGGGCGGCGTTTGCCTCCAGTCCCGAATGGAGCAAAATGAAGAGCCAGCCGGGATTCGCTGATGGGGAGATCGTGTCGAATATCAGCAATTCGATTCTTCGCCCGCTGCCATTTTCCGCAATCCGCTAGCGATGCTGTTTGCCGCGCTCGTTCTACTGTGTTTGACCGGCCTGCCGGCTGCCGCGCAATCGCTGCCACAAACAGGATTGGCCGCGGAGAAGATCCGCGCCATCGAAACGCTGATCAGCAGCGAAATGTCGCGCCAGAGCATTCCGGGCATGTCGATTGCAGTGGCGGGACCGGGAAACGTGTATTGGTCGAATGGGTACGGGATGGCGGACATGGAGAACTTCGTCCCGGCGAAGGCGTCCACGGTTTACCGGCTGGCATCCATTTCTAAGCCCATCACCGCAGTGGCGGCGATGCAGCTGGTACAGGCCCGCAAGCTGGATCTGGATGCGCCCGTCGAGAGATACGTGGCGGGCTTTCCCAAGAAGCAGTGGCCGGTAACGACGCGCCAGTTGCTGGCACACCTGGGAGGCGTCCGGCACTACAAGGACGAGGCCGAGCCCTACAGCACGAAACATTATTCCTCGGTTGCCGAGGCGCTGCAGACGTTTCAAGATGACGCGCTGGTGCATGAGCCGGGCACGCGATATCTCTACACCACGTTCGGCTTCGTGCTGGCGGGCGCGGTGGTGGAAGGAGCATCGGGGATCGCATACAGCGAGTATGTGCGCCGGAATATTTTTGACCCGGCGGGCATGACCAGTATTTACATGGACGACGTGTATACATTGATTCCCAACCGCTCGCGCGGCTACTTCCAGACCGCGGCGGGCCTGGTGGAGAATGCTCCCCTGGCGGACACCAGCAACAAGATTCCAGGCGGTGGGATGGCATCGACGGCCGGCGACCTGGTGAAGTTCGCGCAGGCGGTGGGAGGGGGAAAGCTACTGAGCCGCGAGATGGTGGAGACGATGTGGACTCCGCAGCGGACGCGAGACGGAAAATCGACCTATTACGGCCTGGGATGGGGCGTGGGGGAGATTGGAGGACGGCGGCAGGTCAGCCACACGGGCGGGCAGGCGGGCGTCTCGACGGTTTTGCGTTATCTGCCGGGTGATCAGATGGCGGTTGCGATGATGTTCAACCTGCAGGGCGTGGCATTTGGCGACTTGGCGGACAAGATTGTAAAAATTTTGCTGCAGTAGTGTTGATTGGGTGCAGGGGGTACGCTACCATGGATGTGCGGGGTGGAGCAGTCTGGTAGCTCGTTGGGCTCATAACCCAAAGGTCGTAGGTTCAAATCCTACCCCCGCAACCAAAACAGATACATCTACTTTCTCGCGCCTGCTCTAGCAGTAGAATCATTTCATGAGCGCCCGTTACGTCCACTGGCAAGATCACGGCACGTGGCTCGGCTACTTCGAGGAGTTCCCCGACTATTTAACGCAAGGTGAAACGTTGGCGGAACTGGAGGACAACCTTCGGGATCTCTATCGGGATCTAACCAGTGGCGAGATTCCGGGCATTCGCCGTGTTGGCGAACTGACGCTCGGATGAAGCGAACGGACCTGGTTGGCAAGCTGGAAGAAGCGGGCTGCAAGTTCGTTCGGCACGGTGGAAATCACGACTGGTACAGCAATCCGAAAACGGGTATTTCTCAACCGATACCCCGACACCGAGAGATCAACGAGTTCCTGGCAAAGCACATCCTGAAGAAGCTCGCTCCCTCGCTTCCGGCCTAAGCGGCAAGCGAAACCCCAACCTCAATATATTCGGGGCGTTGCAGTCCCCCGCAACCAAGGTTTCATACTTCCTCCAGCGTTAAGGTAAGAAGCAGCCAAAGCAGGTCTCGGAGAGATGGACGCCCTCCACTTGGCAGCAGCCCATCGATCACACGCAGACGAGTTCATCACGACCGAGAAGCCGAACAAGCCGATCCACCGGTCCTCGCTGGTCAAGGTCGTCTACCTGACTAGCCTCGTCCTTTAACCGGCAACTTCTCGCACTCCAGCAGGTCCCGCACTTCCGTGATTATCAGAATGGATCATCCGGCCA
>DATLBY010000391.1:0-7137 GCA_035526665.1 Bryobacteraceae bacterium
GACGATCGAACTGTGCCGCTTTCACAAACTGGCAAAGCTCGTCGAAATCGCCTTCGGTCTCACCCGGAAAGCCGACAATGAAGCTTGTTCTCAGAGCGATGCCGGGAACACTCGCTCGAATCTTCTCAATCAACTTCAGGAAAATGTCAGCGCCGGCGCCTCGCTTCATCCGCTTCAGGACCGGCGCACTGGCGTGCTGGAGCGGCATGTCCATGTACTTGACCAGCGAAGAATGCTCAGCTAAGGTATCCAGCAGCTTTTGATTCACGCGGTTTGGATACGCGTAGAGGAACCGGATCCACTTCTGCTCCACAGTTTCTATTTGCGCCAACCGTGCCAGCAGATGAGCCAGACCGTCCTTTAAGCCGAGATCTTCGCCATAGGCGGTTGTATCCTGGCCGATCAGATTGATCTCGCGGGTACCTTGTGAAAACAGCCGCGTCGCCTCGGCAATGACGGATTCAAACCGGCGGCTCCGGTTTTTGCCACGATATTGCGGAATCACGCAAAACGTACAGGGATGATCGCACCCTTCCGAAATTTTCAAATACGCATAGTGCCGCGGCGTAGTGAGAATTCGCGGCGTAAGGTCGTGATACAGATAGGGTGCAACGGGTAGGGAAGAGGTGTCTTCCCCCTCGCAGAGGGCCACGATCCGGTCTAGTTCATTCGTGCCGACCAAGGCATCCACTTCCGGCATGTCCTTGCGAATATCGCCGCGGTACCGCTCCACCAGACAGCCTGCCACAATTAACTTTTTCACCCGTCCCGTCTTCTTGTGCTCCGCCATCTCGAGGATTGTGTCGATGGACTCCTGCTTGGCGGGATCGATAAAGCTGCACGTATTAATGACAATGATGTCCGCATCGTCCGGGCGGGGAGTGAGTTCATGCCCGTTTGCAACCAATTGACCCATCATCACTTCCGTATCGACGAGATTTTTGGGACAACCCAGGCTGACGAATCCGACTTTCAAGGTGTGTTTTTCCGTGGGGTAAGCTGCACCTTCAGGATACCACGCAAGTTGTTGGCCAGCCGTCATTCTGCCGACGGCTACCCGACAGCATGGGTCTGCAATCGGGGATTTAGTCCTAGCCTTACGGCTTTAGCACCGTAACGACGAACGGATCACTCGATTGCGCGGTGGCAAGCGAGCGAACCTGTACCACATTCTGACCCGGTCGAATATCGGCGGGAATCTGGGCCGATATCTGGCCTGAGGCTGTCTTTAAAAGCGGAATCGCTACGTCATTAAACACGACGCAGGATCCCCCCATCACCGTAGGCGCGGGAATCTGGTCGGCGGTCGCGGCCGTCGCAAGGTTGGCGCCGCTGACCGTAATGAACGAGCCCGGCTTGAAGTTTGGCGTGCCGTCGGATGAATTTACGATGCCGCGGGTCCCGGCAGTGATTTGCGGGCGGCTGGATGTGCCCGACGAGGTGAGTGGTATAACGCTCAAGCCGGACAAAGTAATCGCGTACGCTGTCCCCTTGGAATCGACGGCGAGCTGGCGCGACGGGACGTTGACCCGGTTCGCGCCAAAAACACTCTGCACCGGATTATCGGGAGCGATTCCCACCACAGACTCAGAACCGGTGCGGATGTCCACCAGCTCAATCGTGGGACGCGCGTCATCCCGCGTGACGGATGTGGTGTTTTGCCGTACCGGCGTGGTGAGACGCACGAACGTATTCTCGTCGATGGGATAGATAGATGCCACGTTGCGCAGTCCGGCACTAACAATCGTCTGCGTGGGCGGCTGGCCAGGAGCCGGCGGAGGACCGAACTGTGTCTGACCCGGCCGCTCGGCGCCTCCGATCACCGACAGAGCGGAGCTGAGTGTCAGTCCCCCGAATACGAAATAGCTGCCCTTCTGAGCGGCCGCGATGGGACCGAAATAACTTACAGGCGTCTGATCGAAGAGTTGACGTGCGGCCGTATACGTATCGATGGATGCATCGTACAGGTATGCGTTCCCATTGCCGGCGACCGTCAGGATATACTCGCCGCCGGGCGAGGCGGCCATGTATTGCGGGCCCGGAATAGACACCGGCGTCACGGAGTTGGCGATTCGAGGCGTCGCCTGATCGCCGATTACGTGCCAGAATGTGCCGTTCGACATCATGAACTGCAGCCCCGAAAGGCCCATGCCGAGAGCCGTGGGCTGAATGGAATTCTGATTTCCGGCCCGCGGAATGGGAGGGAATTTCAGCTGGCCCGCAATAGCCTGCGTATCCAGGTCGACGATGCTGATGGATTCGCCGCCGGTATTCCCGACGTAAAGAAAGTTTCCGTCACCGCTCATGGCCATCGACCTGGGAAGCTGTCCTACTTCAATCGGATTTAGGAAGCGCTGTTTTTGCGTGTCGAAAACTTCAATACGGTTATATCCAGCGTTTGAAATGTAGACCCGGCCCCGTTGTTCGTCAACCAGGAGCTCCTGCAGGCCCTGCCCGTTGTTCAGCGACACGGGACGGGGATAGATGATGCCCCGCTGGTCGGACTGGCGATAGTTCATGTACACGCGGATCGTATTTGGATAGTTGATGGCTTCTGAAGACAGCAGCGTAACATTGATCGGGGCGCCGCCGCCCTGACCCGCATTCGTGAACAGGTTGGTGCCCGGTTGGCGCACCACGCCGCTCCGCCCCGGCTCCATTATCAGGTCCAGATTGGCAGGTACCACGCCGGTGGATTGCTGTGTTACCAGCGCGGTTGTCACCGTCGGAACGCTGAAGGTCAGCTTGCCTTTACCCAGGTTGGCAACCTTCACGCTTGTCTTTGCCAGTCCCTTGTTGCACTCGTCAATTGCCAGAAACACCTGGGTCGTCTCCGGTTGCAGGATCGGCCGCTCATGTAGCGCCCCGATCGGCATGGCGATGAGACCGGATTCCGAGATGGCGAAGAGGTGCTCCCCATCCGAGGTCATCACCATCTTGCCTAGGATGCTCTGCGGCATGCGAACCCCGAGCTTGACGCCCAGGTGTTGGGAGCTCGAAATATAAAGTACGTTGGCTACCGGCCGTATACCCTGACCGGATGTGTTGAATGCGGAGTAAATCGTGCTGCCGTCCGGGCTGAATACGCTGCCGCCGAAATTGCTCTGAATATTGAAATTGGGGTTCGTCCCGTTACCGATAAAAAACGGAAGATTTGCCGTATTCTGTTGCGCGATTACATTCAGGGTCGCGGTCTCGTAAAGAGTGGAACCCGCCATGAAGCGGCTGCCGTCCGGGGACATGGAGAGGACGGTGGACTGGCCCGTCACCGTGCGATTCGTGAGTACAACGCCCGACGCCGCTTCGTACACAAAAAGAGTAGTGTTGGCGGCGTTGGTGGTTTGGTTAATCGCCACCATGCCCACAATGAATTGAGCGTCCGGCGTGGCCAGCAGACGGCCGGGGAACTGCGTGGCCGGCCTCCCGAGGAACAGCGCCGGCAGAGGCGCCGGTGTACTGATGGCCGGCGGCGACGCGACCGGTGTTAGCTTCTGGCCTTGCTGCTGAGTGCGGTCAAAGATGAGCAGCGTGTTCGATTGGTTGTTCACGCCGGCGCCCTGGGTCGTGATGAGGACGCGCCCGTCGGCGCCCACCGCCACACCCTCCGGTTTGGCCGGCAGACTGGCGGTCTCCGTCACGGAATTGCTTCCCAGATCGATGACGCTGAGACTCGAGCTCTGCGTGTTGGTGACGTAAAGGAACGCTCCGTCCGGGGACATCGCGGCACTGAGAGGAAACGTGCCAACCTGGATCGATCCGGTCACGCTCTTGGCCGCGTAATCGTAGACGTCGATTCGTCCGGCGCTGGAATTGACCAGGTATAAACGCCCGCGCGCTTCGTCCAATACTGCATCAGAGGGAGTACCGCCGAGCGACACGACGCCACCAAAACTGGGACCCGCGGTTTGCGCGAAAGCTGCCTGCAGGAGGAAGGAAACCAATATCAGGAGGGACGCACTACGGCTACGGAACTGCATAGGGTATGATTGCAAAACCTTCCTCAACTAAGATACTCTAAACCCTTCACGAGATCCGAAGTTTCTGCCGCAACCGCAACAATCAGCCGCGGTGTGGGTTAAGGAGTGGTACCGAACATTGTTGGTGAGGAATTCCACGCGGGAGAATGTGCTGGGCGATTCCGTCGATGTCGCTGATACCAGTAGCAAACGGCGTTCCGGTCTACTCAAGTATCCCGGGTTGAAAGCCGGCCAGGGGCTGTGGATCGTCCCTTGCGAGGCCGTGCACACCTTTGGAATGAAGTTTCCGATCGACGTGGTGTTTTTGAATAAGAAACGTAAAATCTTGAAGGTTCGCCGGGACATGGGCAAGTGGCGTATGGCATTGTGTCTGCGAGCCCATTCGGTTCTCGAGCTTCCCGCAGGGACCCTGCAGATGACGAATACCGGCGTGGGGGACCAGCTCGAATTCGTGAAATGAGGGCAATCTCTTTAGCGGCGCTGGCGGGTATGTCGCTCCTTGCTTCCTGCGCTCACCACGTGCAGGTGCGCAGTCTGCAAATGAACGACGTCTCCAAGAACACTGCTGTCGCCAAGGTGATGCGAAGGCAGGCCGTTAACGCAGCCGAGATAGGCGAGGGCGACATCGAAGGGCAGGTGCTGCGCCGCCGCATGACGGCCGAGCCTGAGAATCTGAAGCTGCGGCTGGACTTGGCGCGCCATTACGAGCAGAGGGGCTATCCCGAACTTGCGGCCGAACACTACCGGCTGGCGGCCGCGCGCTTTCCGGATCGTCCGGCGGTAGTCATCGCGCTGGCGCGCGCCTTACAGTCGATGAATCTGCCGGGCGAGGCGATTGCCAGCCTGGAGGCCTTCGCCTCCGCGCACCCCGCTGCTTCCCCCGACGTCCTCTGCTGGCTGGGGATCTATCTGGACAATACCGGTGATTACAAGCGGGCAGAGGCGCAGTATCGGGCAGCGCTCGCCCTGGCGCCAAAGTCCGATTCGTTCCACAACAACCTTGGCTACAACCTTCTGCAGCAGGGACGCAAAGATGAGGCGGCCGACGAGTTTCGGAAGGCTTTACAGATTGCTCCCCAATCGGAGGTGGCGCGCAACAACCTGGGAGTAGCCGTGGCCGCACAGCCTGCGGAAGCTCTCTCGCAATGGCAATCGGTGAGCGATCCCGCGACGGCGCACAACAATTTGGCGGCGATCCTGATCGAGGAGAGGCGCTACGCGGAGGCCCGCGCGGAACTCAGGATCGCGCTAGGATATAACAAAGATCATCCGGCAGCCCTTAGCAACCTTCTGTTGATCTCCGGTCTGGATGGAGAGCCCATTGCCATGTCGACCCGTCCCGCTGCATCCGGTTGGAAGCGTTTTACCGGCCATCTGAAGCACGCTGTGTTAGGAACGAACGGGAATCCAAAAGATACAGCGGTACAGACCGCTTCAAAATAGGAGCAAGTATGAAACTGTTTATCACCCAACTGGTTAAAGACGAGCGTGGCCAGGATCTGGTGGAGTATGCATTGATTGTCGCGGCCGTGGGCCTCGCGCTCATTACCACTGTCAACCAGCTGTCCACGGCCGTGGTCAGCCTCTACTCGAGTATTACTCAGGGACTCGCCAGCATCGGCACCTCCGGCCAATAGCTCGCGCAAGGCCCGATCCCCGGAGCCCTTGCCGCAATCTAATGGATTTGACCTGCTCACTCGATCACGAAAGCGGCATGGACCGGCGCACTGCGCAGGCTCGGTCCTGGATCCTGTGGCTCCTCCCCGATCTGGCGCTTTTCGCATCGATCGTAACCTTTGGCTTTTGCCTTCTCCTGTTTGACGGTACCCGCCAGCTGTTCCGCGATTCCGACTCCGGTTGGCACATACGCACCGGGGAAGCCATTCTGGCGGGTGCGGGCCTGCCCCGCACGGAATCGTATTCCCTGTTGCGCTCCGGCCAACCGTGGTTTGCCTGGGAGTGGGCTTCGGATGCGGCCATGGGCGCCGCTCATCAAGCTGGAGGACTGCCCGGTGTCGCCCTGCTGTTTGCCCTGGTCATTGCGGCTTGCACGTGGTTGTGGTTCCAACTGCAATGGACCGCCGGCGGCAATTTTTTGATCGCGTGCCTCTTCGCCATCCCGATGTTATCCACCGTGAACATGCACTGGCTGGCGCGGCCTCACGTCTTCAGTTGGCTCTTTCTGCTCGGCCTGATGTTTTTCCTCGAAAAAGAGCGCCAAGAGTTCAGCATCATGGATGCGCTTCTTGCATTTGGCTTTACGGCTCTCTGGGCTAACATGCACGCCAGCTTCTTTTTTGCTCCCGTGTTATGTGCTCTCTACGCCATCTCCTACTGGCTTCGGCCTCTGATCTGGAGGCTGGACCGGGAAAGTGAATGGGCTCGCGCGCAGTGGATTGCCGCCCTCGCGGCCTGCAGCCTCGCCGGCAGCTTTATCAATCCTTATGGATGGCAGCTTCACGGGCACGTCATCCACTACCTCTTCAATAAAGAACTGCTAGACCGCGTGGGGGAATTTCAGAGCTTCAATTTTCATGCCGCAGGCGCCTCGCAGATCCTGCTTGTGGTGGGATTATCGGCAATCGGCGGAGTGCTCGCTTTTAGCCAGAAGAAGCTCGCGCACGCTCTGACGGCAGCGCTTCTACTGGCCATGGCATTGCGCTCGGCGCGAGCCCTTCCGCTTCTGGCCCTTCTGCTGCTACCGCTGGCGAATGCCTCCATTACCCGGGCGCTCGCGTCGTGCGAAGATTTGCAGCCGCGGCTGCAAACTGCGATTCGCGATTTTCTTGCATATTCGCGCAACCTGCGAATACTGGACCGCAAATTCAGCGGCGCTCTGCTGCTGGCTCCCTTGCTGTTGCTGGCCGTGGCCTGCCTTCGCCTGCCTGCGGTTGAGGCGCACGCCGGCTTTCCCCAGGACGAGTTTCCCGTGGTTGCATCCTTCGCTGTGGCGAAGCTTCCGCTGGAAGCCCGGCTGCTTGCTCCCGACAAATTTGGCGGGTATCTCATTTATCGTTTCAACGGCGCGCGAAAAGTATTTTTCGATGGCAGAAGCGACTTTTACGGCAGTGACTACATGAAAGAGTATTTGAATCTGATAGAGGTTCGCCCCGGCTGGCAGGCGCAGGTGGCAAAAGCCGGATTTACTCACGCGCTGCTT
>DATLBY010000392.1:0-13395 GCA_035526665.1 Bryobacteraceae bacterium
GCAGCCTGATTTACGCAGTCCTCCGCCATCCGGCGGTAGGTGGTCCATTTTCCTCCGCAGATGGTCACTAATCCGGAGTTCTCAATACGAACCGTGTGATCTCTGGATATGGCCGCGGTGTTACCCCCGGTGGCCGGCAGAACGAGTGGCCGGATGCCCGCAAAAACGCTCAACACATCGGCCCGCGTCGGCGTGCGGGCCAGATAGGCGGATGCTGTGCCGAGAATGAAATCAATCTCCTGCTCGAGTGCAACCGGTTCGAGCGTTGGCGAGGATATAGCAGTATCCGTGGTGCCGACCAGCGCGTGATTGTGCCAGGGAATCACAAACATGACGCGCCCGTCGCTGGTATGGGGCGCCATAATGGCGCTGTCTCCCGGGACGAAAGACCGGTCGAACACCAGGTGAACGCCTTGGCTGAGGGCCAGCATCGGAGCCGCCGCGGCATCCACCTGCCGCCGCAAAACGTCGGTGAAACCGCCGGTCGCATTGATCACCACTTTGGCGGAGGCGCAGAGCTCATCGCCGGTCTCCACGTCGGTCGCAATGACACCATCCACAAAGCCCTGGCTGCTCTTGGTCAGCGTGCGGACAGCAACATAGTTGAGCAGGCTGGCGCCTTGTGCCAGAGCCGTGGCCGCCATGTTGATCAACAGGCGCGAATCGTCAAACTGGCCGTCGTAATAGATCACGCCGCCGCGCAGGCCATCCGTTTTGATTGAGGGAATCCGTTGAATGGTCTCGTCCCTGGATAGAATGCGCGACTTACCGAAACCATACTTGCCCGCCAGAATGTTGTAGACCTTCAGTCCGACACCGTAGAACGGCGTCTCCCACCACTCGTAGCTCGGCACCACGAATCCCAGGTCATGGACGATGTGGGGAGCGTTGGAAAAGAGTAGTCCGCGCTCCTTCAACGCTTCCATCACCAGGGAGATGTTGCCCTGTTCCAGGTAGCGCACGCCTCCGTGCACCAGCTTGGTGCTGCGGCTGGAGGTGCCCTTGCCAAAATCGCTCTGCTCGAGCAGCAGCACATCGTAGCCGCGTGAGGCGGCGTCAATCGCAATACCCACGCCCGTCGCGCCGCCGCCCACGACAATCATGTCCCACACGCCTGAGTGTGAGCGAACTTGCCTGAACACCTGCTCCCGGTTCATCCCTCTCCTCGCCTGTTTTCAGTATGGTGTAGTCTGGCTGAAGATCTCCTATGAAGACGCTACTGCTCCTTGGCCTATGGATTCCGGCGGCGGCGCTGCTTGCCCAGGAGTACAAACTGGGAACCGATTCCCAGCCCCAGGCAAACGTCCCCAAAGGTACGGTCACTGCGCACAAACAGACCAGCAAAATTTATCCGGGTACGGTACGCGATTACTGGGTGTATGTCCCGGCGCAATATAAGCCGGAGAATCCCGCCTGTGTCATGGTGTTCCAGGATGGAGGAGGAATTGTCAGCGAGAAGGGAACCTGGCGCGCGTCCGTGGTGTTCGACAACCTGATCGCCAAAGGGGATATGCCCGTCACGATTGGCATCTTTATCAATCCCGGCATCCTGCCCGCCAGATCGGAAAATCAACAGGACCGCTTCAATCGCAGCTTCGAATACGATGCGCTGGGCGACCGGTATGCCCGCTTTCTGATTGAGGAGATTCTCCCTGAGGTAGGGAAACAATACAACCTCTCGGCCGATCCAAATGATCGGGCGATTGCAGGCTCCAGTTCCGGGGGGATTGCTGCCTTTACCGCTGCCTGGAACCGGCCCGACGCATTCCGCCGCGTGCTCAGTTTCGTGGGTAGCTATACCAACTTGCGCGGAGGCTCGATCTACTCGTCAATGATCCGGAAGATGGAGCCCAAGCCTCTCCGCGTATTCCTGCAAGATGGAAAGAACGACCAGAGTATCTATTCCGGCAACTGGTACATCGCGAATCAGGACATGGCGTCGGCGCTGGAATACCAGGGATACGATGCGAAATTCGTCGTGGGCACCGAAGGTCACAATGGGAAACACGGCTCGGCGATTCTGCCCGAGGCATTGCGCTGGCTCTGGCGCGAATATCCGAAGCCGGTAGAAAAATCCAAACTGACGATTGATCGAAATGTCACGAGTGTGATCGATCCCGGCAAAGACTGGGAGCTCGTCAGCGAAGGCTATAAGTTCACCGAGGGGCCCGCGGTAGACAAAAGCGGCAATGTTTTCTTCTCCGACATACCGAACAATCGGATCCACAAGATTTCGCTGGATAACAAGGTCACGGTATTCAAAGAAGACACCGGCGGCGCCAACGGATTGATGTTCGGCGCCGATGGCCGGCTGTATGCGTGTCAAAACGGCCGCAAACGCATCATCGCGTATTCTCCAGACGGGAAGGAGACAGTGCTGGCCGAAGGCGTAGACTCCAACGATCTCGCCGTGACACCGCGCGGGGAGGTGTACTTCAGCGATCCTCCGAATCACCGGGTCTGGTTCATCGACGCCAAAGGGAACAAACGAGTGGCCGCGGAGGGAATCACATTTCCAAATGGCGTGCGGCTTTCTCCCGATCACGCTCTACTGCTGGTCGCGGACTCACAAAATAAATGGGTATGGTCGTACCAGGTGCAGCCCGATGGCACTCTGGCGAACGGAGTGGCTTTTTATCATCTCGAAACCAACGACGACTCTTCTGCCAGCGGCGCTGACGGCATGACCGTGGATACGATGGGGGAACTTTATGTCGCCACGAAAACGGGAGTGCAGATCTGCGACCAGGCAGGGCGGGTAGTGGGCATCATGAACAAGCCACCCAATGGACGAATTTCGAATCTGGTATTCGGCGGACCGGGTCTGCAAACGCTGTATGCCACCGCTGGAGACAAGGTGTACAAGCGCGTTGTGCGGCGCACGGGAGTGTTTCCCTGGCAGCCGGTAAAGCCTCCCAAGCCGCACCTTTAAGCTATTTGTCAATGAAGCCTCTTTACGTTCAGGTGCACGCGCGCGATAACGTCGCGATTATTGTGAATCCCGAGGGTCTGCCCGAAGGCGCGGCTTTCGATTCCGGCCTCGTCCTCCAGGAGCGTATTCCGCAATCTCACAAAGTCGCGCTCCGGCCGATCGGCAAGGGCGGGGCGATTGTGCGTTACGGCGAAGTGATTGGACTGGCGTCCCGGAGCATCGCGGCCGGCGCCTGGGTTCGTGAGGACGCAATCGAGCTGCCCAACGCTCCGCCGCTCGATCAATTAGCATTAGCTACGGCAGTGCCCGAGCCGCAGTCGCCCATAACTGGCTGCACGTTCGAAGGCTTTCGCAATACCGATGGCTCCTGCGGCACCAAGAACATTCTCGGGATCACGACTACCGTGCAGTGTGTCGCTCCCACGGTGGACTATGCGGTGCGGCGCATTAAAGCTGAGCTTCTCCCCCGCTTCCCCAATGTCGACGATGTCGTCAGCATCACCCATACCTACGGCTGTGGCGTGGCGATCGACGCTCCCGGCGCCGCGGTTCCCATGCGCACGATACGCAACATCAGCCTGCATCCAAATATCGCCGGAGCGCCGCTGGTGGTGAGCCTGGGCTGCGAAAAGCTGCAGCCTTCGCGGCTGTTTGCCGGGCAAAATCTGCAATCCGGCGGGCTCGCGGTACTTGAGAACGACCCCTACGTGATTCGGCTCCAGGACGATGAGCTCCGCGGCTTTGGCGACATGATCGCCGCCATCATGCGCGCTGCCGAAAAGCGGCTGGCACAGTTGAACCGCCGCCGCCGCGAAACGTGCCCGGCATCCAACCTGATTGTCGGCCTGCAATGCGGAGGCAGCGACGCATTTTCGGGGGTCACCTGCAATCCAGCGGTTGGATATGCCGCGGATCAACTGGTGCGCGCCGGCGCTACAGTTCTCTTTTCCGAGGTGACCGAGGTGCGTGATGCCGTCCACTTGCTCACACCAAGAGCCATCAACGAGCAGGTCGGACGCGATTTGATTCGCGAGATGCAGTGGTACGACGATTATCTGCAGCGCGGCTCGGCCGACCGCAGCGCCAATCCTACGCCGGGAAACAAACGAGGCGGGCTTTCCAATGTGGTGGAGAAGGCGCTCGGCTCGGTAGCCAAGGCAGGCTCCTCCGCGCTGATGGCCGTGGCGACTCATGGCGAACGCGTGACGGCAAAAGGCCTGGTGTTCGCCGCCACGCCGGCCAGCGATTTCATCTGCGGAACACAGCAGCTTGCCTCCATGAATATGCACGTCTTCACCACGGGAGAAGGCACGCCGTACGGGCTGGCGCTTGTGCCGGTCATCAAGGTGTCCTCCCGGACCTCCCTGGCGGAGAAATGGCCGGATCTGATCGATATCGACGCGGGCCGGATCGCAACCGGAGATGCCAGCATCGCCGGCGTTGGGCAGGAGATTTTCACGTCGATCCTGGATGTGGCGAGCGGCCGCCGGAAGACCTGGGCTGACCAATGGGGCCTGCACAATGCCCTGGCGCTGTTTAATCCAGGGCCGGTCACATAGGGGGAAAAGAACGCACTAGAATGGAGGACACTATGAACTATTACGGAGCCAAAGAGCTTGCGGCAAGTTTTCGCACTGTGCGCAAGAACACGATTAAGATCGCCGAGGAGATTCCCGAGGACAAGTACGAATTTCGGGCCACGCCCGACACCAGGACCGTCGCGCAGATGTTGATGCACATCGCGCTCGCACTCGAGGTGCCAGAGATCATTCATCGGACGGAGAAACGTACCACCATGGAAGGCTTCGATTTCTTCAGTGTGTTTGGGCGCATTCAGGCCGAAGAGGCCGCGGCGCGCTCCAAACAGGAGATCCTGCAAAAACTGGGCGAGGGAGGCGAACGTTTCGCGGGATGGCTGGAAACTGTTCCCGACGATTTTCTAGCAGAACGGGTCGGCATGCCGGCGGGTATGCCGGGCGGCAGCAAGACACGCTTTGAAATGCTGCTGAGCGTTAAGGAGCACGAGATGCACCACCGTGCGCAACTCATGGTGATGGAGCGGATGGTTGGCATCAAACCGCATCTGACGCGCGACATGGAGGCGATGATCGCCGAGTTCATTAAGTCGCGCGCGCAAAAAGCGTAAGCTAAACGCGCAAAAACCAGCCACGCCGATACATTACGTAGGCGATCAGATACATCAGCAAGGTGTAGAAAATCGCGTACGCCAGCGAGGCGTTCATCGGCTTCGAGATCCAGCCGAAGAGACTGTGATACAGCCAGGCAGCAGTCAGCAGGCCGCGTGACGTACAGAATTCTGACTTTGCGCGGAATGCGACGCACACTGGCGGCCTGCGTGACGCATTCGTGACACGGCTGTGACGCAGTAATGGACAATCGCCTTTAGAATGTAGAGATAATGCAGAAGCTCTCTCTCCTGCTCGCCGCGGCGACGCTGATCCCCATCAGTGTGCTGAGCTGGCTGGGAGTGCGCATTCTCCAACAGGATCGCGGCGTGGAGCGCCAGCGGCGCCGGGAAGCCCTCGAAGTCGGCGCTGGACGATTGGCGCTGCAAATCGAGCGAAAGTTGCAGGACGTCGAGGACCAGCTCGGCAGGGGTGGAGGCATTGCGCTGGCCACGGTGTCCGAGGAAGAACCGCCACTCTCGCTCTTCGCGGGAGCTGAAGCAGCGGAATTTCAACGCCGCGATCTGAATGCTGCGGCAGGCCTCTACCGGGCGTTGGCTAAATCTCCGAAGCCGCCGGTTCGTGCCGCCGCCCTGGTGCGGCTGGGCCGCGTGCTGCGCCATCTTGGGGACCGGGCGGGAGCGGTCCAGATGTACTCGATCCTGGAGCAGCTTGGCTCGGCGACGGTAGGCGGACAACCGGCGGCCCTTGTCGGCTGGCAGGGACGCTGCCGCGTTCTGGAGGAAGCGCGCGACGTCGCAGAACTTCGAACCCAGGCTGTCAAGCTGGCGCAGGCTCTCGATTCCGGCCGCTGGGCAATCGATCGAGCCACATTCGATTTCTATCGTGAGATGGTGCAGGGCTGGGGCGCGCCGCCGCCGTCCCCTGACGCAATCGCGCGCGTGGAAGCAGTGATCGAGCTACGCCGCGCCTGGAATGGCGGTCAGCTTGGGCCGCGCGGCCGCCGCATTCTTCGCGAAGCGGATGCGGCAGTATTGGCTGTGTGGGGCGGCGGCCCGAACAATCCGGCGGCGTGGATGGCGGAAGTAGGGGAATTCGTAGCGTCCCTTCGTCCCTTGTGGGTCGATCAACAACTGGCCGTCTCGCTGTACGATACCGATGGCCGGCGGGTCTTCCGCGAAGCACGCCAGGGAGGGGTGTCCCTCACACCGGGCGAGACCCGGTTGCCGTTTATCTTGAGCGTGGCTTCGCTTGCGCCGGAACACGGAGGCGGCCGCCTCGTGCTGGTGAGCGGGTTGACGTTGGCCTTTCTGGCAATGGTGGCCGCCGCTTACGGACTGTACCGCACCACGACACGCGAAATCGCTCTGGCACGGCGCCAATCCGATTTCGTGTCGGCAGTTTCCCACGAATTCCGGACTCCGCTGACGTCCATGCGTCACCTGACCGAGTTGCTCGTGTCGCGCGGCATTACCAGCGAGGAGCGCAAGACCCAATACTACGAGCTGCTGGCGCATGAAACCGAACGGCTGCACCGGATGGTGGAGAGCCTGCTGAGCTTTGGCCGTATCGAAGTTGGGGCCTATGCATGGCATCTGGAGCCAGCTGACGCGACCCGGTTCGTTCGGGGCATCGTGGAAGAGTTCCGGTGCGCTCCGGAGGCGAGAGACCGCGTGGTCTCCTGCCACATCGAGGAGGGCCTTCCGGCAATTCAGATCGACCGCGAGTCACTTTCTCGCGCGCTATGGAACCTGCTGGAGAACGCCGCAAAATATTCGCCCGCGAACAGTCCAATCCGCGTGGCGGTGCGGCGCCAGGGCGGCTCCGTTCTGCTGGCAGTAGAAGATGAAGGCGCGGGCGTCCCGGTTGGCGAACGGGAACGTATCTTTCAGAAATTCGTGCGCGGTCTGGACGCGAAGCAATCGGGTGTGCGCGGTGTCGGCATTGGCCTGGCGCTGGTGAAGCGCATTGTGGAGGCCCACGGCGGCACGGTGCGGCTGGAGAGCGAGCCCGGCCGTGGCAGCATTTTCACTCTGGTTCTCCCATGCCACGGATTCTGATTGTCGAAGACGATGCGGCGATCGCGATCGCGCTGGAAGACGATCTGCGGCTGGAAGGCTATGAAGTGGAAGTGGTGCGGGATGGCGAGGCGGCGATCAAGCGTGGTGGTGAAGCGGCGTTCGAACTGATCGTGCTCGACGTGATGTTGCCGAAAAAGGACGGCTTCGATGTGTGCCGCGAACTGCGCCGCACCGGCGTCGCATCGATGATCCTGCTGTTGACCGCACGTACGGCAGAAATCGAAAAAGTGCTTGGACTCGATCTTGGGGCCGACGATTATATGACAAAGCCCTATAGCCCGAAGGAGCTTCGCGCGCGCATCCGCGCGTTATTGCGCCGGACCACACATGAAGCCGGCGCAACGGCCACCATGAATTTCGGCGATTGCGAACTGGACTTGAACCGAGGGGAGTTGCGCCGCGCGGGAAAGGTCGTCGCCACCACTCCGCTCGAGTTCAAACTGTTGGGACTGATGGCCCGCCGCGCCGGCCGGGTGCTAACGCGGCGCGTGCTGATCGATGAAGTGTGGGGCAAGGAGACCGCCATCACAGAGCGGGTCGTGGATAACCAGATCGCGAACCTCCGGAAGAAAATCGAGCCAACGCCGGACCAGCCGCAATATCTGAAGAGCGTGCGCGGAATTGGGTACCGGTTCGATGTTGACGACGTGACGCAATCATGACACTTTCGTGGAGCGCTTCTGAAATCCGGCGTCTAGTCTTGACGCTGGAGGTGATGCAATGAAGTTCATTCTAATTGGAACATTAGCCGCGATCCTCGCGGCCGGGACACAAAGCAATGAAGCCGAGCGCCAGCTCAAAGCGGCAATGAATGCCGAACTGGTCAACGGCGATTTGAAGACAGCAATCAAGCAGTACGGCGAGATTGCTGCGAAATACAAGGATGACCGTGCCGTGGTGGCCATGGCGCTGATGAGGATGGCGGAGTGCTATCAAAAGATGGGCAACGCGGAAGCCAACCGGATCTACGAAAGGGTGGTGCGGGAGTTCGCGGATCAGAAGGAAGCGGCGACGGTGGCACGGGCTCGGCTGGCGGCACCACAGGCCTCAGCGGGAATCGTCAACAGGAAACTTTTCGAATCTTCCAACCTTTCATTCCAGTACCAGGCGATATCTCCTGACGGCCGCTACATAGCCTATCCCCGAATTCAGCCCGGACCACGCGGGCTGATGCTTCGCGATTTGGTCTCCGGCACCGATCGACAGTTGACGGACTACGGCATGTCTAAGCTGGCGACGACGTCCATCTTTTCGCCAGATTCCCGCATGATAGCGTTTCGCGTCGACAAACGGCCGAACGGCCAGGACCTGCGGATCATAGGGATCGACGGGACCGGCGAGCGGGTGATTTTCGAGAACGAGAACGTCACGGCGAGCCATCCTCAGGATTGGTCGCCCGATGGCAAGAGTATTCTTGTCGTGTTCAGCATGGCGGATCGGAGCCGGCAGATCGCAGTAGTCAGCGTCTCCGACGGCTCAGTGCGCGGCATCAAGACCACCGACTGGCGATTGGGCGCGCCGGACCGGGCGCTTTTCTCATTGGATGGTCGGCAGATAGTCTACCATCAGCTTCAACAAGAGGGATCGTCTTCGTCTGACATATTTCTGCTGTCCTTGGACGGCAGCCGGGAAGTTCGGCTAGTTCAGCATCCTGCGGATGACACTGTCGTTGGCTGGGCTCCGGACGGCCGTTTGCTGTTCACTAGCGACCGATCGGGGACGCGAGATTTGTATGCACTGCGGGTGTCGGGTGCGGGAGCCGTTGGCGATCCCGAACTGCTCCAGCGGAACGTCCTCGGCCTGGATTACAAGCTCACTCGCACCGGAGCGCTCCACTATGTTAATTTCCATAAGGCCAATGGCGCGTACATCACCGGACTTGACGTTCAGAATGGCACGCTGACAACGCCGCCCATGCCCGTGACGGAGATCGCCCGTGACTATAACTGGACTCCAGCCTTTTCCCCGGACGGCTCCCAAGTCGCGGTGATCTCCTTCCGTGGAAAAGACAAGATTTCCGTGATCGTGAAGTCTCTCACCAACAACTCGCAGCGCGAGATACCTGTGCCAGAAATGAGGGTAGCTTATGATCTCCTGTGGCATCCGGACGAGAGATCTCTGTTCATCCGCGGCAACGACTCACATTTACGGTGGGGTATCCACCGGCTCGACCTCGCGACCGGCCGACTTGGCGAACCCATACTGAGCGTCCCCTCCGAGAACAACCTGGGACAGTTCGAGCTTTCTCCGGATGGCACGGTTCTCTACTACGAGTTCCGCGACGCATCAGGCAAAACGAGCACTCTCAAAAGCAGGAACTTGCGCAACGGCGAAGAGCGGGACCTATACTCGAAACCACTCGGCCGGAACTCGAACATAAGCTTCGCTCTCGCACCCGGGGGCAAGCGGATCGCTATGGTAACCGACCTCGATTGGACGAAACTCGATGCTGCCACTTGGATGATCTTGGATCTCGAGCAGGGCACCTCGCGGACCGTTCCCAGTATCAACCGGGGAACGTTCGCTCCAGTTTGGACGCCGGACGAAAGATATTTGGTGTTCGCATCGAACCAGAGTTGGTGGCGCGTCTCAGTCGAGGATGGAAACATAACCGAGCTAGGTCCTACAAACGTTGAAGGGATGCGCGGCCAGAAAAGAATGCATCCGGACGGCACGCGTCTCGCCTTCTTCACGGTCAAAGAAATTTCGGAGTTTTGGGTGATGGAAAACCTGTTTCCGAAGCAAGTGGGGCGTCGCTAGTGCTGTCTCCGTGGGCCGCACTGTTGGCAATTCCCCTGGGGCTGGACCTCTACCTTCCAACTCCAGAGGACAGTCCAATGACGACCGAGAAGATCGAACTTGGGCGGCGATTGTTCTTCGATCGCCGCCTCTCGCGTGATAACTCCGTCTCCTGCGCCTCCTGCCATGATCCCGAGCGCGCCTTCTCTGACGACCGCTCCGTTGCAGTCGGCGTCTTCCAGCGGAAGGGACGCCGTAACTCTCCGGCCTTGATCAATCGCGGCTACGGCCGTTCCTTCTTCTGGGACGGCCGCGTCACTACGCTCGAAGAGCAGGTACTGAAACCCATCGAAGATTCGAACGAAATGGACCTGCCGCTCTCAGAGGCCGCCGCCCGCGTCAGCCTTGCGCCCGGCGAGATCTCGCGTGCCCTCGCCAGCTTCGTCCGATCAATTCTGTCGGGCGATTCTCCGTTCGACCGCTACATCAAAGGCGACCGTGCCGCTCTCACGCCCGAGCAGCAGGCCGGATTACAGCTCTTCCGCGGTAGAGCCAACTGCACTGCCTGCCATGTCGGTCCCAACTTCACGGACGAGCGTTTGCACAACACCGGCATCGCCTGGCGTGACGGTCGGTTTACCGATGTAGGGGCAGGTCAGGGCAACTTCAAGACACCCACGATCCGTGAAATCGCCCGCACTGCGCCCTACATGCATGACGGTAGTCTCGCGACGCTGGATGCCGTGATTGAATACTACGATCGAGGCGGCAATCAGAATCCAGGACTCGATCCTGAGATTCGTGCGCTCCGTCTAACCTTTGCGGAAAAGCGAGCTCTGATCGCGTTCCTGCGGGCGTTGAATGGTCCACTCTATAGGTAGTGTGTCCGGGGCAAGATCCGGACATTGCCTCGGTGTAGATCCACTCTGCCGGCGCGAGTTCCCGCCGCCGCACTCTCTTAGGCTAGAATTGAACTTTCCATGTCAAACCTACTGCAGGGTAAGCGCGCCCTCATCCTCGGCGTAGCCAATAAGTGGAGCTTGGCGTATGCGATCGCCCAGGCCTATGTCCGCGAAGGCGCCGGCCTGGTTCTTACCTATCAGGGAGATCGCCAAAAGCAGACTGTGGAAGAGCTTGCTGCGGAACTCGGGGAAGGGATCCAGGTTCTTGCGTGCGACGTTACCAAAGAGGAAGACCTCGCGAAGCTGGTTGACGCGCTGAAGGGCGGCCCTAAGCTGGATGTGGTAGTTCACAGCATTGCATTTGCCAACCGGGACGATCTCAGCCGGCCTTTCGTCGAGACTTCACGCGACGGTTACCTGCTGGCGCAAGAGATATCAAGCTATTCACTGGTGGCAGTCGCCCGCTCGATGGCGCCCCTGATGAATGGCGGCGGGTCTATCCTGACGCTCACCTACCTGGGGTCGGTCCGCGTGCTGCAGAACTACAACGTGATGGGCGTGGCAAAGGCGGCGCTGGAGGCGTGCGTCCGGTATTTGGCCAGCGATCTCGGTCCATCGAATATCCGTGTGAACGCGATTTCGGCGGGACCGGTCAAAACGACATCGGCCCGGGGCATCAAGGACTTTTCTAAAATTTTGGACGCAGTATCGAGCCGTGCGCCGCTCCGCCGCAATACAGATCCGGCTGAGGTAGCCGACACCGCAGTTTTCCTGGCAGCAGACCTTGGGCGCGGCGTCACGGGAAACGTGCTCTATGTGGATGCCGGGTTCCAGATCATGGGCCTATAGCCGGCAATTGACAGCGCCTCAAACGATTTTTATTATCAAATTTCAACCCAGAGTCACTCTATGATCAAGGTCGATGGCCTCAGTAAACGATACGCTCGCAACACCGCAGTCGATAACATCTCCTTTGAAGTGCAAAAGGGACAGATTGTCGGTTTTCTCGGCCCGAATGGGGCGGGGAAGACTACGACAATGCGCATGCTCACCTGTTTCATGCCACCCAGTTCAGGGTCGGCGAGCGTGGCGGGTTTCGACGTCCTGGAACAGCCCTTCGAGGTAAAGAAGCGCATCGGGTATCTCCCCGAGACGCCCCCGCTCTACCATGACATGGAGGTGCACGAGTACCTCACGTTCGTGGGGCGCCTCAAAGGAATTCCCAGCGGCGATCTGCCCCGCCGCGTGAAAGAAGTGAGTGAGCGCTGTAACGTGGCCGATATGAGCACCCGCCTGATCCACAAGCTCTCCAAGGGCTACAGGCAGCGGGTCGGACTGGCGCAGGCGATCATTCACAACCCGGACGTACTTATTCTGGATGAGCCGACGGCCGGACTCGACCCCAAACAGATTATCGAAACCAGATCCTTGATCCGCAGTCTGGCCGGCGACCACACCATCATTCTCAGCACGCACATTCTGCCGGAAGTGGAACAGACCTGTGAACAGGTGATCATCATTACTCGCGGCAAGGTGGTGGCGACTGACAGCGTGCAACACCTCACCAACCGCTTGCAAGGCACGGAAGGCGTGCTGGTGGAGGTGGAGCCGCGCGGTGGACCGCTGGACTCCTCCACCGTGCTGCAGCGGCTGGAACAGGTTCCCGGAGTTAGCCGGGTCTTATTCAAAGAGACCCGCGGAAACAGGCACATCCTGGAGGTGGAGAGTTTGCAAGGCAGGACCATTCGAGGCGAGATCGCGCGTGCAGTTGTAGAAGGGGGTTGGAATTTGAATGAGCTTCGTTCCGTCTCTGTGAGCCTGGAGGAAGTGTTCCTCCAGCTTACGGGCACAGACCCGGTGACTGCCGGAGGCGCACAGTGAGAAACACGATTACTATTTACCGGAAAGAGTTAAAAAGCTATTTCTCGTCGCCAATCGCCTACGGCCTGATGGCGTTCTTCGCTTTACTGGCCGGGTATTTCTTCTACGCTCTCACGTACTTCTTCGTGCAGCAGAGCATGGAGACGCAGATGATGGGCAGGCCCGTACCCATGAACGTGAACGAGGGCGTCATTCGATACTTTCTCGGCAATATCAGCGTCATCGGCCTGTTCGTGATCCCCATGATCACCATGCGCCTCTTTGCCGAGGAGAAGCGCGCCGGTACAATCGAATTGCTAGTCACTTCGCCGGTTCACGATCTGGAGATCATTCTGGGGAAATGGTTCGCGGCATTGACGCTGTATGCCTGCATGTTGGGGCTCTCGGCGGTTAACGTGGCGCTGCTGTTCGCTTATGGTAAGCCGGACTGGAAGCCGATTCTGGTCGGCTACTTAGGATTGCTGCTGCAGGGCGGCTGCTTACTGGCCATTGGAACTTTCATCTCCACCACCACCAACAATCAAATAATCGCCGGTACTGCCACTTTCGGCATGTGCCTGCTTCTTTGGATCCTGGATTGGTCTACGTCTTTCCGGCAGGAGGCTTGGGCGAAGGTCGTGTCCTACCTCTCGATCGTCACCCATTTCGAGCCGTTTTCCAAAGGCGTGCTCGATTCGCGGGACGTCGTATTTTATCTCTCAATGATTTTTCTT
>DATLBY010000393.1:0-2847 GCA_035526665.1 Bryobacteraceae bacterium
CGGCGATGGGATAAACCAGAAGCAGGAACGCCTGAACGCGTCCCACGGAACTGTTCCTCCAGGACTGCGCGGGGTCGACGGGTCTCGGATTCCGGACAGAAAAAATGTTGCCGATCGCCAGCAGATAGAGCGTCAGCACAATGGCGACGCAGAAGGCTTCACCGACCATCGCGGCCGAAATCGGCATTTGAAGAAGGGCGCAAACGGCTGCCACAATTGAGATCTCCAGGAATACGAAAAACGCGGCAGCGATGTTCTTGGCTACCAGGACGATGGTCATTTTCACAGGCAGCAGAAAGTACACCTGGGCGGCGCTCCGGTCAAAGCCAAAAGAGTTCCAAAAACAGACCTCGCCGAGCAGCATGAGGGCATACACGCTGACCAGCGTGAGATAGTTTGACGCGATCGCCGATTCGGACGCTTTGCCCTGAAAAGCGAGCGGGAGCCAGATAATGAGTCCGAAGGAAAATCCCATCAGGAACACCAGCCGGAAACGCGCCGAGCGTGAGAGGAAGCGAACCTCTTTTTCAATCAGGGCTCCCAATGGATCCGGAAACAGGATGGACGGCAGCCGCAGCAGCCTCTCAAACATGCCACCCTGGGATCCCGGATGCAAAACAACAGACTGGTGGGCGGAGGCGTCGAATCGCAGCCCCCGTTCAAATTGCCACCTTCCAAAATAAAACGACGCCAAGGTCCAGAAGGCCAACACGGCAATCGAGGTTAGTCGGCCGCGTCCGGAGGCCAGCCATGCAGCCGCCGTCCACGGCCACAACATATGAGGATCCCTCGCGGAAAGCTTCTGGAGGACGCTGCCGGAACCGCGCGAGAGGAGTAGCTGCGGAAGCGCCGCGGTCAGTACCAGCAGAAATACCATCAGCTCACGGATTCGCTTGCGCGCCAGCAGCCGGGTAAGCAGATCCCGGATACCGGTGGACAGAAAAAGATTGAACAGGACAAAAGGCAGCAGCGCCGGCACGCCCCACCACGGCACCGCCGGATTGCGCAAAAGTCCCGCCGCCAGGCCGGTCATGATCAGCAGTATCTCGGCGCAGCTGGTAATTCGCAGCAGCACTTCCAGACTGAATAACTCTCCATGCGGTATCGGATACACCATGAGGCGCCGGATATTCAGAGACATTCCCGTGCTCACCATCAGGATTGGCAGGGCCTGCCAGTAAACCGTGGCGAGCAGGAGACCGACGGGAAGCAGTTGCCGCAAAATCGGTGTAGCCGAGGGATCGGCGGCCACCAGATAGATGGAAATCGCCCCCATGAGCCATATCCCGTACCAAATCACGCCGACGATGATCGTGACCGGCAGGCGGCCGCGGCTCGTCCCGGCCTGGTGATTGCGGATGGATCGCCACTGCGCCCACAGAATTGCGGCTGCCTGATGATACATATCAAAGCCAGTCGAGCGTATCGGCGGTGCGTTCCGCTCCCACCACGCGCACGAACATATCTTCAAGTGTCTCCGAGCCGGAGCGCAGATCGGCCATCAGGCCTTCGGTGACGATCCTGCCCTCGTGAATGATGGCCACCCGGTCACACAGCCGTTCCACCACCTCCAGGACGTGCGACGTCAGAAATATTGTGGCCCCGCGCCGGACCTGGTCGATCAGAATGTCCTTCATCAGGCGCGCTCCCACGGCATCCACGCCTTCAAACGGCTCGTCCATGAGGAATAACTGCGGCCTGTGGATGAGCGAGGCGGCCATGGCAACCCGTTTCCGCATGCCTTTGGAGTATTCGCCGATCAGCTTCCTCCGGCTTCCATCCAGCTCGAAGAGTTCCATCAGTTCGCCGGCGCGCTCCCGCGCTGTCGCGCGCGGCAGGCGATACATCCGCCCGACGAATTCCACAAATTCAGAGCCGGTGAGATGATCGAACAGCAGAGACTCATCCGGCACCAGGCCAATTTTCCCCTTAATGGCCACGTCGTTCTCCGGCATGGACAGACCCAGCAGTTCGATTCTGCCCGAGGTAGGCGGAGCGAGCCCCATCAGCATCCGGATGGTGGTGGTTTTACCCGCTCCGTTGGGTCCCAGAAAGCCGAAGAACGATCCGGCGGGGACAGTCAGGTTCAAACCATCCACTGCCGCCTTGGTCCCATAAACTTTCCGGAGATCACGGACAGCAATTGCGGCCGGCGCATCGCTTATGTTCACTCTTCATGGTACTTCGGAGCGCGGCTGGGAAACGGTGACAATGGGCACGCCCTTCCATCCTCACAACTCCGTCGAGCGCCCAGCCTGATGATCACGAAGCGCGCGGTCTCTGATACCAGACAATTTGCCGCTCTTCGAGTCGGATTCGATCTGGCGGTCCGCGACCTCGGCAGTGTAGCGCTCAAACCACTCGCGAAAAACTCTCAGTTCATTGGGGTCCAACTTGGCGATTTGTTTTTCCAATTGCTCAACGCGGCTTATACATGCCTAAGTACCGGTGGCGTCTGGCCACCCTTTTTTTCGCCGAAGGCTTTTCTGACTGGCCCAAGCTTCGATCAATGTTCCATCCAAACTAAAGTGAACCTCCTCGAAAGCCCTTTTAACGCCCGATCCGTCATTTCACGGATGGAGCGTAAAGGATGTTTGCCGGTGCCCGTTGTTCAGGGGACAAGCCAGCTGTACATCGCACTCTGCTGGTAATCGTGTTCTCGCATACTTGAAACATTCAGACGCTTCCTTGTTTTACCCACTAACACTCAAATTGGGTTTTTCAGCATCCTGCTAGTCAATCTATGCGTTCTTGCAGTGTGAGAAACGTAGCCAAGTCTCTGGCTCCGTGAACGATGCTGACAACCTGAATCGGCTTTGCTTCCCAGACATAGACGACAACGTACGG
>DATLBY010000394.1:0-7745 GCA_035526665.1 Bryobacteraceae bacterium
CGGCGATGGGATAAACCAGAAGCAGGAACGCCTGAACGCGTCCCACGGAACTGTTCCTCCAGGACTGCGCGGGGTCGACGGGTCTCGGATTCCGGACAGAAAAAATGTTGCCGATCGCCAGCAGATAGAGCGTCAGCACAACGGCCACGCAGAAGGCTTCACCCACCATCGCGGCCGAGATCGGCATTTGAAGCAGAGCGCACACGGCGGCCACAATCGAGATCTCGAGAAGGACGAAAAATGCGGCCGCGATGTTCTTGGCCGCCAGGACAACCGTCATTTTCACCGGCAGGAGAAAATACACTTGGGCGGCGCTCCGGTCAAAGCCGAAAGAGTTCCAAAAACAGACCTCCCCGAGCAGCATAAGAGCGTACACGCTGACCAGCGTGAGATAGTTTGAGGCGATCGCCGATTCCGGCGCTTTGCCCTGAAAAGCCAGCGGAAGCCAGATAATGAGTCCGAAGGAGAATCCCATCAGGAACACCAGCCGGAAACGCGCCGAGCGTGACAGGAAGCGAACCTCCTTCTCAATCAGGGCTCCCAACGGATCCGGAAACAGGATGGACGGCAGCCGCGGCAGCCTCTCAAAAATGCCGCCCCGGGATCCCGGGTGCGCAACAACAGCCTGGTGGGCGGACGCATCGAAGCGCAGACCACGCGCAAATTGCCACCTTCCAAAGTAAAACGAGGCCACGGTCCAGAATGCCAGCACCGCAACCGCGCTTAGCTCTCCGCGTCCGGAGGCCAGCCGGGCCGCCGCCGTCCACGGCCACAACATATGAGGATCCCTCGCGGAAAGCTTCTGGAGCACGCTGCCGGAACCGCGCGAGAGGAGTAGCTGGGGAAGCGCCGCCGTTAGCACCAGCAGGAATACCATCAGTTCCCGGATTCGCTTGCGCGCCAGCAGTCGGGTAAGCAGATCCCGGATGCCGGTGGACAGGAAAAGGTTGAACAGGATAAACGGCAGCAGAGCCGGCACGCCCCACCACGGCGTCGCCGGATTGCGCAGCAGTCCCACCGCCAGGCCGGCCATGATGAGCAGGATCTCGGCGCAGCTGGTGATTCTCAGGAGCACTTCCAAGCTGAATAACTCTCCATGCGGTATCGGATACACCATGAGGCGCCGGATATCGAGAGACATTCCAGTGCTCACCATGAGGATCGGCAGCGCCTGCCAGTAAACCGTGACCAGCAGGAGGCCGATGGGAAGCAGTTGCCGCAAGATCGGCGTCGCCGAGGGATCGGCCGCCACCAGATAGATGGAGATTGCGCCCATGAGCCATATCCCGTACCAAATCACGCCCACCACAATCGCCACCGGCAGGCTCCCGCCGCTGGATCCGGATTGGTGATTGCGAATGGATCTCCACTGCGCCCAGAGAATCGCCGCTGCCTGGTGATACATATCAGAGCCAGTCGAGCGTATCGGCGGTGCGTTCCGCTCCCACCACGCGCACGAACATATCTTCGAGTGTCTCGGAGCCGGAGCGCAGATCGGCCATTAGGCCTTCGGTGACGATCTTGCCCTCGTGAATGATGGCCACCCGGTCACACAGTCGTTCCACCACCTCCAGGACGTGCGACGTCAGAAATATCGTGGCCCCGCGCCGGACCTGGTCGATGAGAATGTCCTTCATCAGGCGCGCTCCGACGGCGTCCACGCCTTCAAACGGCTCGTCCATGAGGAATAACTGCGGCCTGTGGATGAGCGAGGCGGCCATGGCGACCCGTTTCCGCATGCCTTTGGAGTATTCGCCGATGAGCTTCCGCCGGCTCCCATCCAGCTCGAAGAGCTCCATCAGTTCGCCGGCGCGCTCCCGCGCTGTCGCGCGCGGCAGGCGATACATTCGTCCGACGAATTCCACAAATTCAGAGCCGGTGAGATGATCGAAGAGCAGCGACTCATCCGGCACCAGCCCGATTTGCCCCTTGATGGCCACATCGTTCTCCGGCATGGAGAGGCCCAGCAATTCGATACTGCCGGAGGTCGGCGGAGCCAGCCCCATCAGCATCCGGATGGTCGTGGTTTTACCTGCTCCGTTGGGGCCTAGAAAGCCGAAGAACGAGCCGGCGGGCACAGTCAGGTTCAAACCATCCACTGCCGCCTTGGTCCCATAAACTTTCCGGAGGTCACGGACAGCAATCGCGGCCGGCGCATCGCTCATGTTCACTCTTCATGGTACTTCGAGGCGCGGCTGGGAAACGGTGAGAATGGGCACGCCCTTCCATCCTCACAACTCCGTCGAACGCCCAGCCTGATGATCACGAAGCGCGCGGTCTCTGATACCAGACAATTTGCCGCTCTTCGAGTCGGATTCGATCTGGCGGTCCCAGACCTCGGCAGTGTAGCGCTCAAACCACTCGCGAAAAACTCTCAGTTCATTGGGGTCCAACTTGGCGATTTGTTTTTCCAATTGCTCAACGCGGCTCATACATGCCTAAGTACCGGTGGCATCTGGCCACCATTTTTTCGCTGGAGGCTTTTCTGACTGGCCCAAGCTTCGATCAATGTTCATTCCACACTAAATTGAACCTCCGCGAAAGCCCTTTCAACGCCCGATCCGTCATCTCACGGATGGAGCGTAAAGGATGGTTTGCCGGCGCCCGTTGTTCAGGGGACAAGCCAGCTGTACATCGCACTCTGCTGGTAATCGTGTTCTCGCATACTGGAAACATTCAGACGCTTCCTTGTTTTACCCACTAACACTCAAATTGGGTTTTTCAGCATCCTGCTAGTCAATCTAGGCGTTCTTGCAGTGTGAGAAACGTAGCCAAGTCTCTGGCTCCGTGAACGATGCTGACAACCTGAATCGGCTTTGCTTCCCAGACATAGACGACAACGTACGGATAGAGATTCCAGAAGCGGTATTTGCGGCTCAGCAATTCGTCGTGGTAATGACCGATGCCTGGGGAACGCCCAAGCGTACTGAATCCATCGTAGAAGCGCTCTCGCAAATTGTGGGCAGCATCAGGGCTGTCCTCGGCGAGATCAAGAAGGATATCTCGAAGATCGTTCTTGGCCGTTGGAGTAAGAACGAAAAAGTTCGTCACTGATTAACAGCTCGCGAACGGCGGCGCTCTTCGATCATCTCACGCAGTTCTTCAAAGACTGCGTCGCCCTCGAGCAGTTCGCCGCGCTCGGCCTCTGCCGCGCCTTGTTCCAATTTGGCTTTGAGTTGCTGAAATGCCTGATCCCGTTCCAGCTCGTGGCGCTCAAGGAGGCGCAAGGCTTCGCGAACGACTTCGCTTGTAGTTTGGTAGCGGCCCGACTTTACGCGCGACTGAAGGAATGCATCGAGTTCCGGGGTGATGGAGACGTTGACGGTGGTGCGGGTGATAGCCATAGCCTCATCAATACCGCCTTTGGCACATTGTGTCAAGTGTGCCTTGGAGCTTCCAAGGGCGGCGAATCCCAGCCGTCCCTCCGTTATCCGGGAGTAGAAGCCCAGGCGTCGATCTGGAGGAACCGGACGCGAGATCTGCTGCGAATCCCTCTTGCCGCCGCAATCCGTTGCCCGGTTCGGGGGTTGTCCGGCAGAGCTACCGATCAGGCCGGGAACCAGGAAGCCGTCACTTACCCTTCGGGGTTGAAGGTGACCACTTGCTACGATGGAGCCAACCGGCCCAAGAAGGTAGTCAAAGGGGATGCCAGCTCAACGACGCATTATGCCAAGGACATCGTGCAGTATGCCGCGGATGCGCTAAAAAAGATGCAGACAGGGGCGTCATACGAACGAGCCTGCCTGAATACACGGCTGCAAGTGTCGGCCATTGGAATTGGAAACTCGCTTCACGGGGATCTATGCACCCGATCGAACACGGATTTTCTTTTCTTGAAGACGGAGTACCAGACCCCCGGGGTCAACGACAACGATGGGAACCCGGTAAAACAGACAATGGAAACGCCGAAGAAGCCGTCCATCGGCGGCTGGCTAACGTTGGAGCAAACCCATCAATACGATGGCGTAAACCGTGTTCTGCTGACCACCGAGACGACGGTGGGAGAGTCGCCGGCGGCAAGTTGGAGCTACAAGAACGGTTATGACCCGTACGGCAACCGCTGGCAGGATACAACCGGCACGACTTCACCGAATCTAACGGCTCCGTCGGGAGCGGACTGGTTCAGTACGGCAAGCAATCGTTTGGCGAAATCCACCGCTGGGATTTTAGCCCTTGGCGCCTACGATGGTGCTGGGAACCTGGTGAGCCATCCGGATTTCGGGCAAATGGCCTATGATTCGGAAAACCGGCTCACGAATTGGCAGAACGGCGCCGTGCAATTTCGCTACGATGGACAGGGGCGGCGGGTGCAGAAGCAGATCGGTTCGCGCATCATCACTTATGTCTACGACGCGGGAGGCCAACTGGCGGCCGAATACGATACGGCGGCGAGTACGAACACCGGCACACAGTACCGTCATGAAGACCAACTGGGGTCCACGCGTTTGGTAACGCAAGCGGGTGCGGTTGTTTCCCGACGAGACTTCTTTCCGTTTGGAGAAGAGATTCCCGCCAACGTGACCTTCGGCAAACGCAATGACGTCGATGGATACAATCAGCCTACCGGCTTCACACAGCAGTTTACCTCCAAAGAACGAGATGCGGAGACGGGGTTGGATTACTTCGGGGCCAGGTACTTCTCGGGGGCGCAGGGGAGGTTTACAAGCCCCGACCTACCCGCCAACTACCTGGTGAGCTTACCCCAATCGTGGAACAAGTACATCTACGCTCTCAACAACCCGCTTGCCATCGTTGATCCAGACGGTCAATTTCCTAAGTGGGTTCACGAACAGATCATTGATCAGATTTCAGGCTTATCGCCGAACGACAAGGCAGTCCTCAAGGCTGCGAGTGCTGACGCCGATTCTTTCCTGAAGGGTGGCCAAAGTCCAAGTGCTTCTTTTACCCACGCAATGCTGGATGGGCTGGAATTCAGTAGCGCCCAGACTGACCCTACGAAGGCTGCTCAGTTTGTGGAGAATCAGATACGCAAAGCCATTGGCATCCAGGCGGCCTACGCAGCGAACCACAGAAATCAGGCGCCGAGTCTTAGCCCCGACGCCTTGTAAGCAATGGGGCTGGCGATACACACCGTGACTGACAGCGCATCTCGTTTTCACAACGGCGTAAGCTCATATTGGTATGGCGGTCTCAGTTTGATGGATTACTTCCACAGCGCAGCCGAACCCTTGTTCTACTCTATGGGTGGCGCACAGGACAAGCAGGAAGGTGCACAACGAGCGGAAGTCACCAGTAGGATTATTTTCCAGCCGTCAGCTATCGATCAGGTTGTGAATAAGATTCGGCAGTGGTTCCATCTAAAACAGAAGAGTCCTGACGAACCTGACCAGCAATGAAACCGTGGCACCTAAGCATCGTATGGGGGCTGAGCTTTACAGCCGTAATGTTTGCGGCAGCGGCAGGACTGTTCGGACTTTCGGACCACTTGAGTATTCCGGTTATACCGCAGGCCCTTTTTGGTTTGGCTGTGATCGCTGTGATTGCCATCTTGCCTGGTTCTCCATTGGGACTCCTAGCTCTCAACATGCATAGTGCCGGGTTCCTAGTGTTAACTGCAATCGGCGATGTGGTGTTCTACACTTTCGTCGCTCATAGCGTTCTGGCAAAAAGGGCACGAAGGCAGCATCGAGAGGCGGAGGTGAAAAGTTGATGCAAAACTTTATGCTATTCCTGGTCGGCTGCTTTGCTGGTGGTGTCATCTGTACAGCCCAAGATGCAACATGCAATGCTCTCTCGGCACGAGCGAGTCAGGAGTTTCAGGTAAAGAACTTTGCCGCAGCAGAGCGGGATTTCCGTGAACTAACGAAGGTCGATCGTTCAAATCTGTATGCTCATACCTACTTGGGCCATGCACTCTTCCGCCAGGAAAAGTTCGGCGAAGCCATTGGTCCTTATGAAAAAGCCAGCGAACTGGAGCGGCTAGGGAAGAAACTCACTGAGGTTGAACACCGTGTACTGGTGGACCAGTTGGTGATGTCCTACGGCATTGGCGGACAGTTGAAGAAAGCCCATGCTTTACTGGATGAAGCGCTTGGGAAGGACCCGGAGTACCCTTTGAATTACTACAACCAGGCTTGTGCGTTTGCCGAGGAAGGCGACAAGGCCAAGGCGCTGGCGAATCTCGATCTGGCTTTCCAACGGAAGGCGAACGTCCTGAAGGGTGAGCAGATGCCAGACCCACGTGCGGACTCCTCGTTTCAAAAGTACGTTCGTGATTCCGACTTCGTGAATCTCATGAAGAAACTCGGTCGTCAGTAACGATGGAAACGGCAGCGGCGATCGGATCGATCAGCAAGCCACCAAAACACCACGTCGCTGCACTTCGAGCCGGACAGCGTAGAAAGCAGCTTGCAGGAGATGGATGGTTCTTCATGATGGGCTTTTGCTCGTCCCAAGGCACATCACGAGCAGGTAGTTTACTCCAGGATGTGAAATGTGTACATTTTGCCGAACTGCGATGACACCGCGTTGGTGGTGGAGGATCCGCCACTTCCTGGCGGCAACAGTCCGTACTCTCCAGCAGCGAGGTTCGCAGGCAGCGTAAGCACGAATTGTCGCTAGCGTACAGCAGGGCGCGACCGAGAACGCGACGGTAGTGGGTGAGTTGCTTAGCGATCGGCTGGAGCGCGGGCTCGATTTCACGGACCCGCGGCTCTACGTTCTGGATGGCGGCAAGGCGCTGACCGCTGCAGTGAAAAAGCACGCTCGAGAGTCGGCAGCCATCCAGCGCTGCCAAAGAAGTGCGGCTGGGCAACTACGAGTTGTTTCACCGCGGCGAGCCACTGACGGAAACGGCGTGGGACGTCCGCACGCGTGGCCGCTGGACCGGAACTTTCTGGCCCATCACCACGCAGTAGCCGCGCTCGCTACCCCAGCGACTGGCTCTCCTTTCCGGCTGCCGCTGGCTGCGCTCGCCTGCCAGTTCCCGAACTTCTTCCTGCATCAACAGATCCATCAGCTGCAAGCCAGCCTGCCGGATCAACTCACCCACACCTTTGCGCAACCAGCCCACCATCTCGGCCAGAGGTAACACCATCTGCACCGACGGATTCACATCCGCGGCCATTTCCGCGAGCTGCTTCACTGCTCGCTGCGATTCAATCTGATATGGTTTCTTCATAGCGACTCGCTCCTTTTTCTTGGCAGAAAAGTACCCGAAGGCTATCATGCCTTCGGGTTTGAGAGTCGCTACTTTCTACGATCTACCGGGCATGCCCCGACCGACAGCGGACAAGTGCTTGCAGTGCAGAGTTCGCTTCTTGCCAATGAGGCCGCAATAAGGCAGAGACCTATGTCCTTACAACTTCAACGGATGCCCCTACTCATCATCCCGTTACTGGCCGGACTTGTCTCGACAATCTTGTTTTTTGTTCAGGGTGGGTTTGGTGGAGGCCACGGCAGATTCGATGGGTATATCGTCACGTTGATGCTGCCGTCGATCTACCTGGCTCAAGTCATCCCGCTTCCTCGGTGGATGCTGGATTTTGACTTAACCTACACTGTCATCTTTCCGACGCTGATGAATACTGGGCTTGTCTGGATAGCCTACAGACTTCTTAGGAAGATCCGGAGCCCACGTCCAGGGGGGAATGCCCGGTAGATTGTAGAAAGTAGCGACTCTCACTCCCCGAGGCGTGATAGCCTCAGGGAAATTTTTCTTCCAGGAAAAAGGAGAGTCGCTATGAAGAAACCATACCAAATTGAAGCGCAACGAGCCGTTAAGC
>DATLBY010000395.1:0-8671 GCA_035526665.1 Bryobacteraceae bacterium
AGGACTTAGTGATCCGGTGGTTCTGTATGGAAGGGCCATCGCTCAACGGATAAAAGGTACGCCGGGGATAACAGGCTGATCGGAGTCAAGAGTTCACATCGACGCTCCGGTTTGGCACCTCGATGTCGGCTCATCGCATCCTGGGGGTGTAGAAGCTCCCAAGGGTTAGGCTGTTCGCCTATTAAAGCGGTACGTGAGCTGGGTTCAGAACGTCGCGAGACAGTTCGGTCCCTATCTGTGGTGGGCGCAGGAGATTTGAGAGGGCTTGTCCTTAGTACGAGAGGACCGGGATGAACGAACCTCTTGTGATCCAATTGTCACACCAGTGGCACAGTTGGGTAGCGAAGTTCGGTTAGGATAAGCGCTGAATGCATATAAGCGCGAAACCTTCCTCAAGATGAGATCTCCCAAGCGAAAGCTTTGAAGGGCCGTGGTAGACTACCACGTTGATAGGGCAGATGTGTAAGCGTAGTAATACGTTGAGCTTACTGCTACTAATAGCCCGTTCGGCTTGACCATAAAATTTACTGTAAACATTAGAGAATTCCGCTAGCCCGTCAGATATTCGGTTCCAATTGAGTTGCGTGTTACTCACTCAGTAACGCAAAGCCTTTTGGGTGATTGTAGCGAAGGGGTCCCACCCGTTCCCATCCCGAACACGGTAGTTAAGCCCTTCAGCCCCGATGGTACTGCACGCGCAAGTGTGTGGGAGAGTAGGAAGTTGCCCGATTAAAAAAGAAAGCCCCGGCCCTGCAAAGGTTCCCGGGGCTTTTCTGTTTTTAGGGAGACCATGAGTTCCATGCCCGTAGATAAAATCACCAAGACCCAAGACGAGTGGCGAAAGCAACTGACGCCCCAGCAGTTTCAGGTGGCCCGCGAGAAGGGAACTGAGCCGGCCTTCAGCGGCGCCTATCATGCCAACCACGAAAAGGGAATCTACCGCTGCGTCTGCTGCGCCACGCGTCTGTTCAGCTCCGACACCAAATTCGAATCGGGGACCGGCTGGCCTAGTTTCTACCAACCGATTGCGGAAGAGAATGTCCACACGGAAACCGACGGCGCGTTCGGTATGCAGCGGACAGAAGTTCTGTGCGCGCGCTGCGACGCTCATCTGGGGCACGTCTTTAACGATGGCCCAAAACCGACCAAGCTGCGCTACTGCATGAATTCCGCCTCTCTCTCGTTCGAGAAGGCCTGACCTAAATCCTCTATACTGTAAGCAGATGGAAGCTCCTCAGGCTGGAAGCCTAGACCCTGCGCAAAACCCTTTGCATAACCCTTCTGTGCGCCGCGAGCCTCGCCGCTCAGCCGCATAACGAGCCGCCAGCGCCGCTGAAAAGCGAAGCGGAGCTGGCCGTGACCGCCACACAGGCGGCTGCCATGCCTCCCACGCTGGATGTCAGGGCTCGCGTGATGCTAAAGGAGTTTGTAAGCTATCAAGCGTTGTACGCAACTGTGCCGGGCCTGGCAATAGACCAAGCGCTGAACATACCAAAAGAATGGGGACGCGAGGGCGGCGGCTTTGCGCGCCGCGCCGGTTCCCGGTATGGCCGCTACGTTCTCGGTGAGACGATTGAGTTCGCCGTCTCCGGACTCCTGAATGAAGATCCGCGATACATTTATTCGAAGCGCAACGGCATGTGGAACCGTACCAAAGACGCCATCACCGGAACTTTCCTGGTTCCTAAAGTAGACGGTAACTCGCGCACTTTGGCCATCGGCCGCATCGCGGGAGTTTTTGGCTCTCGAGCCATCGCATCGCGCTGGGAACCGGACTCGCAGCGCACGATCGGCGGTATCCTCCAGCGGGGCGCCACGGGAATGGCCACGAAGACCGCCGTCAGCATCGGCCGTGAATTCTGGCCGGATATCCGGCGCAAAGTTTTCCACAAACCCTGATCTGTTAAAGCCCCACCTTCGCCGGCGCAGTCTCCCTCCTTTTTACAAAGTTTTGACAATATCCGAACCACCCGGGCCTGGTTTGTGTCTACGCTCCGCAATAGGGGTGGCGCCCGTTTAACTGTCACCATTCCAGCGTGGACATTACCAGCCTTGAAAAAGTGGTAAATTTATTAGCCAAGACAAGAGAGAGGCGCGCTCATGAAAGCCCTACCAGCAATCCTTCTATCCGTAATCACGTTTGGCGCATTATCAGTCATCGCCCAGGAGGCTACATCCAAGGCGCGGCAAATGGAGAATCAGGGAGATGCACTGGGTGCCCGTGCACTCCTGAAATCGGGCGGACAGCAGTCTACCGCTGACCTGCTGGCCTACGCGGAGTTCCTGGACCGTCACCGCGATGGCGAAGCCCGGGCGGTTTACGAAAAGGCCCTTTCGCAGCTGAACCGCGCGGAAGATCACGCCCGCCTGGAATCGGTAGCTCGACGGCTGCTGATCCTGGACGCGGTAGTGGATGACCGCGACGCAGCCATGCGTCACTTCGAGGTTTACAAGAGCGCCGGTGGCTCGCAACTTTCCATTGATGCTCTGCGGAAACCGGCGGACCAGGCGAAGGCGGCCATGATCGATATTCCCGGTCCGCTCCGTTCCTTCGCCCGGATGGCGGCGCTCTCCCCCGATTTGAGGCCGGAGGATCTATTGCCGGCGCTGGCGCGCAACGTGGTTACCAACGGTTACCAAGCGTCCGCCAGTAATGAAGCCTTAGACCAGACCGAGTATTTGAAGCTGGTGGTCCGTTACCTATCGCAGGCGCGGGAAATCGAAAAACTCTCGGGACCAACGAAAGCCATAAAAATTGAGGCCTGCGATTCGCCGCAGACCGGCGAATTGCTGCGAGTTCTGGGATACCGCATGCGCGGCGGCTGCGGCAGTGATGTCGTGCTCGAGACAGTGAATGCGACCCGCGCCTTCCTGACCATTGATTCCGGCTTCCCGCTGGCTCAACTGGAGCAGTCGCTGCGCACCAACCGCCCGTTCCTTTATGATTTCCGGCCGACCAGCGTGCCGGTTTTGTACGGTCCGGATTACTGGCTGACCACCAAAGAGAAAGCGGGCAACGAATATATCGATTCCTTCCTGTCGGACCCCGCTCTATGCCGCCTTTATTTAGGATTGTCGAAACTGGACCTGGAGACGGCCGAGGAGTTGAAGAAGGCGATGCCGGTTCAGAAGATTAAGGCTTTCGCCCACGTCCTGGATTTCTACGGCGGAATGTTCCACATTCGCAACGGACAGGCTGTGGTGCCCGGCGGGCCGCGCGCCGCCACGGCATGGAAGGAACTGATTGGGAAATCTCCGCAGGAGGGCGCGGCGTTCTTTGAGCGGCTGCTGTCCCGCGACGACGGCTGGACCGCGAGTCTTTATGATGCGCTGGCGCGGATCAGCGGGCCGACCCGCGATTACCTGCTGGAGCCGAAACGCATGCAGCGGTTTTATCTGGCGATGAAAGGCCGAGTCACCAGTCCCGGTCCGGCGCGGCCCGTATTTCGATCGAACACCGACATGATGCTGCTGACCCAGCGCCTGCGAGTAGACGCGGACGGGCGGCCGCATATCCCAGGGAATCTGGATGTCTGGAAAAATCTTTTTGTTCACCATCCCCATGGGAAATACGACGGCAAGCTCACCAAGGCCGCCAACTCCTGGAAGGAGCCTGACGACCTGATTGAGGCTCTGTTTGCGCTTTGCCGGAAGCCGGTTGAAAACGAGCCGCTCAAGATTTACATGGCTCTTACGGACGTAAACCGCTACCGTGCGAAACCCCTGGAGCCAGCCACGGTTGACCGCATGGCCCGCGAATACCGTTTATACGGATCACAGTACGCATTATTCAGCGAAGTTCCGTCGGTAAGCGACACAACCATCATTTCTTATCTGGACACGGCACAGGGAATTTCACAGATTCGGGACCAGGCGCTGCGTGCCGATTCGGCGGGCTCGATGCAGGGGCTGGTGGGTCTCTGGCAGATTCTTTGCCGGCAGGGGTCCATCGCAACGGGCGAATCGGACGCAACGCTCGCGGGGATACTAAATGGATTCGGAAAACTTCCGAGCAGCCGCGATCTGTTTGATAGTAGCCGCGCCGGAGTCAAGCTGCTGCTGAAAGCGACGCACTCTCCCGATACGGTTTCGCCGCAGGATCGCCTGGTAGACCTGCTGGCCGGCGCGGCAACTTCCAGCGATGCCGATTCCCACCGTCAGGTTGTGCAGAACATGATGCAGATCTTCGAGGCGCAGCGGCTGATCTCCCTGAAAACCATCTTCGATCTGGCTGATCACCTGGAAAGCCTGTCACGCGGAGAGAAGTTAAATACCGCGCTGCTCAGTAAGCTGGCCTCACGCATCAGTGAGATTCAGCTGCCGCGCGCCGCACTATCCACGGTGGAGAAGAATGCTCTTGCGTTTGGCTACTGGACGGAGAAGCACGTGGAGGCGCAGCGCAGGCTGAACCTGCGGGCGGCCATTGACAAGGCTGCCGGCGACGCTGAGAAGCTAAAGGACCTGCGCGGATACCTGGCGCCCTTCCTGCGGGATAGTCTGGTGGGATTAAATTACGTGCATTACGCCCCCCCGGGCGCTCAAATTCTGCAGACCAATCCGCTATTTGTCCGGACGCACGATTTTCTGGGCGTTCAGGGCACAAACCAAACCTGGCGCTCCACGGAAGTGTTTGGAACCGGCTGGCCCTCGAGCGCAGGTGGACGCCTGGTGGGATCGATTTCCGGATTGCCTTACGCGCTGGCCGAGGCCGAGCAGAACTTTCTAGTCCCGAGCCGCGAACAGGCTCTGATCTGGGGCGACCTGGTTCCCCAGATGATTCTATCGGCGAAGGTTCCGCGGTGGTGGAATGTCACGCCCGGACAACTGCATTGGGCAGCACTGCATTTGAACCAAGGGGAGTCGCTGCTGGCCGAATCGTCGCTCGATTCCAAGCGCCGCGCCGAAGTGATCGAGATACTCTACCGCCGGGCGCCGCCCGCGCGGGTGGCTCGCGTCGCCAGCCTGCTGGAACAGGGCCAGGTCCGCGATGCACTGGAGGCGGTTACTCCGTCGGAGATGTTCCTGCTGGCGGCTGACTGGTGGCAGGCGAACAAGGACGATAAAGGAGTGCTTTCAGAGGACGCACGCAGCCTGGCCGCGGCCGATGGAGAGCGGATCAACTATCAGGCCATTTCGCGCGCCTTCGGCACGCCTAAGCCGACTCTGGCCAACTCGTATCAGCCGGAGCTTTTGAACATTCGCACGTTCCCGACGCTGATGGGCTATTCCAGCCGCATTATGGCGGAAAGCTGGGAGTCTAATATCCTTTATTACGCGGCGCTGGCGGACGAGATGCATATGCAGCCGACCCGATTGAACGTGGTAGTGCCGGAGTGGACGCAAATGACGGTGGAGAGAATCTTCGCCACTCACCTGGAGGACTGGCCGGCCCTGTTGCGGTCACTACGCCTGGTGGGAGATGATGTCCGCGTCAAGGCAAAAAAGCAGATGGCGGTCTCGGCCGATCAGAAAGCGTCGCTTCAGTAGGTCTTCAGGAGGGCATGTGAAGTTGTCAGGAAAATTTGGAATCACTGGAACGGTAGTCTCTCTGCTGGGCGCTTCGCTTTGGCTTTACGCCCAGGACCGTCCTGTGTTCCGTGTAAAAGTTGACATGGTCGTGCTTGGGTTCACCGTTACCGATAGCAAGGGCCACTACATCAATGGGCTGAAACATAAAGATTTTCGAATCCTGGAAGATGGGATCGTTCAAAAAATCTCGACGTTCGCGGAAGGTAATAAGCCTCCCGTGCAGGTACTGGATGACGGGAGCACGCAGCCGATCCTGACGGCCGTGGCGGAGGCTGAAGGGAAAACGGGGGATGCCCGTTCCGACGCGTTCGTGGGCACCAACGTCTTCGTCCTATTCGACACCAGCAACTACATGTACCGCGGTTTCGTATATGCCTCGGACGCGATTGCGGATTTCGTGCGCGGCCTGGACCGGGCGGATTCGATTGCCGTGTATACGTATAGCCGGAACCTGTCGCGGGCTTCCAATCTGAGCCGTGATCGCAATGACGCGATCCTCGGTTTACGCAAGGCAGTTGCCGGGGACGACTCGGCGCTCTACAACTCGCTGCTGCTGACGCTGCGGGATGCGGCCAAAGTACCGGGACGGAAAGTGGTGATCGTGTTTTCCAACGGCCCCGATAACGCGAGCATGGTGGCGCCGGACGATGTGCGTGCAGTCGCTGAAGACGAAGGAATTCCGATCTACGTGATCTCGACCAACGAGGTGAACAAGGACCAGATCTCCAGCGGCGTATTCCGGCGGATTTCCAGCCGGACCGGCGGCAAGGCCTACTTTGCCAAGACCTGGCAGAAGCAGGTAGAGGCCTTTGAGGACATCCGTGAGGATCTCGGGAACTCGTATACGATTACCTACTATCCGCAAACGAATCCGAACGAAGGGTTCCGCAAGATCAACGTGGAGGTAGTGTCGGATGTGGCGAAGAAGTACCGGGTACGGGCGCGTCCGGGATACCGCCCGCGCGGGGGTTTCTAAGCGGGTTTTGCTGCGGCGCCCCACGGTAGTTTTATTTGCATTGTAGGTTGTTTCCAGGAGTTCTGGAATGAAAAGAGCATTGTTCCGGGTCAGCATGGCGGTAATCACGCTCGCAGGTATCAGTTTTAGCTGCTACCAGCTCGCAAAACGCATAAAGATCCACGCGGTCCTGGCATCAGATCGTGGCCCTTACACTGTTTGGCTCCACGATTTTACCTATCGGACTAAGATCGGGAACGTTCTTGACTTCAGTACGCCCCACGATGGCCAGACATATTTGACTGCCCGCAAAGCAGACGGATCAGTCGCAGAAATCACTTTTGCATCTTATACCGCACCTGGTGACTACTCAGTGGCATTGCGCAAGCTCACCATAATGCCCAAGACCACACTGCCACTTCGCGAGGACGAGGTTGCTGT
This sequence comes from Bryobacteraceae bacterium, assembly GCA_035526665.1. Lineage (GTDB taxonomy): Bacteria > Acidobacteriota > Terriglobia > Bryobacterales > Bryobacteraceae > DATLBY01. The sequence goes on from DATLBY010000395.1 coordinate 6,926, forward strand.
TATCAAAGCCCTTCCGAACGATCGCAATTGTGTCGCGCATCCCGAATGGGTCGGACCTCATGAGTTTAACGGAGTAGGTAGGTATGCCGGGCTGTCCGTCGCAAAACACACGATCCGATCCGCAACGGCAATCACCGAACTGTGGGAAGCGCCGGATTTGGACTGCACTATCGTTTACCAGAAAACTCTTTTTCTGGATGCGAAGGGCGAACCCTCGGACGCGAATGTCCGCTCTGCGTTCGCAATTCAGAGGCAGGAGCCGGAGTCCTGGATTTTCGCTGCGAACGCTGGGAAACAGGTGCCCCCTGCAGCGGTGGGGCGATTCTAAGCGGGCTTTGCTCCACCGAGCAGCGCCAGTGCTTTGGCGCGAAATGTGTGGTTGAAAGGCGAGCAAGTAGAAATGCGCGTTTCAACTATCTGCTATCCTTCCAAATAGTAGCCGGATTTTCCGGCTTTCCGAATTCGGCATATCAGTTACACCTATGACCACCCTAGTTAAAGTTCAAAAAAAGGGCCAACTCACTATTCCGAACGAGATGCGCAACATTATCGGCTTGGCTGATGGTGGTTACGTGCAGGTGGTGCTCAAAGGCCGCAAGATCATCCTCGAACCCGCCCAGATCGTCACCCGCACGGCAGCCGAGGAACTCACCCCCGCCCAGCGCCGCACCGTTGACGCCCGCCTTGCGGAAGGCTTGGCTGATGTCAAAGCCGGCCGTGTGCATGGGCCGTTTGGCACCCATGGAGAGATGATGGCTTTCCTGAACAAGGAGTCCACTCCCCGCAAAAGAACTATTCCCCGCAAAAAACTATCCCACAAAGATAGATGAAGCGCCAAGTCACGGAGCGCTTCCTAAAGTCATTTCGCGTAGCTCCTCCTACGGTGAAGAAAGCTTTTAACAAACAAGCGAAGTTGCTTGTTGAAAATCTCCACCACCCCTCGCTCCATGCAAAGAAGTACGACAAATCGAGGGGGCTCTGGCAAGCTCGTGTGAATCGCGACTGGCGGTTTTATTTTTTGATTGCCGGTGACACTTACGTAATCACCGACATAATTCCCCACCCGAAATAATGAGCGCGGCGGATTTTAACCGGGCTTCACTCCGGCGAGCAGCGCCAGCTCAAACCACTTCCAGTGACAATCGACATCGGTGAAGCCGATCTCGCGCAGCCAGCTTAGCTGCATTTTCATGTCGGTGAGCTTATTGGAAGGGTCTTCGGTTTCGCGCGTCACATTCAGGCGGCGCAGAAAGGCATCGTGCAGCGAGCGCGTGGACGATGCCACATGTTCCAGATTCAGAAAAATACCGCCTGGGGGAAGGGCCCTGTAAGCCTCTGAATAGATGCCGCGCTTGCGGTCGTCTTCCACATGATGAATGGCGAACGAGGAGACGATCGCGTCGAAATATCCGAGGCTGGGCAGCCGGTACTCCAGATTATGTTCCACAATTTTGACGGTTGCATCCCCGGCAAATCGCGCCTTCGCCGCTTCGAGCATGGCAGCTGAGAAATCCAGCCCGATGCCTTCCGCCGAAGGCCGGTCGACTTTCAACAAAGCCAGGAGCCGTCCGTCGCCGCAGCCGATGTCCAGAATTCGGCGAGCCTCTTTCGGAACTAAGTCCAGCAGGACTGCTTCCCCCTCGGTGCGGTGGGGAATCTCGCCGGCTTTAGACAGATAATCCAACGCGTGTTCGTTAGAAGACCAAAGATTCATTTTCCCTCAGGTTTGACTTCGTCTTTTCGCCG
>DATLBY010000396.1:0-4350 GCA_035526665.1 Bryobacteraceae bacterium
GTGGCCGAGCGCAAAGACGCCGAAGGCTGGTTCGACGTCAGTACGTTAAAGGAGCCTTACCGCATCGAGGGCAAGAAAACGATGGGGTACGAGGTAGCGGAACAGTTCCAATGGCAGTTGCCGGATGCGATCTTCTACCCGGCAGGCGGCGGCGTGGGCCTCATTGGCATGTGGAAAGCGTTTCACGAAATGGAGATTCTGGGATGGATCGGCAGCAAGCGTCCCAAGATGATCGCGGTGCAGGCGGAAGACTGTCAGCCGGTGGTGCGAGCGTTTCAGGAAGGCAAGGATAAGAGCGAGTTCTGGAACAATGCGAACACTGTCGCCAGCGGTTTGCGCGTTCCGAAGCCGCTGGGCGACGTCCTGATGCTGCGGGCGATTCGGGATAGCGGCGGGTGCGCGATCGCGGTGAATGACCGGGAGATGCTGGACTCGGGCGTTGAACTGGCGTCGCGTGAAGGAATGTTCGCGGCGCCGGAAGGCGGAGCCTGTGTGGCGGCATTGAAGCACCTGCTTGCCAACGGCTTTTTAAAACGCGACGAGAAGATCGTGATTTACAACACAGGTTCGGGGTTGAAGTATCTGGAAGCTTACTCGACACGATTTCCGAGGCAGGCGGGCGGGGAAGCCGACAAGCTGGGCGGGCTGATTACTCCCCGATAAATATCCGGAGGCTCGCCCGGGCAATCCTGGTTTGAAACGGCCGGGGCGCGGGTGTCACTATCCGTTGACCATGACGGATTGCAAGCCGAAATCGATAAAAGTATACTTGAAGCTCCCAACAGGGCGAACGCAAGTGAGCTTTCCGATATTCGACGAGAATTACCTCCGGAGTCTCACCGAAGGCGACGCCGCCATCGAGAAGCACTTTTTTGCATATTTCAGCGAACTCCTGCTGATCAAAATCCGGTCGCGCGTTAGATCGCCGAACGCCACCGAAGATATCCGCCAGGAGACGTTTTTGCGCGTAGTGCGAATGATCCGGAAGGAAGGGGCGGTGCAGCATCCAGAGCGACTGGGCGCCCTGGTTCTGGCGGTCTGCAACAACGTCATTCTGGAATGGTTCCGCTCGGACGCGCGGCATCGCACCACCGCGGAAGACGCTCCCGACCTGCCCGATCAAACCATCGACCTCGAAGGAGCGCTGGTAACCGAGGAGCGCAAACGGGTGGTCCAGTCCGTGATGGCTGAACTACCGGCTAAGGATCGGGAATTACTGCAAATGGCCTTCCTGGAAGATAGGGACAAGGAGCAGATTTGCGTCCGTTTCGGCGTGGATCGCGAATACTTGCGGGTCCTGTTGCACCGCGCCAAGCTGAAGTTCAAAGAGCACTATCTCAAACGAAAGGTTGCCGTGGGATGAAACGAATCGGCCCGGACCCTCACATATGACTGAGGCGACGAGGATGGAGCACAGCGAAGCAATCCAGGGCAAGGCGGTAGAACGCTACTTCCTGGGGGAGATGTCCACCTCGGAGCGGGACAGATTTGAGGAGCACTTCTTCACCTGTACCGACTGCGCCGAAGATGTGAGAGCTGCTGCAACTTTTGCGGACAACGCGCGAGCAGTGTTTGCGGAGCAGCCCGGCCACTCACGTCCCGCCAGTAGCGCCGGAACGGAGGCCGGCGCGAGCTGGTTTAGCTGGCTCTGGCAGCCGGCGTTTGCTGCACCGCTGGCTGCCGGGCTTGTGCTGACCATATCGGTTCTCTCGTACCAGAACCTGCGCGTCATCCCGCGTCTGCGGCAGGAACTGGCTGCGACCACGGCCCCGCAATACCTGCCGTCCTATGCGTTGAAGTCGGTGGCGCGCGGCAACGATCAGGTAATTACACCACCGGCTAAAGCGCGCTATTTCCATTTGCTGATGGACAAAACATGGGAGCAGAATCCGTCCTCTTATCTCTGCGAGCTGCTGGATGCTTCCGGCAAAGTTCTACTTTCCCTGAGTGTGCCGGCGGCTGATCCGGTAAACTTGTTGATTCCGGTTGCGCAAGTGAGGAATGGCTCCTACACGCTGGTAGTGCGTGCGTCGGGCGGCGCTGAACTTGCCCGGCATCCGTTCGATGTGCGATTTGAGTAGCGCCACCGTGCAAACATGACACCTCCCAAAAACCGACGGTACGTATACAAGGCAAGCGCTGTAGGCGCGGCTGGATATCTGAGCAATCCCACTGTCCATCGCATCGATGTGCAGGCCTCTTGTGCCCTGCCGGTTTCCGGCGGCTACGGCTCGAACCGCGTGGAAAACTTCCGGTACAAAGAATTAATCTCTTTCAGGGCCGCCTACACCCAGGTGTCGGGCACGTGGAGCTCGAAAGATCGCGGAAGCAATAGCCTTGCGACCGCGACGATTGAAAAGCTCGACATACTCGGCATCGTCACCGCCGATCTTGTGGTGGCCCACGTTGCTTCGCGCCACCGGGCCCAAGGTCAGCCCGGGGATCCCGATCAGCCCGAGATCGTGACCGTCGGCAGCTACTTCAAAAACCTTCGGATCGCGGGCCGCAAGATCGAAATCGATCTGGATGACAAGCTCTTCTCCGACAAGCCGAGGTTTAACGACTTGAGAGAGCACGCCACCAGCGCCAAGGACTTTCAACCGCGCCTGCTGAAGCCCTTCTACGCCAACCCGGATCATGTGCACGCCGAAGAATTGCAAGTCGCCGAGCCGGCGGTGCGGGCCGATGACTACAAGATTGCCTGCACGCTGGTAAAGGATTGCGAATCCCTGCCGCCAGGAGTGAAACGCGAAGGCCACGTCTTTCACATACCCCATTTTGGTACTGTTCACCTTGCTGAGTGTATTTGTACGCCCTACAAAAAGCGCCTCACCATGCTCCGGCTGGAGATGGGCTCTCCGGCTGAAGGAGATGCGGCACTGGCCGATGCCGAGGGTGGCGGGCGCTGGGAGCCGTAACCTTCTTCTCGTCTCGCTGCTGACGCTTGCCGGCTGCGGGCACGCTCCGCCATCCTCGCAAAAACTGCTGGCTGATTCTATCCGGCAGCAGGAGTTGGGAGATTTCAATGCGGCTTTGAAGCTTGCCGAGACCGGTGAGAGATCAGCGGACGACAAGGATCTACGCATTCTTTTCCGGCTGCGACGAGCAGAAATTCTGTTATTGCGGGGCAAGAGCACGGAGGCCAGATCGCTGATTCCCAACGACTCTCCCGCCGGCTCGGAAGCAGCCTGCCGCGCGCGCATGATTACCGGCTGGGCGGCGTTTCTGGGAGGAGACATGCAGCAGGCGCGCGTGCAGCTGGACGAAGCCTATCTGAATGCCACAGCCCTTCAGAATCCCGCCCTGACGGCAAGAATCGAAATTCGCAGAGCGGCGGTATTTACCGATTCAGGAGAGATTGCGGCGGCGGAAGCGAGTATCGGCCGCGCGCTCGACATTGCGCGGCAGAGCCAGGATGAATTACTGGAGGCGACCGCGCTGGGGAACCGGGGCATGATGCGGCTGTCGGCGTCGCGTTTCGACGAGGCCATCCCTTTCTTCGAGCGTTCCATCCGCCTTCGGGAACGCATGGGAGCCCCGAATGCACGCGCGCTGAGCCTGCTGAATCTCGGCTACTGCTATTACCGGCTCGGAGATTTCGACAAGGCTCTAGAGTTGTACCAGGCAGCCCGGCGGATATTAACCGAATTAAATCGTGTGGCGGACGTGCAGGCAGTCCTGGGCAATATCGGCAACATTCACCTGCACCGCAAGGATTATAAGACCGCGCAAGTGTACTATTTCGAGGCGCTCGCGCTGGCTCGCGAGGTTCACGATCCGACCTGGATTGCTAGGTGGTGCAGCAATCTGGCGACATTGCTGATTGAGTCCGGCGACTATTCCGGGGCCAAGCGCTACAACAACGAGGCGCAGGCAATTGGAGCCAAACTAGCGCCTTCCCAGACGCTTCGCGGACCGGAGTTGAACTCGGCGGCCCTGGCGTCGGCACGCGGGAATTATCCGGAGGCAATTGCCCGATATACCTCCGTCATCGCCACGGAGCCGCACTCGCCCGCCCAAATCCTGGACGCTCATGCCGGCTTGGGGCGTACCTATCTGGCGATGGGGCGGGCGGAGAAAGCGGGGGCCGCATTTCAGGAGACGACTTCACTTCTGGAGCAGTTCCGCGACAAGCTTTCAAAGGAGGACTACAAGCTCAGCTATCTTTCCGGACTCATCCACTTCCATCAGGAATATGTGGAACTGCTGATGTCACAACAGAAGACAGAGAAGGCTTTGGAGGTGGTCGAGGCAAGCCGCGCCCGGCTTCTTTCGGCGAACCTGGGCAGTCCGGCCGGGGCGGCGTTTCGGGATGCGGCCGCGCAATCGGGAGCCAGCATTCTCACGTTC
>DATLBY010000397.1:0-5292 GCA_035526665.1 Bryobacteraceae bacterium
CCGTCAATCACCCAAATTTTGAGCTCTTCCGGGTTTTGCACGGAGTCCTTCCACCGGTACGGCTCCTCCACGCCCACGCTGAAAATTCCTCCGACGGGCTTGCGGCCGAGGGTGGCGCGGTACTCCTTTGCATTCTTCCCGTTCGCCCACGGAGCCATGGTTCCGCGGCGGGCCTGCCGGTCCGCAAACAAAAGCGAGGACACCTGCCCCAGCCGTTTCATGTCCAGTGGGCTGCCCGCTCCTCCGCCTGCATTGGGAATGTACCTAGCGGATGGATTGATTTTGCGGATCTCCGAATCCCATAAAGCGATCAGATCAAATAGCCTGCGCTCACGCCTTAGAATATGGGCGCGCCGGGCGGGATCCGCCGGATCGTTCGTCAAGGGCAGCTCAAAACCGCTCGCCTGTTTGAAATTTTCGCGGCAGTGCCGGCAGTAGCACATTTTTTTATCTGCCCAGCGATTCGCAAAGATCCCGTCTACGCCGTAGAGCTCCACGATCTCGCGCGTGACCGCCGTCATGAACTCGAAGTTGTATGGTCCCAGATCGCATGTAATCCAGCGTTCGGGATTCGCAGGGTGGCGCCGTTTATTCCCTTTGGCGTCGACGGCAATCCAGTCGGGATGCGCCGCCGCCACATCGTCGTAGGTTGCATGCGGGTCGGTCCGCGCCACGACAATCATTCCGGCCTTGCGGCAGCCCTTCGCCAGGTCACCGAAGGCATCGCCATCCTTCAGCCAACGGCTCCTGTGATGAAACGGAATTTTCGTCGGATAGAAGGCCATGTAGCCGCCGCCCCCCAGGCACACGGCATCGCAATGGGTCCGGCGGAAGTAATCGAGCCAAAACGCTGGGTCGTAGTTGCCGGGATCATCCTCGACAAAGACCAGCTGCCCCCATCGCATGGGGCGGTCGAACCAGCCCGCTTCCGGCGCCGCCTCAATCGGCGCAGCCGCCGCTCCGGCAACCACTGCCTGCAGCAACTCACGGCGTGACAACATGCGTATACGTTATCACTCCACACTGTATTTTTACCTCGTCGTGAGGAGTGTGTGGGTAACTGGCGGGCTTCGGAATAGCGGGCGGAACGCCGGTCCGATCTGACACGTTGCATCCAATTGCTACGCCCCAATGATTGAAGCGATCCGCACCCGCAGCGCCGGTATGTGGTTTTGCACCACTTCCCAGACAAGCTCGTAGTCCACACCGAAATAATTATGAATAAGCCGATTGCGCATCCCCGCCATCGCGCGCCACTCAACGAGTGGATGCCGGGCTCGAAATTCGTCAGGAATTTTCTTCGCTGCCTCTCCGATGATCTCGAGGCTTCGCACGAACGCACGCTGAAGCGTTTCATCAGCCATAAACCGCTCCGCGCCGATGCCTGCACTTTTGCGAATCAAGTAATCTGCCTCCGCCAGAATGTGGCGAAGGTACTCACGCGGCTCCGATGACATTCTCTGCTTCCGCCAGGATATGCGGTCCCAGGAACGGGGACAGCGCCTCGATCGTAACGAGCTCAACTGTGCGACCGAGGCGTGCCTCGATCAGCTCCGACAGCGCTAGAAAACGCTCGTATGTCTTGGCTCCCGGAAAGAACTGGACCAGGAGGTCTACATCACTGTCGCTGCGAGCCTCACCGCGTGCTACGGAGCCGAATAGTGCGAGCCGCTGCACACCAAGTGCCCGGATCTCCGGCCCAGATGCAACGAGCCGTTCAATAGCCTGTTCTCGGGTAAGCGGGATCGCCAGCATACGGTTACCAGCTTAGCGAGAAGCTGTCTTCCGTGCCAATTCCCCAACAGCCCGCCTCGCGTTAGAGCGCGTGCCGCGAGCTTCGCACAAAGGGTGGCGTGAATCGGGATCATCCATAAAATTGGACCCTCATCCCTGCCGGCGATATGATTCAGAATGGCACGACGGGCGGCGGCGAATGTGACACGCCGGCCCCACCAGATCAGCAAGGAGCACCCGAACATGAAGCCAAAGAACACGATCTGCCTCTGGTTCGACAAGGACGCGCACGAGGCCGCCCGCTTCTACGCCGCGACCTTTCCGGATAGTGAAGTAACCGCTGTTCACGCCGCTCCCAGCGACTATCCGGGCGGCAGGAAGGGCGATGTGCTGACGGTGGAGTTCACCGTCCTGGGCATCCCCTGTCTCGGTCTTAACGGCGGCCCGGTGTTCAGGCACAGCGAAGCCTTTTCCTTCCAGATCGCGACGGAGAATCAGGAGGAGACTGACCGTTACTGGAACGCGATCGTCGGCAACGGCGGCGCCGAAAGCCAGTGCGGGTGGTGCAAGGACCGCTGGGGCCTCTGCTGGCAGATCACCCCGCGCGCGCTATCCAATGCGCTTGCGGCTGGTGGCAGTGAGGCAAAGCGCGCCTTCGAGGCGATGATGAGAATGAAAAAGATCGACATCGCGGCCATCGAGGCAGCGCGGCAAGGCTGACGTGAACACGCCGGCAGATCCTTATCGTGCTGGATCATGCGCCACTCGGAAGTGACCCGTAGCGGGCGTTCCTGGCCACTCTCCCGAAGTGCGCTTGTCTCAGTGCCGGCCGGATCCGGGCGCCGCCTCCCCCTGATTTAGCCGGCATCCATTTTCTGATCGCGTCCTGCGCCTCGTTCACGCGATGGGCTGCGGCCGCAGCCTCGGCCCGTGCATGCAGGAGCTGGTGTGCGATAGCGAGGATGAGCGGAATAGAAGATCATGTAAAAGGATTCATGCTCAACCTCAACACCACCCGGCCAGCAAGACTCGCCCGCTGCCTGAAGACGCCAACCCTTTTGCTCGCATTGGCAATGACCGTTTTATCGGGGCTGGCCGGGCAGAACCATAAGGAGTGGTCCGATTACGGCGGGGGAGCGGATTCCTCCCATTTCGTCGCACTGGACCAGATCAACAAGTCCAATGTGAGCCAGTTACAAGTGGCGTGGGTCTATCCCACAGGCGATGACAATGCTTACCTGTTCAATCCGATCGTTGTGGATAACGTGATGTATGTTTTGGCGAGGAAGAGTTCGCTGGTCGCGCTGAACGTAACTACGGGAAAGGAAATCTGGATACATGAGAACCTTCCCGGCCTGTCGAGCCGCGGCATCGCTTACTGGGAAAGCAAGAATCGCAAAGACAGGAGGCTGGTCTTCGCCATCAACGACTACCTCCAGGAGATCGACGCCCGGACCGGTCAATCGCTGCTGACGTTCGGGAAGCGCGGGTTGGTGGATTTAAGGGAGGGCCTGGGCCGCGATCCCAAGACCATCAATCGCATTCAGACCGACACGCCCGGGCGCGTCTTCGAGAACCTGATTCTGTTGGGCTCAACGCCTGGCGAAGCTTATCTGGCGCCTCCCGGCGATATTCGCGCCTATAACGTGATTACAGGCAAGCTGGTCTGGACCTTTCATACCATTCCGCATCCTGGTGAGTTCGGTTATGACACTTGGCCCAAAAATGCCTGGAAATACTCAGGTGGAGCGAACACATGGGGCGAGATCACAGTCGACACGAAGCGGGGGATCGCCTACTTCCCAACCGGATCTCCGACCTACGATTACTACGGGGCCGATCGGATCGGGACAAACCTGTTCGCCAATTCTCTGCTAGCGCTGGATGCTCGCACGGGGAAGCGTTTGTGGCATTTCCAGTTGGTCCATCACGATCTGTGGGACTACGACACCACGGCCGCGCCGCAACTGCTCACGGTGATGCACGACGGAAAACCCGTGGACGTGGTGGCGCAGTCCAGCAAGCAGGGATTTCTATATGTGTTCGATCGCGTGACAGGTAAGCCCCTGTGGCCCATCGAGGAGCGGCCGGTTCCCAAAAGCCTGATGCCGGGCGAGGAGGCCTGGCCTACCCAGCCATTCCCGACTGCGCCCCCGCCCTTCGCACGTCAGAAGATTACGGCTGACGATGTGAACCAATACATCCTCACGCGCGACGAGCGCGCTGCATGGAAGAAGCGAATTGCCGCCATGCGGAACGAAGGGCTCTATACTCCGCCGGGATTGACAGAAACGATCTCGCTGCCCGGGGCTCGCGGAGGATCGAATTGGGGTAGCGGCGCCGTGAATCCAACCAAAGGCCTGATGTACCTCAACACGCAGGATTGGCCAACCATCTACAGACTGAGTCTCGAAGATCCACTTGCGAAGCCTGCCGGCGATTCCAGCGCAAAAGCTGTCTATGAGGCAAGGTGCCAGGCCTGTCACGGTGTAAATGGTGTACGCTCCGGATCGGGTCCACCCCCGCTCGCCGCAATCGGCAGGCGTCTCACATTGGATTCGTTCCTCGTGTCGGTCCGGAACGGACGCGGAAAAATGCCTGCCTTTGGGGATCTGAATGAAAGCGCCGCCAAGCAACTCTTCGAGTATCTCGGGACCCTTGAGGCGCCGGCAGGTACAGCCGGGAAGGCGCCCGTAAAGAGGACGGCAAACCGCGGACCGGTTGTAGCTTCCGGCGGGGCGCCGGGAGGGCTGCAGGTTCGTCACGGGAACGCAGCTCAGTACACGCCGCTCGGTGGCCCGCCTTATCCGCCGGAGAGTCAGACGCCGAGCGTTCGTTACTACACGGACTGGGGTCTTTATCCCAATCAGCCCTATATAATCGGTCCGCCCTGGTCGTCGGTTGTGGCCTATGACCTCAACTCTGGAACTATCAAATGGAAGGTTCCGTTGGGGCAGGATGCCGTGGCCGAGGCCGAGGGAGCTCGCGACACGGGCGCCTTCATGGCCGAACATCACGGAATGATCGTGACGTCGACTGGGCTGATTTTTATTGCGGCGAGTGACGGCAAGATCCGCGCCCTCGATGAGGATACGGGCAAGGTCTTGTGGAGTGCCACGCTGCCGGCAGGCTCCGAAGGCATTCCCGCTATGTACGAGGCCGGCGGACGGCAGTACTTGGTAGTTTCGGCATCATCGACTATCAACTCTGGGGGTGGGCACGCGGGACAGGGCCGCACATCGCGGACTCCAAACCCCGACCTCCCCAGGGGCTACGTCGCGTTCGCGTTGCCAGGAAAGTGAACCAATCCGCAGCCGCATCGTTTGGGGTCACAGGAAATGCTTCTTACCTCATGGATCCTCCGTTCATTTGGAGATAATGCCTTTCATGCGACTGTTGGTTGAATTTGCCCTGGCGAGTGCCGTCGCCGTGATGGCGGCGGGTCCGCCGGTAGCGGAGATCTCGAATGGAAAGATCAGCGTGACGGTGTATTTACCGGATCCGGTGACCGGCTTCTATCAGGGGACGCGGTTTGATTGGTCCGGCGTTGTCCGCTCC
>DATLBY010000398.1:0-17688 GCA_035526665.1 Bryobacteraceae bacterium
TCACTACCTCGATCGAAGACGACAAATGAAAGTAATCCTCCGGACCGGCCGAACGCTACTTTCCTCGGAACAGTGCGGACTCGGCCGTCCCGGCTCCAACCTGCTTGTGCCCGCTCTCGAGCAGCGAGGCGCCTTCTTTCCCTACGTTGCATCGATCGGAGTGCATGTCGCTTTCGTGTCCGTGATGGTCGCAACGGCAGGTCTGTTTCCTCCTCCCGCACAAGCGCCTCAGCCAAAGCCGCGCTGGAAGCTGACCATTCTACGCCTGCAGAACCAGGTATTTCTTCCGGTGACGCCGGCCACAGCCCGTTCGGAGCGTAAGGATCTTGCGGAGCGCCTGCGCAAGCGGGCCAGTCAGCTTGCAAGCCAAATGCGGGCTGACAATTCCGATCCCCGGCCGCCCAGGAACGCTTTTCCGTTACCAGCGGAAACGCCGCCGAATCTCAAGCCGTCGCAAGCGATCCTGATCCAACCCCAGTTTCCTATCGACCTTCAGCCGCCTCCTGCCGCCCCGGTGGTTCCCTCCGCGCTGGTGTGGACCAAACAAGCTCCAAAGCCGGCTCAGCAAAAAGTGGTGCAACCGGGTCCGGTACAGCGCGAGCTTCCGGTGCCCGAACCTCCCGTTCTGACCGAGGAGGCACGCTCCGGCGCTCGCATTCTGGAAACTCCGGATGCGCTCCCCAGTACCGATCTTAGAACCGCCCGGCCAGCCGACAAACAGACGGTATCGAAGAGTAGTAACACGCAGGCCGTGCAATTGTTATCGCTGTCCAACGCGCCAGCTGTCAGTGACACTGTCGTGGTCCCGCCGGGGAATTTAATCCCCGCTGCCGGCACGACTGCAGGCTCCGGGGGGCGCGGCCAAACTGAAGGAACCCGGTCTGCCGCTCCGCAAGCCACCGCTGCCCCAACGGGAAGTGACAGCGTGCACCCGCCGGCCGCGGCCGGTAATTCAGATACCCCCAAGACGACAGCTGGGGCTGAGATCCCTTCAAGTACCCCTGTAAATACTCCTGCCCCTCCCACTCCGCCGCCTGCCGTGGCATCGCTCATCCCGGTGGAACGCAGCATTGCTCCCGCGGCGCCTCCCCGTGGGCTGGAGCACCCCACAAACGGCCGCTTCGATATTGTCGTGATGCAGACCTCGATGGATGAGTCCCTGCCGCCTGGCCTGCTAACCGGCAAACCCGTTTATACCGTGTATCTCCAGGTGGGCGACAGTAAGGAATGGACCATGCATTATTGCGCGGCCGAGACAGCGGCAATACAGAGAGGTGCAGTGGTACAACTCCCCGATCCGCGCCCGCTGAACGCGCCCTACCCCCGGTTAACCTTCCGCCCCGGCGAGCCCATTACCGGCTCGGGTCCCTACGTGCTCATTCGCGGCATTGTGGATGAAACAGGTTCGCTGCAAAATCTCCAGGTAATTGGTACGATCGCCTCCGGCAGGGCCTCGCTTCTGGATGCTCTCAGCAAATGGAAATTCCGGCCGGCTACGCGTGCTGGAACGCCGGCCAGAGTAGAGATGGTGCTCTCAATTCCGGTAAGCAAGACCTGACTCTACCAGTCCACCACGCTGCCGTCTTCTGCGTCATAGCTCTCCTGATTCTTCCAGTCGTGCCCGATTTTGTCGGCCATTGCGTTCTCATCGAGTTCGATGCCGAGCCCGGGGCCGGCCGGCAGGTCGAGGTAGCCGGCTCGGACCACGAAAGGCTGCTTAATGTACCCTTCGCCCAGACTGACTTGTTCCTGGCAGAGGAAATTGGGAATGGACGCGGCGATCTGCACTCCGGCGGCTAGCGAAATCGGTCCCAGTGGATTGTGCGGCGCGATGCTCGCGTAGTAAGCTTCCGCCATCCCCGCTATCAATCGAACTTCCGTGATGCCACCCGCATGACAGAGATCCGGTTGCAGGATAGTGGCTGCCTTCTTCTCGAGGACCTCGCGGAAGCCCCACTTTGTGAAGACCCGCTCGCCGGTGGCGATGGGCAGATGCGTGCCGCGGGCGATATCAGCCATTACGTCATGGTTCTGCGCCTGACAGGGCTCCTCCACGAACATGGGATTGTACGGCTCAAGTCCTTTGATGAGAAGCTTGGCGGTGGCGGGACTGACCGCGCCGTGAAAGTCGATGCCGATGTCGATCTCGTCTCCCATCGCTTTTCGGAGAGCGGCAAAGTGCTCCACGGCATACTGCACGGCAGCGGGAGTCTCCACATAGCGCATCGGCCGCTTCTTGGCAGGTCCGGTCTTGAACGCGGTGAAACCCTTTGCGCGCGCCGCCGTCATTTGCTCGGGTGTACCGGCATGTGCGTATACTCGCACTTTGTTGCGGGTGGGTCCGCCCAGCATCTCGTAAACGGGCACGCCCAGCGCCTTACCTTTGATGTCCCAAAGAGCCTGATCGATACCGCTGAGTGCGCTGGTGAGGATGGGACCACCGCGGTAGAAGGCATGGCGATAGATCGCCTGCCAATGATGCGCCACCTGCCTTGGGTCCTTTCCAATAAGGTACGGTTCAATCTCTTTGATTGCGGTTTGGCAGGTCAGCGCCCGCCCCTCGGTGATGGGCTCCCCCAAACCGACAATTCCGGCATTCGTATGAATCTTAAGAAACATCCAGCGCGGCTTCACTAAAAATGTCTCAAGTTTCGTCACGCGCAGTTTTTCCTTAGGCGTGACCGGCGCATTATTGCCCTTGGTTTGAGCAAGCGCTTCCGCCTGGGAGAATGCGCTTAACCCAGCGCTGGCAAAGGCGCTCGCCACCAGGGAGCGGCGAGTCAATCGTGTTCTCATGGTATTTCCTCCGGCGAGCGCCACTCTATCACGGAGACAGCGGCAAACTGGTTCGGGAGCTACTTACTCACGCGGCCCACGCCGGCGGCGGGTTCAGATTCGGCGACAGTGGCGACCCCGGCGGCCCGCAACACGCGATGGAAGGCAGCTATCGTGTCCGGCGAAGGCTTGAAGTTTCCGAAGCGATGGCCTTCCGCGATAATCAGTGGAGTCCAACCGTGTTTGTTCTTCCGATTCCAAACTTCGATATTCGCGCCTTTATCCGCAAGCAATTGGACCACGGCAGGCAGGTTCTTGTATGCCGCGCCGTGCATCGCGGTCTCGCCGTTATTGTCGACTGCATCGATGTTCGCGCCCAGGTCGAGTGCCGCCTGCACCGCCTCCAGCACTTCGCGCTCAGTTCCCGCATCCTCGCCTGGAGAGCGCGTACCGAGTCCGGCTGCTGCCATTAGCGGCGTGCTGTTGTCCGCATTCGGCAGTAGGGGATCGGCGCCTAGTGAGGCAAGAAACCGCATCAATTCGGCATCCGCGGTACGGGCAGCCAGCAGGAAGGGTGTCGCGCCCAGGGTATTCAAACCAGTTAAGCCCACGCTGATCTTCTTGGACATGCGCGCATTGGTATTGGCGCCGCTCGCCACGAGTTTCTTTACCAGAGCCAGACTGGTCAAGTTACCGGAACCCTGTGGCGCCGGATCGTTGTCGCCGCCGCCTGGCTTGCGCACCCAGGTAATGGCGTGAAGCGCTGTGTAGCCTTGCGCACCGGCATTCGGATCGGCGCTTGCATCCAGCAGACTGGCCGCTAGTTCAAAGTGACCGTTCAGGACCGCCAGCACCAGAGCGCTGGTACCGGCCCGTGGCGCTCCGGCGCCCGACGCCAACTTGCGCTCGGAGGGCTTCACCGTTTCCACTGTCTCATTTACATTCGCGCCTGCTTTTAAGAGAGTCTGCACAACACCCAAGTGCCCTTCGCGTACCGCGAACAGAAAAGGTGTGAACCCGGATTCCAAACGCTGCCGGAAATCCGCTCCGGCTTGAATTAGCGCAGCCACAACCTGCGCATGGCCTTCCGCGGCCGCCCACATTAACGCGGTCTGTCCATGATGAGTCTCTTTCGCATGTATGTCAGCGCCGCCGGCCAGCAGCGCCTTCACCGCGTCCATCTTGCCGGTACGGGCGGCGGTCATCAGCGCGGTCTCGCCTCCGGGAAGGGAAGTGTTCGGGTCAGCGCCGGCCTGCAGGAGGAGTTCCACCATTTTGCCATTGCCGTTCATGGCGGCCAGCGCAAGCGGCGTGACGCCATAGCGATTCGCGGCCTTGACGTTTGCCCTCGCGCGAAGCAATAGCTGCACGGTTTCGAAATCGTCCTGATATGCCGCCCAGTGGAGTGCGGTCGTACCGTCGACCTGCAGGGCATTCGGGTCGGCGTGTCGTTCTAGCAGCGTGCGGATCTCCGCCTTCTTCATTTGCCTGGCAGCATCCGGGACGCGCGTGTCCATGCCGGCGCCGCATAGGCGAAGAGCCAAAAGTGCAGGAACGAGCGTTCTTCGCACGGTGAGCATGAGAGTGCATCTCCGGCTGCGCATCACACCGAAAGTGGCTCGAGTAGTTCTTTGACTTTGCCCTTGCTGTCAGCGAATGAATCCAACCGCACTCCCATCTTATCCAGCAGGGTCAGGTGTAGATTGGCCAGAGGTGTGGGCTCGGCATAGCGTATGTGCCGCCCGCCTTTCAGCTTGCCGGCTCCTCCGCCCGCTACCAGAATGGGCAGGTTCACGTGATCGTGCACATCGGGATTGCCCATGCCGCTGCCATACAGGTACATCGAATGATCCAGCAGTGAGCCGTCTCCATCGGGCGTTGCTTTCAATTTCTCCAGGAAATACGCGAACAGAGAAACATGGAAAGCATTGATTTTGGCGACCCCCGCCAGCTTCTCCGGATTTCCTCCGTTGTGTGTCAGCGGATGGTGCGGATCGGATACGCCGATTTCGGGGTATGTCCGCGTGCTGGTTTCGCGCGCCAATTGGAAAGTGATCACCCGGGTGACGTCGCCCTGCAGCGCCAGCACCTGCAGATCGAACATCAGACGCGCATGGTCGGCATACGACGCGGGTACGCCCACCGGCCTATCCAAATCGGGAAGGTGCGAATCAGCCGTCGCCGCTTCTGCCTTCTGGATGCGGCGCTCTACTTCGCGGACCGTCTCCAAATATTGGTTTACCCGGCTTCGGTCGGCGGCGCCCAGTTTCTTCTGCAGGCGTGAAATATCTTCACTTACCCAATCGAGCAGGCTGGCGTCTTTGCGAAGTTCCGTACGGCGGTCGGCGGCACTTCCGCCATCGCCAAAGAGCCGCTCGAAGGCGACACGGGGGTGAGCCTCGGCCGGAAGCGGGGTCGTGGGCGAAGACCAGGACAGATTGTTCTGGTAGACGCAGGCATAGCCGTTGTCGCACTGGCCCACCGTGGTAAGCAGGTCCATCGCCAGCTCCAGCGACGGAAGCCTCGTGGCCTGTCCGATGTGCTGTGCGGCCACTTGATCCACCGTGGTCCCCAAATGATAGTCAGTACTCTCTGTCCACTTGGCCGTCGCTGCGCTGAGGAACGCGGCGTTGGAAGTGGCGTGCGTGCCCGGGTAGGCGTTTTTCAGTTCGAGATTTGTGAATACGGTGAGCTGATCCATCACCCCCGCCAGTGAACGCAGCGTGGGCGAAAGCTCCGTGAGGCGGCCGTTCCCAGCGGGAGTCCATTGCGGAATGTGGGCACCCATAGGCATGTAGACAAAACCCAGGCGGCGCACCGGCTTGGCGGGCGTGGCCGCCAGAGCCGTCAGCGACGGAATCATCGCATCCAGCAGCGGTAGCGCAAGCGTAGTGCCCGCGCCCCGTAGCATGGCCCGCCGCGATAAAGCTTTCTTGGTGATGATCATTGTGATCTCCTCATCTGAAACGGTGTGCTGTTGACGATCCCAAGGATGAAGGAAGAAAACTTATAATCCCTGGCCTGGCTCGCCGACACAATTTTGCGCACGGCCGGTGCATCGTAATACTCCATGCCTCTGCCTAAAGCATAGGTAAGAAGCTTTTCCGTCAAGGTTGCGGCAAAGAGCTCGGGACGCTTCAGCAAGGCCTGCTCCAGTCCCGAAACGCCTTCGAATTTGCTGCCATCCGGAAGTCCGCCCGAGGCGTCGATCGGCGCCGAGCCTTCCGCCGTTCGCCACCGTCCCACCGCATCGTAGTTTTCGAGCGAAAATCCAACAGGATCCATTAGCTGGTGGCAGCCGGCACAGGCTGGATTCGCGCGATGTTCCGCCAGGCGCTCGCGCATCGTGAGTGTCTTGCCGCCGGCATGATTCTCGCTGAGAGCCGGTACCGCGGGCGGCGGCGGTGGGGGCGGAGTTCCCAGAAGATTTTCCAGAATCCACTTGCCCCGGATCACCGGAGAGGTGCGGGTTGCATACGAGGTCACAGTCAGAATGCTTCCGTGGCGGAGCAGCCCGCCCCGCACATTCTCGCCGTCGAAAGTGACGCGCCGGAAGCGGCTGCCGTACACGTTCGGAATTTTGTAGTGTTTCGCCAACCGCTCGTTCACGAACGTATAATTGGCGCGCAGCAGATCCAGCACGCTGCGGTCTTCCCGCATAATGCTTTCGAAGAACAGCTCGGTCTCGCGCCGGAATGCCTGCCGCAGATTGTCGTCGAAATCGGGGAACAGGCGCATATCCGGTGTGATGGACGCAAGATTGCGCAAATACAGCCACTGTTGCGCAAAGTTGCTGACCAGAACGCCCGACCGTGGATCGGCGAGCATGCGCCGTACCTGACGCTCCAGAACCGCCGGTGTTTTCAGCGTTCTCTGAGCGGCGGCGTTCAGCAGTTCCTCGTCGGGTATGCTGCTCCAGAGGAAAAAGGACAAGCGGGATGCCAGTTCGAGGTCACTGAGCCGGTAGGCGGTATTCGCCGCAGCGCCGGACGGATCCTGCTCCACGTGAAACAGGAACTCCGGACTCACCAGGACGGATCGCAGCGCCATTTCGATGCCGGCCTCGAACCCGTCGGTGGCGCGTGCTTCTTTATAGAATTTCAGCGGAACTCGCAGATCCGATTCCGTGACAGGCCGCCGGTAGGCCCTGCGGGCGAGATTGGAAAGTATGCGGTTAGCGCAGCTATCTTCCTGGGCGCCACTGGATGGAGTGCAAACGAAAATACGCCGGCGGCTGGGCGTATCTCCGGGCCCGTTCACGCTATAAGGTCCGAGGACGGACACCGAGTAGAGAGCCGGCTGAATTCTGGGATGCCGGTCCATGTTGAAATGTGCCTGATAGGGCTGGCGTTCGGTCTCCAGCAGGGCGGACGGCAGTTTCGGAAAGGCCACGGCGACCACGTGCGGACCGGCCTTCACGGGTACGCGAATGTTTAGGTCCTTGTCCACCAAGTGATGATCCGCGGTCTTCGGGGGCGGCTCGACGGTAAACAATTGAAGCCGCTTTCCGTCCAGCATCAACTCTACTTGATGAGGTTCTCTTAACCCCTCCACGTGTTCGTTACGGTCTCTTGCGAGCCGAAGCTGAACCTCATACTGAGCATCGACCGGGAAGGTGTAATGAACCGTGGTCCCGCCACGCGTTCCTAGCGGCAGTTCGTCGAAGTGCTGCTCCTGCGTCAAGTCCGGGGGGAGTGTAATGGTATCGCCGCCTGCAGAACGGCCGGGAATCCCAATGGCCAGACGGCTAATCTTGCGAGAGGCCGAAACGTAACGCTCCAGCAGTGTCGGCGACAGATCGCCCACCGTCACATTGTCGAAGCCGTGACTGGCGTCGTCGGCCGGAAGCAGAGCGGAGACATCCACGTCTACTGCAAGAAGATCGCGGATCGCGTTCTTGTATTCGGTCCGGTTCAGCCGCCGGAAAGTATCGGGGCGTCCGGGGTTCGGATTTGCGGCCGCCGCTTGGTCCAGTGAAGCGGCGAGAGAGGAGATTACCGCATCGTACGTCCGCTCATCGGGCCGCGGCAATCCGGCGGGCGGCATGGAGCGCGCCCGCAGCCTCCGCACAACCTTTTCCCACGACTCAGGGTGCCGGCCCACGCCGTCAGAGACGGTCGCATCGAGGGCGAGGCCGCCCATTTTCGCTTTACTGTTGTGGCAGCCGGCGCAGTATTGTCTTACCAAAGCGCGCTCGGGTGAGGCTTCGGAAGAGGCGGCCTTGGGCCCATGCTCGGGTCCGCCCACACTAATAGCTGCGCTGGCGGCGAATAGGACCGCGATCCAACGTGACGTCCAAACGGCCCTGGGGCTCATCAAACCTAAAATAATACGCTCCGGAAACTACTGATATTATAGCCGAAGTTAGACCCCGGGAGGACACGTGACCGCTCAATTCGCAACAAGTTGCATCGCCGGCATTCTGGCTGTGTCTTTTGGGGCCGCCGCAACCGCCGGTCCGCGCGAAACGCGTGCGGATTTTCTGAAGATGATCGACCGTCCCCGCGTGCCCCTGGAGCCCGAGGTGAGGGAGATGCCGGGCGCAGGCCTTTTCCAGGTCCACTTCAGCATCGCCACCGAAGCGGGCGAGCGCGTTCCGGGCATTCTGATCAGGCAGTTCTCCGCCGGGCGCAAACCGGCGGTAATCGTCCTGCATGGCACGGGAGGAAAGAAGGAAGGCGAGATTCCGCTCCTGAAACAACTGGCTGGGAAAGGCTTTACGGCTATCGCGATCGACGGGCGGCATCACGGCGAGCGCACCAGAAGCGGCTCGGGATCGGCCGAATATTCCACGGCCATCCTGCGCACCTACCGCACTCAGAAGGGCCATCCTTTCCTCTACGATACGGTTTGGGACGTGCTGCGGCTGATTGATTACCTGGAGACGCGAGACGACGTCGACGCGAAGCGTATTGGGGTGATCGGCTTTTCCAAGGGAGGGATGGAAACTTACCTGGCTGCGGCGGTCGATTTCAGAATCGCCGTTGCCGTGCCATGCGTAGGCGTCCAAAGCTTTCGCTGGGCGCTCGACAACGATTCCTGGCAGTCCAGAGTCGGAACCTTCCAGGTGGCTATGGATGGAGCGTCCAAAGACGACGGTCTGTCGAAGGTCGATGCCGGCTTTGTGAGGAAATTTTACGATCGCGTGGTCCCCGGTATCTACTCGAAATTTGATGGGCCGGCTATGGTTCCTCTGATTGCGCCGCGTCCTTTGCTGATGATCAACGGAGATTCGGATCCGCGCACGCCCCGGCCGGGCTTGATGGAGTGTGTGGCCGCAGCGGAGAAAGCCTATGTGGCGGCCTCCGCGCAGGACAAACTTGTGCTGCACCTGCAGGAGAATACTGGACATCAAGTGCGCCCGGCCTCCCTCGACCTGGCGGTAGCCTGGTTTGTAAAGTGGTTAAGGCCCTGAGAGCCCGCGATAGTTCGGCCGCGTCTTGGTAGCGTAAAATAATTACTCTTGCTGAAAACTCTTTCCCGGACAGTCACAGTCGCCGGCGTTCTGATGCTGATTCTGCTGGCTGCTTTGTTCGTAGCTCCCCGGCTAAACCCATCCGCCAGTCTGCGTTCCTTTTACAAGTTAGAGAGGTCGTGGAACGCGCACTGGCCCTGGAGCATGGGTAAGAACTTTATCCAGGACCTGGAACCCGAGATGCTCAGGCTGGGAGTTCTCAGACCCGCGCGGGTGAAGGTAGAGCCGGGACTCAGTCTGTATTTGAATCCCCGCGATCTGGTTCCTGTCACCATCTTGAGGACCCGCGAATGGCAGCCCGAAATCTGGGAATCTCTCGCGCCTGCTTTGCAGCCGGGAAGTGTTTTTATCGATGTCGGCGCCCATATTGGCTACTTTTCCCTGAAGGCCGCCCTAAAGGTGGGACCCACCGGCCGCGTCGTCGCCTTCGAGCCGAATCCTGAAACGCTGGCCTTGCTGCGGGATAATGTCGCGGCCAACAGAACTCAAAACGTCACGGTGGAACCGGTTGCCTGTACCGATCGCGAGCAGATGCTGACTCTGTATGCCGCGCCTACCGCGAATACCGGAATATCGTCACTGGCCCGTTCCACGGCCGATATTTCCAAAGATGCTCCACGAGCATATTCCGTTCGCGGCCGTCGAATCGACGATGTAGTTCGCGAACTGAATTTGTCCCGTGTGGATGCAATTAAGATCGACGTCGAAGGGGCTGAGGCGTTTGTCCTGAGAGGAGCCGTCGACAGCTTGCGCCGCTTCCATCCGAAGGTGGTGCTGGAGGTGGTGGCTGCTCAACTTGCCAACATGCAAAGTACTCCGCAAGACCTAACATCTATTTTGCAGTCTGCTGGATACAACCGGAGCAAGCCGCTCAACCCGGAGCAGACCGATTGGGAATGGACTCTGCAGCGCCCGGATCAAATTGCCGGCACGATTCGCATCGCGGATCCTTCTACCGCTCCGCAGTTGCTCCGCGGGTTTTACCCGCTGGAGCAAAATGCGTGGCGCTGGACGGCGCGGAATTTTACCGTGGCTCTTCCCGCTCCGGCCGCGGCAAAACAGAACGGCGCTCGCCTGGTTCTCAAGTTCACCATTCCCGAAGTCTCTCTGAAGCAGCTGGAAAACATGACTCTGACGGCGACGATTGGCCGGACCGCTCTGGCGGGCGAGACATTCACGGCGAGTGGAGAGCATGAATACAGCCGTGACGTTCCTGCATCCGCGCTGAGCACCGATCTGGTCGATGTCGATTTCTCGCTCGACAAGGCTCTGACGCCGCCAGCCGTCGAACGAGAGCTGGGCGTGATCGTCACATCCATCGCCTTCCAGCCAAAGCCTGCGAAGTAGCGCTAATCTAACGCGGCGTGTCCCGCCGGCTCGAGCGGCAGGCGCAAACAGAAGCGCGCCCCGGCGCGGCGGCTCATATCCGCCCAGAGGTCGCCGCCATTATCCAGCAGCGTTTGCCGCGATAGCGCCAACCCCAGGCCGAGTCCATTTTTTTTTCCGGCGGTGACGAAGGGCTGAAACAAGCGGTCGCGGATTGCGGGACTGATTCCCGGGCCCGTATCATCCACCTCCACAATCACGGCATCGTCCACCAGCTTGGCCGTGATCTTCAGCGTGCCGCCTGCCGGCATGGCCTCGATCGCATTCTCCATCAGGTTCAGAAAGGCGCGCTCCATGCGAGCCCTTTCCAGAGAGATCTCAAAATCCCGCGGTACTTCCAATTGCAGCGACACCCGGAACGACTCAGCGCCCGGAGCGACCAAGCCCCAGGCCGCGCTGATCAACTCGCGCAGGTTACAGGTTTCCACGCCGCCTGTCTTGCCGCGGGAAACGTTGGTCAAGTCTTGCAGCAGTTCCTGAATCTGACGCGACGCGCGATAGATATTCTTCGCCAGCCGGCTCATTTGCGCGGGAGTGAGTTGCGAATCCACCAGCATCTCCGCACCTGCATAAATCGCGGCCAGCGGACTGCGCAGATCGTGAACAATGGACGTGGAGAGGCGGCCGATCGTGGATATTCGTTCCTGGCGAATTAACTCCTCACGGGCTTGCTGAATGGAGGCGCACATCGCGTTGAACGTTTTGGCCAGCCGCCCGAGCTCATCCTGACCTTCAATCTGCACTCGATAGCCATAGTTCTGCTGAGCGATTTCGGCGGCCGCGGCGTCCAGCTTCGCAATTGGCTGCATGATCTTCTTAGCCAGAATATAAGTCAGGATAAGCCCGGCGATCAGCACGCCCAGCCAGATGGCGAACATCTGCCGCTGTAGCGCGGTGAGGCGCTGCCTGGCGCTCTCAAACGACCGCAGAATCCAGAGGTTACCCACCGGCTTGCCTTCCACGTCGATCAGCGGACTCACCAGGGGCGTGTACTCCACATCGCCCGCGCGAATACGATCCGGCAGTTTCGTAGCCGTGGCGGCGAGCTTTGCATGGACGGCCTCCGTGCTTGCCGCATCCAATGTGGAGCTGATCGCGCGGCCGCCCGCTGTGAACAGGAAATCACTGCCCCCTGTTGAATCTTTCAAGCCCTGAGCCACCTTTGAATCCACTTTGAAGCCCGCCACCAGAACATTCAGCAGGGCGGGTCCGCGTCCGGACTCGACATATACGGGAGTGACTACAATCTGAAAGAGCTCCCCCCTGTTTTCCAGAAATCCGGAGGCTTGGCGCGGAAATTGACGGGCCGCCAGCCGGACAACCGGCAAGTCTTTGTTAGCGAGTGCTCCGATGGATTCACCCAGTGACGCAATCAGGCGTCCTTGCGGATCGGCCACCAGGAAAAAGGCGTCCTCGCGCGATATCTTGGCCCACAGCTCGCCGGCCGTATCGCGAATCGTCGCCTCGTCGTGCGTACTAAAGGCCGCCCGTACGTCGGACATTGAGCTGAGCACGCGGCTGACGGAAGCCAGCAGATCGGCGCGCGATCTCCACAGCGACTCATAGGCGTGGAAGCTGGCCTTAACCTCGTCACCCAGGTTTCGCGAAGCGGTGTCAAGTACGTTCTTTTGCACGATGAGGGCGGTGGCGCCGAACAGAAGTGTCAATGCCAGCGAGGTGGATAGCAAAATCTTCCAAAGCAGTGACAGGCGGGAAAACATTACTTCCTGGCTCCCGGGTAAGGGGTAATATCATCAGCCACGGGCGGATAATCTTTGCCGAATTTGTTTTTGTGCGGCGTCTGCAGATACCCGCTCTCGGTGATCACCAGCGGCGGCAAGATCACCTTCTCCTCTTCCACCGTGATGCTGCGGGTAAGCTGCCGTAAGGTTTCATCCAGGGCACGCTCGTGAAACAGGCGCACTTGGTAGCGCCCGGGCGGCACCCCCGGAAGGTGAAAAGAACCATCGCTGTTGGACACCGCGAAATACCCCGTCCGGAGCACAATGATAATAGCGCTCATCGAGGGGTGAATGTTGCAGAAGACGCGTACCACCCCCTCCCGCTTGAAAGCAACGGTGCGGGTGGTCTTTGGCGGATAGAGGCCCACATCGAAAACCTGGCCGCTGTAATTCGAGAACGCGTTGTGGAAAATAGGGTCGAAATTGGGAAAACTGACAGTCGAGCCGACGGGTATTGCGAGCACGTGCGGACTGAAGGTTTTGTGTTTCTGCACCATTTGCACGTGCTGGGGAGGGACCGCAGCAGGGGATACTCCCCCGGGTTCCAGCCATACCACTACGCCCGAATAGTTGGCGTGTTTCCGGACCACGGGCACGCTGGACCCCGTCAATTCCACTGTCCCGGACACGCTTGCCCCTAGCAAAGGCCCTGCCAGCAGCCTGCTAAAAAAGATAGCCAATAGCCAGGTCATAATGGTTGTTCCGGCGGGTCCCCTGTCCCACATAGCGCGTGCGCACCTGTCCGCCTTCCAGGCTGACAATCACATTCGGAGCGATCCGGTACATCACGTTCGCAAAGTAATTCTGGTTCTTGTTTATACCGCCCGGCGTCAGGTCGGAAGCACGATCGTTCTGCTGACCTCCGTAGAAGTTGAAGGACGTGGACTCCGTGGCCGCAATGTGGACCTGCGCCCATCCGCCCTTGCTGTGAACCGGCTTGACGTTGTCATTGGTAATAGTGAAGCCCTGCCGTAATGCCCCCAGCCCGGCGACATTCTGCCCGCTGAAAAACATTCCAGTGACCTCAACTTTAGGCAGAATATTGGCGAGCCAGTCAACGGAGGCGATGTGCGAACCCACGGACGTGCCGGCCACGTGCGTGGAACTCGTGTGGAAGCCCGGTGCGATTTCCAGGCGGCGGCCTTCGCCCCATTTCCGCCAAAATTCAAATCTGCCTTCGAGCGCCGGGCGGGCTCGTTCCAGCGTGGCAGCATACTCAGCGGGTGTATTGACCGACGCTTCGTTGGTCTGGAAGAGGCCGGTTTGCGCGCGCAGCCCGCTGTTTGACCCGAAGGCAAAGCGCTGCTCGAATTTTGCCTGCGGCTGCCACAGCCATAGATTGCCCGCTCCGGTAAGCGGCGAAACGCCCACCTGCGCCAGCGACGTCGGTTCCCTCGGCGAAATAATCGGCTTATCCTGTCCTACAGTGAAGCTGCGGGTTTTCCAGTTTAGCTCGATAGTGGCCACGCGCAAACGCAAAAGGTGATTTAAGGACTGCGTGGTCCCGCCAAACAAATCCAGATACATGGTTCCGTTTACCTTCGATCCAAACAGCGCCTCCGGACTGTCGTATTGCAGGCCGATGACTGTCTGACGCATAGTGGCCCCGCCGGTGGCCGGTCCCCGGGTGAGAGAGGCGGTGGTGGGATTCTCGGCTGCCCCGCTGTATTTGCCATTAAGAAAGGCGTTGAACAGTGCCGTGCCGGTGATCCGCAAAGGAAGCCGCCGCGATGTCTCCACCTTGGTCTGCGCCAGTTCCTCGATGCGATTCGTATTCACGGCAATCTTCTCTTCGGCCAATTCCTGTGCCGGGGGAGTGACAGCCCCCGGGATTTGCCGCGACACTGCAAGTTCCTGCCGGAGTGCTCGTAATTCCCCCTCGAGCGTTTGATTCTGCTGCTCCAGCCGCTCCAGCCGTTGCAGGACTTCGCGCATATCGGAATTGTTCTGTGAGAAAACTAACGAAGGACAGCTGAGGGCCAAAAGAAGAACGAGGTTACGGATGCGATGGGGTTCCATGTAAAAGCTGCTCCAATTTTGCGCGCACCTGCACGGGCGAATAGGGCTTGGCAAAAAATGCATTTGCTCCCAGCTTAGCTACTCGTGAAGGTGTTTGCGGATCGGTGGAGCCGCTTATCACTACTATCGGAACATCCTTGTAATGCCAATCGCTACGTACGCGCTGGATAAGTTCAAACCCGTCCATGCCCGGCATATGCAAGTCCGTTACCAGAGCACATACGTGCGCGGCTTCATCGTTCTTGAGAAACCGCCAGGCCGCCTCGCTTTCGTACATTACCTGGATATGCACCCCGGTTAGGGCGGCAAGCGCGATCTCGAGAGTGGACCCGCAGGGTTCGACATCTTCCACGATAACCACGGTGCGATCCGCCGCTTCCATCATGGCAGAAATCTGTAGCCGACGCCGTGCATTGTTACGAAATGACGGGGAGAGTTCGGATCTGGCTCAAGTTTTTGGCGGAGCTTGACCACGTGCGCGTCCACGGTGCGGGTATTAGGGAAGGATTCATATCCCCAAACCGAGTTCAGAATCATGTCGCGCGTCAAGGGCCGGTCGGGATTATTTACAAAATAGGTGAGCAGGTTGTACTCCGACGGCGTCATTTTTAACTCCTTGTCGTTCCGCGAAACTACCCGCCGTTCCAGGTCTACTTCCGCATCGCCGAAGCGGATCACCTTGTGCGACTCGGGTGAGGTCCGCCTGAGCAGGGCCCGGATGCGCGCGATGAGCTCGCGCGAGCCGAAAGGCTTCACAACATAGTCGTCGGCGCCGATCTCCAGCAGCAGCACCTTGTCAATCTCTTCGCCGATAGCGCTCAGCACGATGATGGGAGTCTGCACCCGCGCGGCCCGCAATTCCTTGCAGATTTCGATGCCGCTCATTCCTGGCAGGCGGAGGTCCACCAGCACCAGGTTTGGTTTTCCCGATAGCGCCCGTTGAAAACCCTCGGTTCCATCGGCAATCACGATAGTCCGGAATCCCTCCTGCTCCAGCATGAGCCCGATCGTGTCGCCCAGGCTCTCGTCGTCCTCAATCACCAGGATCGTTTGCATGTCTGATTCAACACTGCGAATTGTAGCGAATTCACCGGACGGGCGAAGTGCGAACGGACGCCTCAAAAGAGCTTTTACTAAAGATTTACAAGTTCCTTACGGATGCTGCAACATCCTGTGTTTTTACCAGGCTTTGACAAAAAGCGGACCACATGAACGGGGATGATCTCTAATATGGCGTTAGAGGTGAGAGGCTATGCCGGCGAGAAGAGCCGTCCCGTTCCTGGCATTTGCTGCGGCCCTGTTTTTGGGCCTGCAACTACTGCCCGCTCCACGAAAAACGAATCCTCCTGTCAACCCGGCCCACACGCTCGAATCGAACGTGAGAATGTCGCCGGCAGCCGCGCTTGTTCTGCGGCGGGCCTGCAAAAATTGCCACTCCAACGAGACACGGTGGCCCTTATACAGCTACATCGCTCCTTTTTCCTGGCTGGTGGTCCCCGACGTGCAACGTGGCCGGAATTCGATTAACTTCTCGGAGTGGTCCGTGCAGGCCGGCCGCCGTCCGGAACTGGCGGCGTCCATCCTGGCGGCCACGTGTACCGATATGCGCGTCGGCCGGATGCCGACCCGGGCCTACATGTTACTGAATCCGGATTCCAAACTCTCCGCAGCGGACATCGAGACATACTGCGCCTGGACCGCGGAAGAAGTGCAACGGCAGCTGGCCATCAAGCGGAACCGGCCCGCGAAACAACCGGTGGTCCTGCCGCGCGCCGGTGTTTTACCAAACATTTACAAAATACTGACCAACGGCAGTGGATTCTTTCATAGCATCGACTCAAATGGCGTGTAGACGCCAAAGGCAATCCCTGATTTACGGCATGGGAGCCGTGAGTTCCTCCATCAGGGATCCATCGGGCCGCTCCACCCCGGTTCCGATGAAAGCTGCGCATGAGAAAGCGGGCGCGTGCTGCCTGCGCACAAGAGCGGTCGTTTTCAGGGGGCGATCCGCTTCCACTTTCTCCTGGCAGCTCGAACGGCAGGGACCTCGCTTATAGAATTAAAGCAAGGCATGCCAACGTTCCATGAAGCGCAGGTTCTTCACATCGATATCACCGGTCCGGACAGATCGGGTGTAACTCATTCTTTGACCAACATCCTGGCCCGCTCCGGCGCGCGCATCCTCGACATCGGCCAGGCGGTGATTCATGATGCGCTCGCGCTCGGCATGCTGGTGGAGCTCACGCAGGAGATGAAGTCCTCGGCCATGCTCACCGAGCTGCTGTTGAAGGCCCACGAGGTGGGTGTGCAGATTCGCTTCACCGCCATCTCCGGGGAAGAGTATCAGGCCTGGGTGGAGACGCAGACCAAGCGCCGGTTTCTCATCACGGTGCTTGGGCCGAGCATCACCGCCCGTGTATTATCCGAAGTCAGCGGCATCGTGGCCCGTGCCGGCTTGAACATCGATCGCATCGACCGGCTCTCGGGGCGCACTCCGCTGGAGGCGCAGAACGGTATGCCGCGCGTCTGCGTGGAGCTCTCCGCCTCCGGAGAGCTGCGGGGAGAGGACGCCATCCGCCTGGCCCTGATGCAACTCACGGGCGAGCATGATGTCGATGTCGCCTTTCAGCACGATAATGTGTATCGCCGCAACCGCCGGCTGGTTGCCTTTGATATGGATTCGACCTTGATTCAGACCGAGGTAATCGACGAACTGGCGCAGCTGGCCGGCGCGGGCGAACAGGTGCAGGCCATTACCGAGGCAGCCATGCGCGGGGAACTCGATTTTCAGGCCAGCTTCCGTAAGCGAGTCTCCCTGCTGAGGGGATTGCCGGTGTCCGCGCTTACCACCGTGCTGGATCGAGTTCCCCTGATGGACGGCGCGGAGCGTCTCATCGCGACGTTGAAGACGCTGGGCTACAAGACTGCGATTCTGTCCGGTGGGTTTACTTTTGTAGGCCGGATGCTGCAGCAGAAGCTGGGCATCGACTACCTGTACGCGAACGAACTCGACATTCGCGAGGGCATCGTCACCGGCGAGATCCACTCCGACATTGTGGATGGCGCGCGGAAGGCCGCGCTGCTGAAGCAGATCGCCTGTTCCGAGAATCTGTCCATGGAGCAAGTGATCGCGGTCGGCGACGGCGCCAACGATCTTCCCATGCTGCAGTTAGCCGGACTAGGCATCGCCTTCCGCGCCAAGCCACTGGTCCGGCAAAGCGCCCGGCAGGCCATCTCCACGCTGGGGCTGGACGGGATTCTCTTCCTGCTGGGTGTTCGGGATCGCGAGCT
>DATLBY010000399.1:0-2529 GCA_035526665.1 Bryobacteraceae bacterium
CCTCTCAAGTGAATCCTGAAGTCTTCATCTACCCGGATGAGATCGACATGATTGGTCAAGTCACGGGAGTCGCTATGCGTCTGGATCAGGCAAAGCGACGCCGTACTCGCTCCTGAGCACGGCAAGCAGCGCCTCAAAATCCGAACAATAGAGGCTCTTTTCCATTTGGCCCGCACTGGCCGGGATCAGATTCCGGAACGGCGCCAGCCGCGACCAGCTATCAATCACAGTTCTACGGTCGTCCACCAACTCAGAAAGGTAGAGGTCGAGATCCCCCTTCTGCTGCTCGAGCGTGAACTCCAGCCACTCGCGAAAAGCCTCAACGTGGCTATTTCGGAGCGCTGTATCGGCTTCCTTCTCTCCAAAGAGGAGCGATAGGCCGTGATGTTGGTAGACCCCGGCAGTCTGTGAGCGCAGTGACGACAGATACACTAACCTGCCGAACACCGATGGGATCTGAGAGAGAGTATGCCGCCAAAGATCGGAAGGCGCACTCCGTTCCATTGCCCCCCGTTCTGGAGCATCCGCCATAGGCTTAAATCCTTTGCTCCGATAGTACACCAGAACGGCGCGGATTCCATAACGTAAAAACCTTAGAACAGTTAGATTCGCGCCTTGTTCTGGAAGTGGAAAATCTCTCGTAAAAACGCCTTCCTCCTGACCTGAAGAAGTAGTCTGGCGCAGTTCCGTAATGCCATTTCACAAGGAAACTGCCCATGATCTCCAGACTGCTTCTCGTACTTCTCCTGACAATGCCGCTTACAGCTGCCACTTCCGCCGCTTCGGCAGATGAGCCATACCCTGGCTGCTACCCGTGTTTGATTTAGGAGTACCGGAAACGGTATCGACTGTTTTGTTGGCGTGGAGGAAACCGATGGTAAAGTAGGCCTGGTACTGGCGAATTTCACGATTTGTGACTACAACCGTTTTACGCTACGCCCCTTACGCGGCGATCGTTCTTTCCCTGATTCTCGGAGCGCGGCTATTCAGCACAGGTTTAGCGAAGACATATCGCTGGTTTACGGCGTACCTGATTGCAAATCTGATTCTGACGATTGTCTTTTATATAACGCCGTGGGGAACAAATCAGTACGCCATTACCTACTTCGCGGCCCAGCCAATCCGGTGGATTCTGTATTTCGGCATGGTGTTCGAAATGTACCGGTTGGTGCTGCGAGAGCACCCGGGGATAGCTACCTTCGGTAGGCGGTGGTTGATCCGGGCGCTTGGGCTTGCCGCTTTCCTGTCACTGTGTACATTGTTCGCGAAGCTGGGGGAATCGCACAGCAGACATCCATTATTGGAAAGCTATCACGTATTGGAGCGGGTAGTTAACGTGTGTCTTTTTCTTTTCCTGCTTTTGTTGCTGACAATTTTGGCTTGGTTTCCGATTCAGGTCAAACGGAATCTAATGGTGCTTTGCTCGGTGTTTGGCGGCTATATCCTTTTGCGCAGCGCCCTCATGGTAGCGCGGAATCTGGCGGGGCCGGACTCTCTGCCGATTCTGAACCCCCTGATCACATGTTTGGTTCCCTTGAGCATGCTGGTGTTAATCGTGCTAGTGTCACCGTCGGGTGAAGAGAGGCGCCTGAAGGCTGGTTTGAAGCGGCCGCCCGCGACGGAAAAGCGTATCCTGGCGCAACTTGATGCAATTAACGACACCTTGTCGCGTTCCTCAAAGTCATAAAACTGTCGGCTGCCTAGTACTGTTTTATGTATATATCTGTACAAATGTATTGCTTTGGCGCCCAAATCGGATATCCTGAGTATGCATTAAACAGCGAGGTGTTTAGGTGCTCGAGCTGAGTTTGTCGCTCCTGGTCCTGTCGGTGTTGTGTCTCTTCCTGCTGCTAAGGAAATTAGGAGCGCCAGCGGTTTCCGGTTGCGAAGATGGATGGTTCGAGGAGTTCTCGGTTGCGAGATACCGGCCGATGCTCCGGCTACTGCGAGAGGACGACTACGAGTTTCTGGGCAGGCAGCGCGGCTTAGATCCGGCTGTCGCCAGGAAGCTACGCGCCGAGCGGCGCAAAATATTTCGCAGCTATCTTCGCAGCATGGTCCGCGACTTTCACCGGTTGCACCTGGCGGCCAAGATGATGGTGGTCTACGGGCACACGGATCGATCGGACCTGGCCTCACAGCTGCTGGGCCAGCGGGTCCGGTTTCAGGGCTGCATTGCGTTGGTGCAGATGCGACTGGCTCTGCATACCGCCGGCATTGGAACAGTGAACGCGCAAGACCTATTAGATTCGCTTGAGCAGTTTCGCGTGAACGTGGCCCAGCTGGGCCCACGCGCCACGACGGCCTGAGCCGCTTTTGCGGCCCCTGTTTAGAGATTCTTGAGCGCCTCTTTGGCTTCGCTTAATTGCTGAAAATCTTTTTCCGCCGCCTTGAACTCACGCGTATGAACGCAGCGCCGCGAGCCCCGGTGTTCTACCGGATACTTCAAATGAAGCATCTCGTGGAACATGACATAGTCAACCGCAACCTGGGGAACCTGCGGCCGGTCCAGAGCGCGGCTCAAGATGA
>DATLBY010000400.1:0-8326 GCA_035526665.1 Bryobacteraceae bacterium
CCCTTGGTGCCGAAGATATTGGTAAACTGACCGCCCGCCGGCAGCCCCGCCGGATGGAAGAAGGTCTGAGTGAACGACATCTTGACGCCGTTGGGATACTCGTAGCTCAAGGTGTATCCGTCCATATTGGTGCGCCCGGGAGGATCGTTTTTCCAGAGCAGCGTTCCGCCGAAGCCCGCTGCGCGTTCCGGCCGGCTGCCGATGGCCCAGTTACAGAGATCGAGGTTGTGGACTGCCATTTCCACGATGACATCGCCGGAGCGTTTGGCGTTGAAGAACCACTCGGCTGACGATCCGGTATGATTCAGGTCCCAGGAAGCATGCCGCTGCGCTTTCACCATAATGATGTCGCCGGCTATGCCCTCGCGCAGCTTCTTGACGGAGTCCTGGATGGCTTTGAAGGACCGCATCTGCTGGCCGACGCAGAAAACGCGCTTGTATCCGTGCGCAGCCTGGAGCAAACGGGCGATCGATTCGGGCGTGATTCCGACAGGCTTCTCGCAATAGATGTGCTTGCCGGCGGCCATGGCTGCCATCGCCATCTCGACGTGCATATCGCAGGGAGTGTCGATGAATACGGCATCGATATCTTTGCGCTCCAGCAGTTTTCGATAGTCTTTGAAGGTGTCTGGTTTGTCCCGGGCGGCCGAAGTAGCAGCGGTATCCAGCCGGTCGGGCTTGAGATCGCAAAGGGCGACTACTTTGACGCCCGGCTGCTGCAGGACTTCCTTTAATACGTAACCGCCACGGTTGCCCACGCCGATCATCGCGGTGCGGACCTCCGCTTTAGCTGGTTGGGCCAAGGCGGTTCCCGCAGCGGCAAATGCGCCGGCGGCCGCCTGTTTCAAGAAATTTCGTCGTTCCATTGCGCTGCCTCCCAGGTGAGATAAAAAACTATTGGATTTCGAAACTGGTTCCTGTCATTATAAGTAATGTTAACTAACTTAGCTACAAAATCTTTTCGAACCGCTTGATGAACTTTTTCGATCACCTTCCTGCCAAACGCGTTGACCCCTTAGTAATGAAGAGTTTGAACGCGATTGAACTGGTGGAGCTGTTACGGCGTCACGGACCCATTTCGCGCGCCGGTCTGGCGAAAGTAAGCCGGCTCAGCAAGCCAACTGTCTCGATTCAGGTGGATGCGCTACTGGCGAAAGGGCTGGTTGTGGAAGTAGGAATGGGCGAGGGCAGCGCGCGCGGAGGCAAGAAACCGACTCTGCTTAAATTCAATGCCGATTTCGGGCGAATCCTTTGTGTGGACGTGGGCCCGGAATGGGTTCGTTTTGCAATTGCGGATTTAATGGGAGCAAGGTTGCGCGCCCGCAAATTCGCCACTCACCCCGAACAGGGAGCCGAAGCGGTACTGCGGACCATTGAGCAGGGAATTTCCGAACTGCTGGCTGAGGAAAGTGGTGCTTGCAAGCTTCAGTTAATCAGTGCCGCTGTTCCTGGCATTGTGGACGTCCGCAAAGGTGTGGTGCTGGAGACGGACAATGTATTCGGCTGGCGGCAATTTGAGTTTGCCCGTAAGCTGCAGGCCCGCTTTGGAATTCCAGTTCACGTGGATAATGACGTGAACATGGCCGCCCTGGCGGAATTGAATTCCCAAGACCATGTATCCAGAAATTTTGTTTTAATGCGTCTGAGCACCGGAATCGGCGCAGGCGTGGTTTTGGGCGGAGCCTTGCATCAGGGCGCCCATTGGGCCGCCGGCGAGATTGGCCACATGCTCTTGAAACGGGAAGCCGCGGCCGGGCAGGCGATTCCGCGGGGGTACCTGGAGTCGGTGGTTGGCTCAGATCGCGTGGAGTGGAAAATCGGCAAGCTCGCGGGAAGCGGGAATGCCAACGGCCTTGAAGGCGATGCCTGGAGTCAGCTGAGCGCAACGCTAAAACGCGGGCAGGGACCATTGATGGAGATGGTGGAGGATCTGGTGTTTCATTTAGGCGGCGCGGTAACGAATATTGCGGCCGTTTACGATCCGGAAGAGATCATTTTGCTGGGTGAGCCTTTCGCCATTCTGTTGGAACCGATTCGCGATTTCGCGCGCAGATGGCTGCCGTGGCCGCTGCGCATTCGCCTGTCCACGCTGGGCGAGGATGCTTCCCTGAAAGGCGCTTTGGCCGCCGGCCTGAGCCGCGCGTACGAACAGATCGCTATCGTATTACGGAACGAAGGTTTGGGGGCGGATACGGAGTTTGCGGCGGCCGGCACAATGGCTGTTGCAAGCACTCCGGTTCATCCACAACGTGGGACGGGGATTACTGTGTGAAGGAGATGCTATGAAGCAATTAATTTCGGTGACAATATTAGCCGCCGGAGTCTGCCTGGCCGCGTCTGATGGCTTCGTTTCGCTCATGCCGCGAAAAGATGTTACGGAGCTTTGGACTATTGAAGAGACGCCGCCATCCACCTGGCGGGTTGAGAATAACGAGATCATCAGCACGGGCAAGCCGAATGGCTTCCTCCGAAGCAAGAAGATTTACAAGAATTACATCTTGCGCGCCGAATGGCGCTTTAAGAAGGAGGGCTGGGTGCCCACGCCGCAAGATGAGGGATGGCCGAATGCCGGCTTCTTCATCCATGCGGGGCCGATTGTGAAAGGCTGGCCGACCTCGCTGGAGGTCCAGGGACATTTCGGCGAGGCCGGCAGCGTGTTCGGTGTTCGTAATGGCAAAATTAAAGGCACCCGCCGCGGTCCGATCGTGAAGGACCGAATTCCGTTTGGCGAGTGGGACAAATATGAGATCACCAGCCAGGACGGGAAGGTCAAAGTGGTGTTGAACGGAAAGCTGGTGAACGAAGGCTACGACGCGGAACCGTCGCAAGGGAATGTCTGCTTGCAGTCGGAGGGATGGGAAGTGCATTACCGGAATGTAGAGATCAAGGAGCTGCCGTGAGCACACTGCATCGGCGCGACGCATTGAAGGTACTGGCTGGGGCGGGAGCCGCCCCCCTGCTCCAGCAGGCCTCGGCCCAGACACAGGCCACGCAGTTTCAACTTGCTTGCATGACGCTGCCCTATGCGCAGTTTCCGTTGGAGCGGGCTCTGACGGGGATTGCTTCGGCCGGATACAAGTATGTCGCCTGGGGCACCACGCATCAAAATTCGCCCGGCCGCAAAGACCCGATTATTGCTGCCGACGCTCCGGCCTCGGAAGCGAAGAGTCTGGCGGACCGCTGCCGCTCTTTAGGCCTGCAGCCGGTCATGCTTTTCTCGCAGGTCTACGTGGCGGCGCCCGATTCGGTAGCCGTTCACACCCGGCGCATTGAGCAGGCGGCAGCGGCCGGCATTAAGTGCCTGTTGACTTTCGGCAGTATTAAAGCCGGCGAGGAAGAGGCCTGGATTCGCAATCTGAAGCAATTGGCGCCGATCGCGCGCGCGTCCGGCGTGACGGTCACGATTAAACAACACGGGGGCAATACAGCGACCGGCGCCGATTGTGCCCGCATCGTGGAGAAAGTCGCTGATCCCGGCGTGAAGATGTGCTACGACGCCGGCAATGTGCTCGACTACAACAACAACGATCCGATTGCGGATATCCAGACGTGCTGGAAAGAGATTCGCGCGTTTTGCATCAAGGATCACCGCAATTTTCCGAAAGACGAGGATTGCGGCCCTGGTTTCGGCGAGATCGATCACTATAAGCTATTGACACCTGTATTGAAGACGGGTTTTGTCATGCCGCTTGCCTTTGAGAACATCTTCGAGCCGCTGGTGCGGCGTCCCACGGATCCGGCTGGTGTGGACGCACTGGCGCGCCGGTCGCGCGAATATATAGAATCAGTTTTGCGAGGATTACAGCAGACAGTGTAGGGTATCGCGAAAGCAACGCGCCCGGGCGCCATCACTGACGCAGCGCTGTAAACTGGCTACAATTAGAGGGTCCCCATTATGCTCCGAACGTGGACGCTGTCCACACTCTGTTTCCTCGCCGCCGGGCCGGCCCGGCCGGCTGAACCATCGGTGGATTTTCAGCGCGAAGTCAAACCGATCCTCGTTTCCTCCTGCCTTGGATGTCATACCGGAGCCAAGGCTGGGGGCCAGTGGAGGGTCGATTCGAAGGCGCTGGCCATGAAGGGCGGCATCTCCGGGCCCGTGATTGTGCCGGGCAATAGCGCGCAGAGCCGCCTGATGCACCGGGTGTTGGGCAAAGGCGGGGAGAAGCAGATGCCGCTGGGCGGCCAGCCGCTGACCCCTGTGCAAATTGCAACGCTACAGCGCTGGATCGACGCCGGCGCCCCTTGGGTGGACGTTTCCACCGCGTCCGCGCCAGCCGTTCCCGATAAACATTGGGCCTACCGCAAGCCCGTCCGCCCGGAGCTTCCGGCGACAAAGCAGACCGCGTGGGTCCGCAATCCGATTGACAATTTTATTCTGGCGCGGCTCGACAAAGAAGGCCTGGCGCCTTCCAGAGAAGCCTCCCGCGAGACCCTGATCCGGCGGCTGTCGCTGGATCTTACCGGATTGCCGCCTTCCCTGGCGGAAGTGGATGCCTTCGTCTCCGACACCAGCCCCCAGGCCTATGAGAAAGTTGTTGACCGGCTGCTCTCCTCGCCTCACTACGGCGAGCGTTGGGCGCGGCCATGGCTCGATCTGGCGCGTTATGCCGATACCAATGGGCATGAGGCCGACCGCCGCCGCTCGATTTGGAAATACCGCGATTGGGTAATTGCGGCATTCAATCAGGACATGCCGTTCGACCGCTTCACCGTGGAGCAGATCGCCGGCGACATGCTGCCGAATCCCACGCCCGATCAGTTGATCGCCACCGGGTTTCATCGCAACACGATGTACAACGAGGAAGGCGGCGTGGATAAAGACGAAGCGCACTGGGAGAACCTGGTGGACCGGGTGAACACCACCGCCACGGTATGGCTGGGAAGTACCGTGCAATGCTCCCAATGCCATAACCACAAGTACGATCCGTTTACGCAGAAAGAATATTATCAGCTCGTTGCGTTCTTCAATAACTCGGATCGCACGGTGCGCGAGTATTCGGAGTCGGCCAAGGAGGTGATTGAGCCTCGCTTATTTATGCCAACGCCGGAGCAGTCGGCGCGCAAAAAGGTGCTCGAAGAGCAGATTCGTTCGCTCGACCGGCAGTTAAAGACCGCGACGCCCGAACTGGCCGCTGCCCAAACCGTCTGGGAGAATGCCGTGCGCCGTGCGTCCTCCGATTGGAAATTATTGCCCGTGGATTCCGCGGAATCGGCCGGCGGTTCGACGTTTCAGAAGCAGCCCGGTGGATCGCTATTGGTCACGGGAAAAAATCCCACCAATGATACGTACGTCATCGAAGCCACGCTCCCTCAGACCGGCATCACCGGAATCCGTCTGGAGGCTCTGCCTCACTCGAGTCTTCCGCGCGGGGGACCGGGACGCGATGCCTATGGGAATTTCTTTCTGACAGAGGTCCAGGCCGAGTTCGTCTCGGCCAAGAGCGCGGAAAAGCTCTCGATCGGAAAAGTGTTCGTGGACGACGGCAAGATAGAGGACAAGAAATTCAAACAGCTCTGGATTGTGGATGCCACACGTGACGAGACCAGGCTTCCGCGGCAGATTGTGTTTGTCACGAAATCCCCTTCGGGATCGGCGGGCGACAAGCTCCGGCTTCGCATCCACCAGAGTTCTGAAGCGGGTGGACAAGGCATCGGCCACTTCCGGTTGTCGGTTACCTCGTCGCCGGAGCCGAACCGCATCACTCAGATCTCGGCTAAGAATCGAGGCCTGCTGGATATTTCGGAAAGCGTGCGCACGGAGCCGCAAAAACAGGCGCTGGCCGATTTTTACCGTACGGTCGCACCGTCGCTGGACAGCGCCAGGGATTCCCTCAAGTCTCTTCGCAAGGAGCTGGAGAACCTAGGCATTGTAAGCACTCTGATCATGGGGGAGCAAAAGAATTTCGAGCGCCCTTCCACGGTGATTCGGGTCCGCGGCAGTTTCATGGATCCGGGGGAGAAGGTGTATGCCAATGTTCCAGCGGTGCTGAATCCTCTGCCGGAATCGGAGCTTCCCAACCGTTTGGGACTGGCTCGCTGGCTGGTGAGTCCGGAGAACCCGCTCACGGCGCGAGTCGCTGTGAACCGGCTGTGGGAGCAGTATTTTGGTATCGGGATCGTGGAAACGAGCGAAGACTTCGGCAGCCAGGGGCATGCCCCTTCGCATCCCGAACTGCTCGACTGGCTGGCCAGCGAATTGATGGCGCGAAAATGGAGCCTCAAGGCGATGCATCGCCTGATTGTGACCTCCGCGGCCTATCGGCAGGATTCCGCCGTAAGTCCCGCGCTGCTGGGCCGCGATCCCTATAACCGCTTGTTGGCACGCGGCCCGCGCTTCCGGATGGAAGCCGAAATGGTGCGGGACGTCAGTCTGGCGGCTAGCGGCCTGCTCAGCGCCAAAATTGGCGGGTCCAGCGTTTTTCCGTACCAGCCAGATGGGGTCTGGGATCTTCCTTACAATGATGACGCCTGGGTGCAAAGCAAAAACGGGGATCAATACCGGCGCGGGCTATACACGTTTCTACGCCGCACCTCCCCATACCCCAGCATGCTGACATTCGATGCGCCGAGCCGTGAACTCTGCACCGTGCGGCGTGTCCGCACCAACACACCACTGCAGGGGCTGACGACGTTGAATGACCCGGCGTTCTTCGATACCGCCAAGGCACTGGCCGCGCGGATGCTGCGGGAGGCGAAGCCGGACACCCGCTCACGCGCGGAACATGGATTCCGCCTG
The DNA here is from genome assembly GCA_035526665.1 of Bryobacteraceae bacterium. Taxonomy (GTDB): domain Bacteria; phylum Acidobacteriota; class Terriglobia; order Bryobacterales; family Bryobacteraceae; genus DATLBY01. The sequence continues at coordinate 6,740 of DATLBY010000400.1, forward strand.
TGCGTGGCGCGCAAGCCCTCGGCTACGGAAGTGGACCGGCTGGTCACCTGGGTGGAAAAAGAAAAGACCTCTTTCGCCGGGCGACCGGCAGAGGCGGCCAAACTGGGGGCTAAACGATCCGCCGAGCTAGCAACGACTGATGCCGAATTCGCGGCCTGGACAATGCTGGCCAATGTCCTACTGAATCTGGACGAAACTTTAACCAAGCAGTGACCCATGAATGAACACTTGAAAACATTGACCCGCCGGCATTTCTTTCAGCAGAGCGGCTTGAGTATTGGGCCGCTCGCACTGTCGTCAATGCTGAGCCGGGATCTCTCCGCACAGACGGCTCCGCACCGTCCGCACTTCGCCCCTAAGGCAAAAAACATCATTTTTCTGTTTATGGCGGGGGCGCCTTCGCAGCTTGACCTCTTCGACTTCAAGCCGAAGCTCATGGAATTCGACGGCAAACCGGTTCCGGCGGAAGTGATCAAAGGGGAGCGGTTCGCCTTCATCAAGGGCGTTCCCAAACTGCTGGGCTCGCCGCATACATTCGCCAAACACGGACAGTCGGGTGCGGAGCTTTCCAATCTTCTGCCCCATCTCGCCGGCATTGCGGATCAGGTTTCGTTCGTGAAGTCGATGCACACGACGCAGTTCAACCACGCGCCGGGTCAGGTGTTCATGAATACGGGACACCAAATCATCGGCCGTCCGAGTATGGGCTCCTGGCTGACGTACGGAATCGGCAGCGAGAACAGTGATTTGCCGGGTTTCGTGGTGCTGCTGTCGGGAAAAAATCAGCCGGACGGAGGCAAGTCCTGCTGGGGAAGCGGTTTTCTCCCCACAGGCTATCAGGGCGTGGAGTTCCGCTCCAAGGGCGATCCGGTGCTGTTCCTCTCGAATCCCGAGGGCGTCAGCGCGGAGGCACGCCGCCGTTCCCTCGATCTATTGCGGGATTTAAATCAGGATCATCGCGCAAAGACGGGTGATCCGGAACTGACTACTCGCATCGCCGCCTATGAGATGGCGTACCGGATGCAGAGCAGCGTTCCCGATCTGACCGACATCTCGAAAGAGCCCGCGAACATTCAGGAGTTGTATGGAACCGAGCCGGGGCAGGCCTCTTTCGCCAACAACTGCCTGCTTGCGCGCCGGCTGGTGGAGCGCGGAGTTCGCTTCGTGCAGCTCTTTCACCGCGGTTGGGATACGCACGGCGCCAGCAATAACGAGGACATCGTCAACAAGCTGGGACACCTTTGCCGTGAGACCGACCGGGCCGCAGCCGGATTGATTTCCGACCTGAAACAACGCGGGCTACTTGACAGCACGCTGGTGGTCTGGGCGGGAGAGTTCGGACGGACGCCCATGAACGAAGCACGCAGCGGTTCGAAATTCCTGGGGCGGGATCATCACCCCCGGGCATTTACGATATGGCTCGCCGGGGGCGGCATCAAGCCGGGAGTGACAGTGGGCTCCACCGACGATATTGGTTATAACGTCGCCGAGGATCCGGTGTCCGTGCATGATCTGCACGCCACCATTCTGCACCTGATGGGTCTTGACCACACCAAGCTGACCTACAATTTCCAGGGCCGGGATTTC
>DATLBY010000401.1:0-6621 GCA_035526665.1 Bryobacteraceae bacterium
AGCCGATCGCGGGCCTAATACGGGCGACATCACGCATTACTTCATCACGGAATGGGTGTACGAGCTGCCGCGGTTGAAATCCTGGAATACCGTTGCGCGAAGTGCGCTGGGCGGCTGGCAGGTCACCGGCATTTATCTGGCTCGCTCAGGCGATCCTGTCAATCTGTCGGAGACCTCAGCTCGGCAGGTGAGCCGCCCCGATTACATCGGCGGCGAAGTCTACAAGAGCGACTACCGGCAGACGCTCCAGTATCTGAACCGTTCCGCCTTCGCGCTGGTGCCTCTGGGCGAAATCTCACGGGCCAGCATCCGTCCCGGCAATGTGGGCAACGGAGCCATCCGCAACCCGGGAGCGGTGAACTTTGATCTCTCGATCGCCAAGAACTTCTCTCTCACGGAGCGAACGCGCCTGCAGATCCGGACCGACATGTTCAATGCGCTGAATCACACGAATCTCACGGGCCTGCGCACGAGTCTCAACGACGCATTTTTTGGGCAATTGCTGGGAACGGCCGGCGCGAGAGTCATTCAGCTCAACGCACGATTCAGCTTTTGATGGCTGGCGCGGCGCATTCTTTGCCCGCATGCCTGCTTCTGATACGATCCATGCAAGCCGTTAAAGTTCTGGGGTGAAAACAAATGATTGTGGGAATTCGAATTGCTTTCGTTGTATCCATCGCGGCATTGTGTGCGACGAAAGCGTCCGCGCAGCAATCCACGGCGCGCTTATTGGGGACGGTGACGGACCAAAGCGGCGCTGTCATAGCGGGCGCCGCCGTGCGGGCTGCCAACTTGGCCACCGCTATCGACCGCACCGCAAAGACTGACGATTCAGGTGAGTACTCCATCAGTTCGCTCCCGATCGGCGAATACTCGGTGACGGTGGAGGCCGCCGGGTTTAAGAAAGCGGCCGTTCGAAACCTCGCGCTGCAGGTGAACCAGGAGGCGCGTCTCGACCTGCAGTTGACGGTTGGCTCAGCCAGCGAGAGCGTGCAAGTAGAGGCGCAGGCGCCGCTGCTGGTAACCGACAGCTCCGCGGTGGGACAGGTGATCGAGAATAAGGCAATCGTGAACATGCCGCTGAACGGCCGGGCATTCTGGCAGTTGGCGCAGCTTACGCCAGGCGTCGTCTTCACGCCGGGGGGCTCGGACATCAGCGCCGGCGGCCAGGGGATTCGCGCCACGCGCATTGGTCTGCGTATCAGCGGCAGCAGCCGGCTGTCAGGCGGCTGGTTTCTCGACGGGTTTGACATTACCGAGTACGAGCTCGGCGCCACCAGCATCACTCCCTCTACCGATGCGCTGGAGGAGTTCAAGGTGATGTCCGGTGGGATGAGCGCCGAGTACGCGCTTCCATCCGTGATCAACGCAGCTCTGAAGAGCGGAGGGAATGCTTTTCACGGCGCTGTTTATGAGTTTCTCCGCAATGAGAAGCTGGAGGCGCGCAACTTCTTTGCCCAAAGCAGGACGCCGCTCAAGCGAAATCAGTTCGGGACCACGCTGGGCGGTCCGATAAAACGTAACCGGGTATTCTTCTTCACCGACTACGAAGGAAGCCGCACGCGGCAGGGGAGCACCTTCAATTCCGTGGTGCCGAGCACGAAGGAGCTGGCGGGAGACTTCAGCAGCGGACGGCCGATCTACGATCCGCTGACGACACGCGAGAACCCTGCCGTTCCCGGCCAGTTCACCCGCGACCGGTTCCCCGGAAACATAATTCCGGCCAACCGGCTGTCCTCGCAGGCGCTCTTCTTCAAGTCGCTGTTTCCCGTTCCGAACAGCGGCGACAGCCGTTTTGTTTACTCGCCGGCGCTCGGCCTGGACAGCGATAAGTTCGACATCAAAATTAGTCCCAGGCTCACGGAAAAAGACAACCTGGTGAGCCGCTATTCCTACGTGAACAACAACGAGACGGACCCGGCGGCGTATCCCGGCCTCGGCAACTATCCGCTCACCAGCCGGTCGCAAAATGCGGGCTTGAGCTATGTGCATATCTTTAACCCGGGCGTAACCAGCGAGATTGGATACAACTATTACCGGACCTTCTTTTATTTCCTGAACGCGAGCGCCTTCAACGGGAAGGATGTCGTGAATCTCGCGGGCATAAAAGGCTTCGAGGGCGTCTCGAACCTGCAGCCGGCAGCTCCTCAGATCAACCTTTCCGGTTACCGCGCCATTGAGGGGAGTACGGATAACCGGCCCAAGGCGAACCGGATCCGGACGTATCAATACCGGGCGTCGCTCTCCTGGAATCACGGCTCCCACGATATGAAGTTCGGCGCGCAGCTGAGTCACCAGGCACACGCCTTCCTGAATGGGAACGCCTCCCAGGGCACATTCAATTTCGACGGCCGGTACACGCAGGATCCGCTCAACCAGGGCAACAGCGGCAACGCCTACGCCGATTTTCTGCTGGGGTATCCAAACAGCGTCCAACGAGCCTCGCCCATTCAAATCTTCGGAAACACCGGCGATTTCTGGAGCTTTTATGGCCAGGACAATTACCGGGCAACCCGCAATCTGACTTTGAACATCGGGCTTCGCTGGGAAATGAACTCGTTCTTCGATGGGATTCGCGGGCAGACAAACGCATTTGATTTTGAAACGGGCAAGGTGATTATTCCCACCAGGAACGGCCAACCCGATCTGGACGTTCAGCCCGGCGTTAGGCAGATTCTGCCGGTGTTCCGCGACCTGATCGAGACGAGTGAGGAAAAGGGATTGCCCTGGTCCATCCGTTATCCCAGCAGACGGGACATCGCACCACGTTTCGGGTTCGCATGGCGTCCGTTCGGCAGCGACAAATGGGTGATCCGGTCGGCCTATGGAATCTTCTATGTGTATCCGGATTCCAATATCACCCTCGGCATGGTGAGAACTCCCCCATTCGTGATTCTCCAGGTGATCAATAATGATGTTCCGACGCGAGCCACTCTGGCTCCCAGGCGAACTTTAGCCGATTACTTTCTGGGACAGCCTCTGGTCGACCGGAATGCGACGCCCAGCATCAGCACCGGCGGCACGCGCTACCGGACTACCTATACCCAGACTTGGAACTTGAACGTGCAGCGGCAATTCGCGAATAACTACGCGGCCGAGATAGGATATGTGGCCAACAAGGGAACGCGCACTCAGCACTCCACCAATTACAATGTGCCGTTACCCGGACCGGGAAATGTGCAGGCCCGGCGGCCGTACCCGCAGTGGGGCGTCCTCGATTACAAGATCTGGGGCGGCTCCAGCAGCTATCACAGCCTGCAGGCCAAGATGGAGAAGCGCTTTTCCGGAGGGGCTTCGTTCCTGGCCTCCTATGCCTGGTCAAAGTGCCTCGATGGTCCGGGCAGCGAGGAGGGCGGCTCTCCGGTCTACTATCTGGACAACCTCAACAAGGGCCCGTGCTCATTCGACGTCCCGCATAATTTTGTGACCAGCTATATTCTGGAACTCCCCTTCGGCAAAGGAAAGAAATACTTCTCCACGGCTCCCAAGGCGGTGAATTTCCTGATTGGCGGCTGGCAGTGGCAGGGCATCAACACGCTGCAATCCGGCGTGCCATACACCGTGGGAATCAGCCTGGATAGAGCCAATACCGGGGTCGGCGGTCAGCGGCCCGACGCAATCGCGAAACCGGTGGAACCGCGGACGCTAGACTGCTGGTATTACACGTCAGCCAATTCCGCATGCCGCGCCCTGCTGCCGGCCCAGGCCGACACCTTTGTCTTGCCGGCGCAATACACCTATGGCAACGCTGGAAGGAACATTCTCCGCGGGGATAAGCTGATCCAACTGGATATGTCGATGATCAAGAACTTCCACGTCACGGAGACGAAGGTTTTTGATTTTCGGGCCCAGGTGTTTAACCTTACGAACACTCCCAGCTTCAGCGGCCCAAGCGGCAATAGTAATCTAGCCACGGGTGGTCAGGTCACGTCGACGCGCAATAAGGCTCGAGTATTCGAGTTCGGACTCAAATTCGCGTTTTAAAACTATAGGGCGCGAACTGTCACCAGGGTCGCAGTCACAGGCACCTTGTCGTGAACCTCTGTCTTGAGGACCGCCTGGAAATGCCACGGGCCAGTGTGCCCCTGAGAAGATTGCTTCAGGCGGCTGAGCAGTTGGCCCAATGTGTCCTCACGCGTGATGTATTCCGTGGCAATCTGGGTCGCTTGGGCATTCAGACCGCTGACCAACAGGAGTTCGCGGCCGCCTTCCAAACCAGGGATCATCGAGATGAGAGCGTATTCCTGATCGCCTTCGGTGTCCCCGGAGGAATAAGCAATCTGGTACTCAGCCTGCTCGCCGGCCGCCGGATGCGTATTTACGATACTGCGCTGCCGAGCCTCGTTCGTCGTAGTCAGGCGAAAGGGATATTTCTTCAGCAGTGGATCGATCCACTGATTGGCCTCGCTGTGACCAAGAAGAATGAGATTGCCTTTCTTAACATCCTCCCAACTGACGAAACGGCTCTGCGTCGTGAGCACGGAAACTCCGCCGCGGGTGAGCAAAGCAGTGAGATACACGGCTGCGATGGCTTCTCCGATCTTGGTCTGGTTAATAGCGGGATCGGAATAAAGGAAGCCGCCGGGAGGCAGATGAAAAGTATCACGCAGCGATTTCTCATGACTCGGGTGAACCAGGTGGCGGGGTGGAACAGAATCCGGCGGCAGCGGCTTGTCGAAGTACTTAACCACGGTGGTCATGGGATTACTAAAGCAGAGGATTGCTTCATGATTCGCGGCTAGCCATGGCCCCCACACCTCTCGGACCACGCTGGAAACTCCGGATTTAGGGCCGCCCGCCACCCGCTCCCACACAAACGTTCCGATGAACGCGCCGGCTAGAAAGAGAAGACACCCGGCGAGTATCCATGCGCCTAGTCCGCTGAACGGACGTGGCTCCGGCACGCTAACGGGCTGCTCGACGATCGGCGCGGGCTGCACTAGGGCAGGAGGAGGTTCTTCGCGGAGGCGCCGGAAAGCAGGAACATACCGGCCCACCGGCAGTTCGATGCGGACGGAATGTTCCTTGCCTTCGCCGAGATAATATTCGTGTAGTTTCTGCCGCAGGCTATGAGCTTGCCGCCGGACAATGGAATCCTCGCTCGGCGAATAGGCCGGTCCGCGCTGAAAGACTTCGCTGCCAATCAGGTATTCATTGATCTTGCAGCCTTCGCCGCGCAAGGTCATTTCACAGATGTACTGCAGGAAGCGCTGCAGCCGTTCCGAGCGCTGAAACGTGGGACTGCGCAGCACCGCCTGCAACTCGTCCTGCGCGTCCTCCGGTGTAATCGAATCTTGTAATTCTGAAATACTCTTTTCAGGCATCCTGGCCCAAAGTTCTCCCAGTTCGTACTGAGTTTACTCCAGAGTCAGGGGATGCCGCGAGTATCGCGTTTTCAATATTCGGTAAAGCCTAGGCGAATGCCTCTTTCACTACCTCTCCGGAGACAATCGTAGGACGCTCGGCCCGCCCGTTGTGCAGATAGGTGACGTTGACGTGATTCAATCCCAACGCGTGAAGCACGGTGGCGTGAAGGTCATGAACGTGCGTCCTGCCTTCTATAGCGCGGAGGCCGATCTCATCAGTGCGGCCAATCACGTGCCCGCCTTTCATGCCTCCACCCGCCATCCACATGGTAAAGCCCCAGGGGTTGTGGTCACGGCCCTTTCCTTTTTCGTTGAACGGCGTACGGCCGAATTCCCCGCCCCAAACCACCAGAGTGTCGTCCAGCAGACCACGGCTTTTCAGGTCGGCCAGCAAGCCGGCGATGGGTTTATCGGAAGCCCGGCACATCGCCGAATGGTTGCCCTCCAGATCCGTGTGGGCGTCCCAACCGCTCCCGCTGCCGGAATAGAGTTCGATAAAGCGGACTCCGCGCTCCACCAGGCGCCGCGCCAGAAGGCAATTGGTGCCGAATTTGGCGGTTGCCTCCTGGTCCATTCCATACAGCTTCTTGGTGGCCTCCGTTTCCTTGGAGAGATCCACGGCCTCGGGCGCCGCCTTCTGCATCCGGTAGGCAAGCTCATAGGAGTTGATCCGCGCCTCGAGTTCGGAATCCTCCGTCTTATTCAAAGAGAAACGGCGGTTCAGCGCGCTCAGCAGATCCAACTTGCTCCGCTGCTGCCGGTCGTCGATGGTTTCGGGAGGGGCGAGATCCAGAATCGGCGCTCCCTCATTGCGGAACTGGGTGCCTTGAAAAACGGCAGGTAAAAATCCCGCACTCCAGTTTTTCGGACCGCCGACCACCTCTTTGTCGTCCGTCATCACCACGAACGTCGGTAGGCTGTCGTTTGCACTGCCGAGCCCGTAAGTAACCCAGGCGCCCATCGACGGCCTGCCGCCGAGGATCGAGCCTGTGTTCATTTGGCAGACGGAGCCCACATGATTCAGCCCGTCAGCCCAGCATCCTTGGAACAGGCAGAGACTGTCGGCATGCTTGGCAACTTCCGGATACCAGTCGGATACCCAGATGCCGCTCTCACCATGCCGCTTGAAAGTACGGCGCGACGGCATGATGGAGTTATTTCCGGTTCCCATGGCCGTGAGTACTTTGCCAAACGATGCCGGCATCGGTTGCCCGGCTAGCTTTTCCAGTTCGGGCTTAGGATCGAACAGGTCCAC
>DATLBY010000402.1:0-3673 GCA_035526665.1 Bryobacteraceae bacterium
TGTGCGGAACGTCTTCGCGCGAGAGACCGTAATCGAAGCGGCGATTGGAAGGATTGGTCCAGTTGTAGTCATCTATTTTCTTGGACCAGGTGTAGCTGGCCAGGATGGTATAGCCATGGCTGAAACGCTTCTCCGCGTTCAACTGCATGGAGTGGTAGTTGGTGTTGTTGGCCGATTCATACAGGCCAATGGGACCGAATTGCTGGTAAAAGCGCCGCGCCTGAGTATTGGCTACGGTGGAATTGCCCGGCACATATAAAGCCGGGTTTAACTCGCGGCCATTTTCAGCGGCGGCGAAGAAGTGGGTGCCTTTGTTCCCCAGGTATGCGGCTCGAAATACCCAATCGTGCCCGACCTGCCGTTCCAGCGACAAGTTCCATGTCATCAGGAGAGGAAGGCGAAAATCCCGTTGATAAACGGCGCGAAGAGTCGCCGGTAGAGTGAAAGGCGCTTCGGCTCCGGGGATGTCCGGACCGTACTGTGCCGGGAAGGGATTTACTACGCCGGCGCTGCCGTAAGGATCCGAGAATGCCACGCCATTGAAGGTAAACGTGGGGGCAAAAGGCGCAATGTTTGTGTACGGGTTATAGGCGCTGGCCTGAATCGGTACATAAAAATACCCGCCTCCGCCACGAACACTGGTTTTCCCGTCTTCGGTGAGCCGGTAAGCGAAGCCAATCCGCGGCGCGAAGTTGTTAAATTGATTCTCCGCTCCCGCCTTTGGGCAACCCGCATCAGGAGTGTCACCCCCGTAAATCAGGCCCGCCGGGGCGTTGGGATAACGCTTGGAACGCGCGCCGGGAACAAAACACACAGCCCTGCCGGAGAGGTCGCGATAGGGCGTCCAGGGATCCCATCGTACCCCCAGGTTTAGAGACAGGCGCTGATTAACTTTCCAGTTGTCCTGGATAAATGCGCCCCAGCGACTGCCTCGCAGGTTCTTGAACTCGCCGCCGCCTTGCGAAAACGAAGACGCTCGGCCGAGGATGAAATCGGAGAGACCATCACCTGACAACTGGCCGTTAAAATTGAAGTTTCCGTCCATCTGGTATGTGTTGACAATCTCGTTGCTGAGCCGAACCAGTTCGCCTCCGAAGTGCAACTCATGGCCGCGGTAGATCCAGGTCAGATTCTCGCGCCACGTATAGTCACCGCGGTCAAATGCGCCGAGATGATTCGTTCCCAAGCCGAAGCCCCCGCTGATGCTGAGTGAGAGCTCAGGCCCCGCTTTCAGAGCGGATTTTGCCGCGGACGAGATCCGGACGCCCGCATCGGGAAAGCCGAAAGGCCCACTGGTGCGCGACCCGCCCACCTGCTGGTTCCAGCCGAAAGTACTGCTTAAAAGCACTGCCGGGGAAAAGGTGAAGGTATGATTCAGGCCGGTATTCTGCACACGCACTTCATTACCGGATCCGTTCGCCGCGAGTACGTTGTCCGCCGGCGGAAGGACCGCGGGTTGATTGAACTTGCTGTAGAAGTAGCGGAAGCTCAGCTGGTTTCGCCCGCTGGTGTAGTCTACTTTCGGCATCCACTGATCGTCATGCTGTTCGCTCTTGGTGCCCAGGTAGGTTAACTGCCTGCCCTGTCCATTCGGAAGCGGGATGCGATCGAGGAAGTACTTTGCCACCGGATCGATCCGATTGGCGGGAATCTGATTATTTGGAAATGGCGCTCCGGTAACCGGATCCACCAGTTGCTTGGACACGCCGGAAAAATCTCCGCGCCGTTCCGCGGCGGTCGGCACGAACGTGACGTTGCCCGAGGCGGCCGTGGTGACACGCGTACCTTGATAGGTGCCGAAGAAGAAAAGCTTATTCTTCAGAATCGGGCCGCCTATGCTGCCGCCGAACTGATTGCGCTTCAAAGTATCCTGCGCCGGGGCGAAGAAGTTGCGTGCATTGAGGCTGCCATCACGCACAAATTCAAAGCCCGTTCCATGCAGCTGGTTGGTGCCGGATCGGGTAACGATGTTCACAATGCCACCGCCTGCGTTGCCGTATTCCGCCGTGAAGTTGTTTGCCTGGAGATTGAATTCCTGAATGGCATCCGGATTGGGGAAAGGGACGTTCACGTTCAGATAAGTGTCGTTATGGCTTACGCCGTCCAACTGGTAGTTGACCTGCCCCATGCCGGCTCCATTGACACCCGCCGTCTGTTCATTGGGGTAAACACCGCCGTGACCGCAAATGCGGCAGCCGTTTCGACCCAGGTCGACTGTGCCGGCCGCGAGGAAGACCAGGCGTTGCGCCAAACGGCCATTCAACGGTAGCTCGGTGATCTTTTCCTGATCCACGAGCTGGCCCACGGTTCCGCTACGAGTGTCCACCAGATCGGCATTTGCCTCTACCGTAACCTGTTCACTCACTTGGCCAACGCGCAGCGTGATATTTTGGTTGGCGAGCTGATTTACCGTTAAGGTAATTCCTTTTTGAAGGTACGGAGCGAAACCTGTCTTGTCCGCCGTCAGCTCGTAATCTCCGATCGGAAGCCGGGGAAAAAGAAAGGTTCCATCATCGGTCGAGTTGGCTACGGTTGAAAAACCCGTGCCGACGTTGCGAACCGAAACTCGGGCTGCGGGAACGGGCGAGCCTGAGCTATCGACCACTGTGCCGCCGAGACTGGCGGTAGTGTATTGTGCGGATACGGCAGCTATGATCGCAATAAATGCGAATAGCAAACGGCAAATTGCCATTAAATTCTCCTTAAAAGTGTTTGATCGACGAGGAGCGGTGCTACCCGCTAAAGGGAACACGCCGGGCGGCCCTGAACCCACCCGATATTGGAAGGTACTACGTGGAGGCGGCTGGAGTCAAGCGCTGAGCAGCTTTTGTGAAAATTGTTTCGCGTCCGGGGCTCAGAGGCGTGCTTTACAATGTAGGATAGCCCTAGCTTTATGAAATGTCTTACGCTTGCGCTCTGGCTGTTATGGCCAGCGTCGAGTCTCTTCTCCGCTGATCGACCGCTGGAATTCAACCGCGACATCCGTCCCATCCTCTCCGATAAGTGCTTTCACTGTCATGGCCCGGATGCCGTAGCCAAGAAGATTCCCTTGCGGCTGGACAGCGAGGCAGCGGCCAAAGCCGATTTGGGCGGCCGGCACGCAATCGTTGGTGGCGATACCGTCGCCAGTCACTTGGTGCAGCGGATTACATCGGACAACAAAGCTAAGCGGATGCCGCCCGTTTCCTCCGGTTTGACCTTGAAGCCCCAGGAAATTGAGATGCTTCGCAACTGGGTGGCGCAAGGGGCCAAATGGCAGAAGCACTGGTCTTTTATTCCGCCGGTTCGGCCCGCGCTGCCCGAAGTCAATCGGAAGAATTGGATACGCAACCCGATCGACGCTTTCCTTCTCGCACGGTTGGAACGGGAAGGGCTGCAGCCTTCGCCCGAGGCTGGGCGGGAAACAGTCCTGCGGCGAGTCACGCTCGACCTTACGGGCCTTGCGCCAACGCCGGCCGACGTGGATTCTTTCCTCAGCGACCATTCGCCAACCGCTTATGAGAAGGCCGTCGACCGCCTGCTCGCCTCGCCCCGTTATGGAGAACGAATGGCGGCGCGCTGGCTGGATGCCGCGCGTTATGCCGATTCCAACGGCTATCAGTATGATGGCGAGCGCATGATGTGGCGCTGGCGCGACTGGGTCATCCAGTCGTTCAATCGAAACCAGCGATTC
>DATLBY010000403.1:0-7169 GCA_035526665.1 Bryobacteraceae bacterium
GCGCTTTCAATCGGGTAGGTGACCAGTTCATCCACCTCGGTGGAGGACATGGAAGGACATTCGGTCACCACCACAACCTGATTGTTGGTCAGGTCGGGAAAGGCGTCGATCGGCAGGTTCGCGAGGACATAGCCGCCGGCCAGGAGCAGGGCCAGCAGACTCGCCAGCACGAGCCAGCGATTCGCGAGAGAGAAATTGACGATTCGGGTCAGCACGTCCGGTTACTCCTCAATGGACCGCCGCAGCAGTTGAGATTTCAACAGGAAGGTTCCTTTTACGACGACGGATTCCCCGGACTTCAGTCCTTCCGCAATTTCCACCTCTCCGTTCGCATGGCGTCCGGTCTTGACCGTGCGCGGCTCAAATTCGGTGGCGGACCTCCGCACGAAAACCGCGGGCACACCGTTGATGTCCTGAATGGCCTCTTCCGGCAAGACCAACACCGCACGCCGGGAGCCTTCCTCGATGCCGGCGATAGCGTACATCTCAGGCTTCAGGAGTCCTTGTGGATTTGGGACCAGGATGCGGAGCTGGAGGGTGCGCGTGCCGGGATCGAGCTGCTCACCGAGCTTGAGGATCCGTCCGGTGAATTCCCGGCCGGGATAGGCACGCACTTCGATGCGAACGGTTTGCCCCGGCCGCAGCTTTCCAAGGTCTGCTTCATTGGCGGCAGCGATCATCCAAAGGCTGCGAATGTTGCTGATCGTCAGCAGTTCGTCGCCTGCATTCACCACGCTGCCAGCCGTGGCCTTCCTCTCCAGGATCACGCCTGAAGCGGGAGCAAATATGGGAACGCCGTCCTCGCCGTCGGCGGTATTAGCCCGGTCTTCCACAGGTATGTGAAGAATGTCGGTTAAATGGGCGCGCTCCCGGGCGATTTCGATCTTAGCCTTCTCAATGGCAGCCTGTGCATTGCGCACTTCGGCTTCGGCGCTCTCCACTTCCTGCCGGGATCCCGCCTTCAATGCGAAAAGCCGCTGGGCACGATCGCGCCGGCGGCTGGCGTATGCTTCGGCGGATCGGGCGCGCTCGAACTCGGTGGATGCCTGCTGATAAGCTGCTCTGGCTTCGTGGACATCATGGCTGTGAATGCGGCCGACGATCTGCCCGGCGTGGACAAAGTCGCCCACGCGCGCCGTGAGCTCATGGATTTTTCCACCGGCTACGGCGCCCACGCGCCAGGTCTGATCGTCATTGACAGCGAGTTTGCCGGGCGCGGTCAGGCTCTGGGCCACGTCCTTCGCTTGCACTACCGCCGCCACCAGATGAGCTTTCCGCTGCGCAGTGTCGTCCAGCGTCAGCAAGCCGGACTCGGCCTTCTCCTTTGGCCCTTGTGCCGCTTCGTGTTGCGCCGGCGGCTTTTGTCCGCAGCCACAAAGAGCGATTGAGACGACGGCGATCGCAAGTCTTTTCATGGCAAGTTTCCTTGTGCGGCCGCCAATGAGACGGCGCTCTGCTGCAGTTCAATCAGATTGCGCGTGTAGGCCACATGCGCCTCGATGCGTGTCCGCCCGGCATCGAGCAGCCTTAGGACGTCTGTTCCGCCTTCACGGTATGCGGCTTCGGCGATACGGTAAACCTCGTCTGCACGGTCGCGCATTTGCTGAAGCGTCTCGGTCAGCAGCCTTCGACGCGATTCGTAGTCTGTAAGGGCGGCTTCCACGTCAGAGCGCAGGAGCGCTTCCGTTGCAGCCAAAGAGGATTCGGCGATCTTAATTTCGGCCGCGGCAGCTTCGATGTGCCCCTGGTTTTTGTTCCTAATGGGAAGTGGTAGCTGGATGGCCGCATAAAGCGTGTTGAAGCCGGCGGTGCGTTTGTAGCCGAGCTGCGCGTCCGGGTCGGTTTTAGCGTTGGCTTGTTGCAGACGCAGGTTGGCGTGCGCCTGTTCGATGGCGGTGCGGGAGATCCTCATTTCAGGCCGCCGCTCGAGGATATCCTCCATCGTGAGCAAAGGCACAGGGCGCACCGGATCGAGAGCATCGGCGAATTCGACGGGCGGAAACTGAGTCTTTCCCATCTCGCGCAACAAGGCGATTCGAGCGCGTTCAGCATCCTGAGCGGCCGTGGCGGCGGAGGCGGCCAGCCGGTCCCGCTCAATTTGCACACGGAGGAGATCGACTTCAGGTGACGCCCCTTCGCGGACACGGTCGCGGTGGAACTGCACGACGCTCTCAAAGTTCGCGGCCTCTTGCCGCAGCAGATCGCGGTTGCGCACCGCTCCCACGGCGGTCCAGTAGGCGGCGGTCACTCTGCTGGTAATCTGCCGGCGGTGGAGCTGTTGCTCCAGTTCGGCCCTGCGAACATTTTCGGTGGCCAACTCAACCCTCCGGTGGCGCTTTCCTCCAGTCTCGATCGTTTGCGCCAGGATGCCATAGCTATCGGCATCCCTCGGATAGGAGAACGGAGGACTGCCGTTGAAGCGCGCATTCTCCGATTGCAGAATCAGCCGCGGGTTAGGTTTGAGTGCAGCCTGGTGGCGCAATCCTTCCGCCACCGCGACGCGGGCCGCGGCCGTGGACAGTTCCGGATGCCCCGACAACGCCTCGGAAACCGCATCGGCCAAACGTAGCCGGACTTGCGCGAAGAGCGCCGGCGTAAAGGCCAAGGCGGATACACAGATGCACACACGTAAACGCATAATTGATGCCTCGATAAAGATGAAAATCGGACAGGTCACGCCTGCAGGCGCGACGAATTAGGCGGAGTTTAGACCGGAGGAGCTCTAGGCGTTGTGGCGTCTAGCGACGGAGGATCGTGGGCGCTAGGCCGTAGAACCACCGTTCGCCATTCGCCGGCGTCCGGCAGCGGCACAGCTAAATTACTGGCGCGGAAGAGAACCGGAGAGACGGCAAAGCGGATCCGGCTCGTGGACAACCAACTTAAAACTTGGGCATCATCATCCGGATCGAAATCCCGCCATTCCGTATGACTGGACACTGGGCTCCCGGCATGCGGCAGATGAGTGTGAAACAGTGGAGCCGGGTGCTGCGCGGTGGACTCGTGTTGATGAATGTGCGCAGATGGCGCTTGCAGGAAAGCAAGCGGCAGTAACACATTCAGCAAAACGGCAGTAAGATAACGCACCGGCATTTTTATACTACCGCGTAGCGGCGCCCGTGGGGCCGGTTGCCAATCGGGACCTGTCCCACGCGAATAGCTTACGGACGCATGAGGGCCGCGGCGACGCGCAGCCGCAGATTATCCAGCAACACGTCATCCGGACCGCTCAAGCTGACTACCCCCGCGTCTTCCTCAAAGCGTTGCTCGATCCCGCCAGTTAGCTTGGCGGACGCTGCCACTGCCCGCGTCACCGCGTCGCGATCCCAGCCTGATTTGCGGGCAAGCATCATCAGATATTCGATGTCCTGCTGTCCCCGGCGGTATGCCTTCAGGCGCAATGAGGCGAAAGGCTCATTGCGTCCGAATTTCTTGCCTGGGTAAAAAACAGTCAATGGCTCGGCACGGTTCCAAGCGTCCGCACCTCGAACACTGTTCCAGGGGAGGAGACCGTCGGCGCCCAACATCCATGCCCGCCAGCACCATGCCCGCATCGTTACATTGGTGTCCTTGGGATGATTCGTCGATGCGTAGTTCCAGTGGGTCTTTCCCGTACGCTCCCGATGATCCATAAGGAGCCGGTTCTTCGTGTAGAAGTGAGGACTGCTGCAAGTCAGATCGAGCTGCCCTACCAGCAGATCGCGGATAAATTCCACGTAACTGATGTCGGCCCGGAAAAGAATTGGCACATCGGGATATTTGGCGAGGGCACGCTTGGTAAGCGCACTGAAAAAGCTGATTGCGCGATAGTCATCGCGGTGATTGGGCTCATCCAATAGCCACCAGGTTAGGCTGCTCGACTTGCCGGTCCTTCCTGGATCTTTGTTGTAGTATTTGTTGTTGAGATAGACCTGGTATTTGGTTTGCAGCCAGTTACGCTCCCGGAAGTGTTCCGCGAACTGCTCCAGCACAGCCGAGAAGCGGTCCTGGTAATCCTTTGAGAAGGAATCCTCGATAGGCGCGGCTTCCAGGGCATGGCGCGCGATCAATTCCGTATAATCCTCGGTCGTCCGGGGATCCGGGTAATTGTTGTAGCGATAGCTCTTGCGCAGATCGCCCGGCCAGTTCTCAAAAAAGGCGAGGTACACGTTTGGAACCGGCACCGAAGCGCGCGGCAGGTCCGCAAAGGCCGATCCGTCCAATAGCGGGCCGAAGTGCGAGTCCCAATCACTCCAGCTCATGACGCGTGTTCCCGCGCCTTCCCCGCTAAGAGGCGGCGCCTGCCCGGGCTCCACCGTGCCCGTTTGGGTATATCCCAGGATGTTGAGATTTGTCCGGTGCAGGTGCGCCATCCGGTGATAAGAGCGCAGCAGATCGCGATATTCGGGCGTGCCCCGCGGCATATCATAGCCGGAGCTCACACCCCCATAGGCATTGAGGTCCACGTTGAAATTCAGCTTGTCCGGCAGATTCAGCGGCAAGACTTCGATTTCGATGCGTATGGTTTTGGCGAAGCCGGATCCGTCACGAACATTCAGTTCGCCGGTGTGCAGCCCCGGTTCCGCGCCACGGGGAATGTAGAGATCGACAAATACTGGTTGCACCGTCTGGCCGGGCACCGCATTATCGGCCGCCGGGAGATCGAAGGGAACCGCGATCGGCACCAGCGCATCGGCATACCACGGGCGCGTGGGGCTGGCGTCCTTATCGTCGGGGACAAACCATTCGCGGTAACACTGCACACCTCCTGATTCCCGAAAAACATCCGGCATACGGGCTTTCCCCGTTGCAAACGGCTTCTTCGCGACACGTACCTCCACAGCATGTAACGGCGCCAGACTCTCAATCGCAAGTTGGAAGGCCACGAACTCATTGCGCGATCCCGTCAACCGTACGGTGGATGTCACGGCATTCCATATCCGGTTGTGAGTGCGGTAGTCCAACGGTTCGGATCGCTCCAGCAGAGAGCCTGTTTTAGGATCGACCTTCATCATTTCCGGAACCGCCCAGACGGCAACATCCTTCACTTTGGGAGCCGCGCCGGAACTGGAGATGGCGCTGCCCGCCGGTTGCGCAGGCAATTCAGGGAAATTTCTGGAATACGCTCTGTACTGCCCGAGCGGCGACACCGGCCCAACGTTCCCGGATGCATCCTGGGCACGAGCGGCAAAGTAATAGACCGCGGCGGGTTCCAGGTTCTCCGCTATGGCGTTCACCTCGTCGCGCAAGGAGTTTTGCGTGGCGGCCCAGGACGGCTTGGGCGCAAGTGGATCCAGCCACCAGCGGGGCGCCGACGTGGCGCTTTGGAAATTCCGGCTATCAATCGGCTGGCGGGAATAGCGCAGTTCGTATTTGGCCGCGACTCCCTGCCCCTGATCGTCTCCGGCGCGGCCGAAATGAAGCACCACGCTGCCCACACCGAGTGTTGTGCGGCCCAATGCGCGCGCTTCATCCGGTGAGCTGGCTTGCACACCACTGCCGGCTTTTAATGAGTGAACCGGCCCGGGCGGCGTGCGGTCACGGCGGCTTCCCTCTACTATCAGCATCGGCGGAAACTCTCCTTCGCGGCTGCTCAAAATATGCCGTGTGCGTGTCTGTCCTTTCTCGTCGGTCAGCATCCAGCCGAACTGATCGCCGGTGGCCAGAGCGCTCACCAGCCCGGCGGGCACGTCGATTTCAAACCATCCGCCCGAAACAGCACGCGCCCGCGGGTAGGCGTACAAACTACCTCCCAGACCGAAGGTTACATCCGTGAGGTCGGATCCGGGATAGGCCCAAGGCTGCCGTTCCGCCTGCGCAAAGGAGTAAGTCGCCGCGCCCGCAGTTGCGGGGTTATTCTTCTCCTGCCCTTCAGTCCAGTTTCCGGAGCCGCTGATGGTGGAAATTCCCACCGCCGAAAGAGGCGTTAGTCCGGCGGCCTGGTGCACGCGGAGAACTGCTTTCTCTACTTTCATTCCGGCGGCGGCCGACAGATCAAATTGCAATATCGCGAAAGCAGCGCGCCCATTGATCACGAGCTGCGGCTCGGCCCCGTGATTAACTACCGCGGGTGAGTTCGGCGCACGCCGGCTGGGCGGTGTCTCCACCCAGGTGTCGGCCTTCACGGGGCACTTTACACTTTGAGTCTGGGCGTGCGCTGCCAACATCAGGGTGAATGAAACAAGCCAGGGAAATAAACGACTCATAATTTAGTCATGCGCAATCGCGCGGTTCTCGAGGAATCCGTACTGCGGCGTGCCGGTTATACAGCACCTCATGTTACTCAATAGCGGACCATCCAACAATCCGGGGAGACCGTTCGTACACGTTACCATGTGATGCACATGCATCCCGCAAGCGAGGCAGAGCTTCCACTACGCGAGTACAGTCTTGCACAGTTGATCACGTACTTCCTTCGGTTGGGCACACTGGGCTTCGGGGGACCCATCGCGCTCGCGGGCGCGATGCAGCGGGATCTTGTGGATCACCGGCGATGGATCAGCCTCCGGGAGTACAAGGAGGGTTTGGCCCTGGCCCAGTTGGCTCCAGGCCCACTAGCCGCTCAGCTGGCGATCTATCTCGGCTGGGTGCGATTCAAGGTACTGGGGGCCACCCTGGTCGCGTTCGCTTTCATCTTGCCCTCGCTTCTGATGGTGCTGGCTCTGGCAGCCGTCTACATCCGCTTTGGCGGATTGCCGTGGATGCAGGGAGTCTTCTATGGGGTGGGAGCGGCCGTCATTGCGGTGATCGCGAGAAGCGCGTGGAAGCTTGCCAAGAGCACACTGGGCGCCAAACGCCTCTCCTGGATTCTGTTCCTTATTACCGCGGCGGTGACGGTCTGGACAGAATCAGAAATCGCGTGGGTATTCATTGGCGCCGGCGTGGTTGCGCTAGCGGTGCGGGCAGCGAGGCAGCCCAGGACTTTCACAACCGGTTGTCTGCTGCTCGCCCTCCCTCCCTGGCTTTGGTCAGGGCTTACAGGGCCGGCGCCCGACGGCATACTCTGGCGCATCTTTCTTTACTTCACTGAAGCGGGCGCGTTCGTCTTCGGCAGCGGACTGGCGATTGTTCCCTTTCTCCACGGCGGCGTGGTCAACCAGTTCCACTGGTTAACGGAGCGTCAGTTTCTGGACGCCGTCGCAGTAGCAATGATCACGCCGGGTCCGGTCGTTATTACCGTCGCCTTCATCGGC
>DATLBY010000404.1:0-5311 GCA_035526665.1 Bryobacteraceae bacterium
GCCAACACCATTCTGGACGTGCGTATGCAGACTCTCGGAATGACCGATCAGCAGGCGATGGACCTGATGGTGAAGCAGGGTTTCCAGGAGAATGAAGAGGCCACCGCCAAACTGCAGCGCGCCAAGCTATCCTCCACTCAGCTGCCCACTTACTAGGTGGGCTGGCGCGATTGGCTGCGCGTGCGCGAGCAGTACAAGCAGCACAAAGGGGCCGGATTCAACCTGAAAGAGTTTCACGAGCGATCGTTGAAGGAAGGCGCGGTACCGCTCCCGGTGCTCGGCCGCCTGCTGACGGCTCCATAACAAGACTGCTCCTCTCCGCAGCACAAGCGAAGAGGAGCACAACAAATTCAATCTGCGCCACGCAATTACTTCGACGCGATCGTCTTGGGCAGAAAGTTTTCCAGTGCCCAAACCTCGGTAGGCCCGTTTTCGATGGCTCCGAAAAACATCCGGTGGCCATCGGGGTGTATCTGGGGGAATTTGACCCGGCCCGGCATCGAAAGCCCCATCTGTTCCGGCTGGCCTCCGCCTACCGGCACGCGCCAAAGCACATTCGGAGTATTCTCGCCCACTCCACCTCGAATAAAGAGCAGATGGCGCTGATCGGGACTCCATGCCAGCGTGTTATAGCGCGATCCGTCCATCCAGGGCGAGCCGCGGAAAACCTCCCGCGCTTCCCCGCCGGAACTGGGCATCACCGCGATGTAACTGGCTGAGCCCGGACGAACCGACACAACAAAAGCGACCTGCTTGCCATCGGGTGACACGGTTGGCGCAATCACCCACGCGTCACTTTTCAGTTCCGATTCACGCTGGCTATCGATGTCGAAGCGCAGCAGGCGGGTTGCGAAGCCCTTGTCGGAAGCGTTGTTTTTTCGCTGGGTATAAAAAATGGACTTCCCATCGGGAGAAAGTGACCAGCCTTGGAATCCCTGTGGGACCGCATGGTGTAGTATTTCCGTGCTACCACTTGTTAGGTCAATGCGGTAAAAGCCGACACCGGGCCGCTGCGGTTCGCGCAAAACTACGAGCATGGAGCGGCCATCGGGAAACCATTTCGGTCCGATATGGAAGGACGGCACAAGTTGGAATCGAAGTGGGACATCTTTTTCTTCTCCTGTCTTCAGATTCCGCACCACCAGTACAGTTGTTCCCGGGCGGAGCGAAAAGTAAGCGAGAGATTCACCGTCGGGGGACAACGAGGCTCCCATGTTTGCATTCACAAAACGTTCCGTGGCTAGTACTGGTGCTTTCGAAATCTTCAGATCCCGACCCAAATCAGCCATGTAAACGTTGCTGCGGCTGGAACCCTCCATTACATAGTGCAGCGTTCCGTTTCTTGCGATCCCCATCGGTTGAATGCGGCCCGCATCTGCTTTGATCAGCTCTGCCGGGCCTTTGGCCTTCCCGTTCTCCACCGGTATGCTCCAGAGGGATTGCGTTCCGGTGCGGTCACTCAAAAACAGAATGTGAGACCCATCCGGCGACCATAGCGGAGCGGAATCGTCTGCCGGACTCTCCACCACTCGAGTTTCCCGGCTGCCGTCCACGGCCAGAACAAATATGTCTCGGGCAATTGATTTCTCACTGGCCGGCAAATCGTAAGTAATATGTTGGCCGTTTGGCGCCAACCTGGCGTCGAGGCTCTGCCACGTGAACGTTTTCAGCGTACGAATGGATCCATCTTGTACCCCGAGCATTGCCAGTTGCGTCGTGTTGTCCGGTTGCCGTAGGGTCACCAGCAGTTGCTTGCCATCCGGAGTCCAACCCACTGGCGACATGTAGCTGCCGTTGCTATCCTTTTGAAGCAGCGTTTTAGGCGTTCCGCCGCTGGTGGAAATGATACGCAGTTCGTTGTGTCGATCCTTTTCAGCGAACCAGAAGTACGCCATCTGGCGGCCATCCGGCGAGATGACGGATCCATCAGCGTAATCCCCCGACACTTCCCAGCCACCGGTGTTAGTCAAGCGGCGGTTGGTGCCCGCGGTCAGGTCGCGGATACACAAATCTCCCGTTTCCCAATCGGTAAAGCCGAAATATCGCCCGTCGGGCGAAGGCACGCTTTTATAGAATCCCTCGCTTGACCGCGCGATCCAGACCTGCCGCGCAGTCTGGCCGCTTTGCGGCGCCGGCGCCAGGATCGCTGCCAATCGCGTATGTGCCAGTCTCACACTTTCAGGCTGATCCGCGAATTCCCGCACCACGCGCTCGTAGGCGGCGCGCGCTTCCGCGGCCCCCAGCTTTTCGTGACACTGACCAATGGCCACCAGCGCCTTTGCCGCCAGTGCGCGATCACCTCCTTGCGCGATCTTCTTATACAGCTCGATCGCACCTTTCAGGTCGCCCTCAACTTGCTCCTTATGTTGTGCAGCCTTAAATTGCACATCTGCGGGCTTGGCCAGCAGCGCCGCGCCGGTGAACACCAGCGCGATTGCCATCGTCAATCTCTTGCGCATCTCAAAACCTCCATGACGATAGATTAGGCAGTCCAGGTCAGCCGCCGATCGCCCAGCGGTCACGGCTCCGTCAGGCCTTCGCCATCGAAGCGGTAGCCGATTCCCCGCAGCGCGACCAGGTACCGCGGCCGCTCCGGTTCAGGCTCGATCTTCTTGCGAAGATTGTTCACTTGGTTGTCCACCACTCGATCCGTAACATGCGTGCCTGGTCCCCAGACTTCATCCAGCAGTTGCGCCCGGGTCAGCACCCGGCCGGAGCGCTTGACGAACGCCGCGAGCAGCTTGTACTCGAGCGCTGACAGATCCACTGCTTTTCCTCCACGCCGCAGTTCGCAGCGAACGAAGTCCAACTCAAAGTTCCCAAACCGGTAGACCTGCGGGGTTCCCACCGCCGCGCGCCGAAGATGGGCTTTGATGCGGGCCCGCAGCTCCCGCCCGCTGTACGGCTTGGTGATGTAATCATCCGCGCCCAGCTCCAGGCCGAGTATTTTCTCTGCTTCCTGGGTCTTCGCGGTCAGCATCAGGATAGGCGTCTCGATTCCGGTCCGCCGAACTTGCCGGCATACTTCGAAGCCGTCCTGCTTGGGCAGCATCACGTCAAGGAGGATCAGATCGAAGTGGCCCGACACAGCTCTGCGGGCCGCGATTTCCCCATCGGATGCCACCTCGGTCTCATACCCCTCCCGCCGCAGATCGTCCTCCAGCGCCAGTGCGATGCTGGGCTCATCTTCCACGATCAAAATTCTCTTCACGATGGATCCGCCTGCACCGGCAGCAGAATGGTAAACCGGCTGCCGCAACCGGGTTGGCTGTCCAGTTCCAGCCGTCCTCCATGCGCTTTCACGATTTGGTGCGCCATAGTTAACCCAATGCCAGTTCCTTTCACACTGAATTTCTTAGCGGATGACCCGCGGGTAAATTTTCGAAATACGTCTCGCTGCTCTTCCTTTGGAATTCCATCCCCCTGGTCCTGCACTGCAATGCCAGCGAGCCCATCGCGGGATTCCACGGATACGCTCACGGTAGAGTGTTCCGGAGAGTATTTGACGGCATTATCCAACAGGTTGCGACGGGCCAGCGCCAGAGCATCCTGATCCGCCCGGATAGGCAGGGGGCGGGAAGGCGCGCGCAATTCCAACCTGTGGGTGCCAATGGAGGAGTGCTCGCGAAATTCGTCCACTATCTGCCGCGCCATCTCCGCCGCGTTGGCGTCCTGCATATGGTACGCGCGGCGGCCTGCCTCCATGCGCCCGAAGTCGAGCAGGCTCTCCACCATTCCTTGCAGCCGCCGGGTCTCCTTCCCAAGCGTGCGGTAATAGAGCGGCAGGCGCTCTTTCGGCGTCTCCCCTTCTTCCAGCATCTCCGTCAAATGGCGCATCGCTGTCAGAGGCGTCCGGAACTCGTGGGAAACGGCGGCCACGAAATCCGACTGCAGCCGGGCGACGCTTAACTCGCGGTTGACGGCTCGAAACATGAAGTACGCAGAGGCCGCGATCACCAGAAGCATGAGCGCGAAGCCCGAGGACATCAGCCTTCTCCGCGAAACGGAGATCTCCCCCGCGCCGGCAGGATTGGCGGAAACCACTCGCAGCGTCCACGGCAATCCTGTTTCGCGGAAGTTTTTTATCACGGCGGCCTGGCCGGCAGGCACGCCGCCCCACGACGGCTTTCCTGAGTTGTCTTCCAGCGCGAGACCGACCCGTAAATCTCGCAAGACGGCTGCCAGCGGCGAGGCCAGCGTGCTCACGTCTCCTACGGTCACTGCAGTGCCTGCCTGGGTCTGGCGCCAGACGGACACGAAGGAACTCCCGCCGCCGGTCCAGCAAGCCCGTCCGGCAGCCTGTTGCTGCCACACCGGCCACAAACGTTCCACGGCCGCCGCCAGGTTGGACTCCGGCGCCGGCCGGATCCCTGCCGATTCTCTATAAAATTCGAATGTCGCGCGATCTATCCGATATCGCCCCTCCCGGAGCGCGGAGCGCGGAGCCGAGCGCAGCAATTTCAGCCGCCTCACCCTGCCTGTTTGCCAACGTCCGGAACAATGCGATTCGTTCGCGCCGCGCCATCAGCTCGGCCGGAGAACCCGCCACGGGGGTGCCTTCCATCGCCGCAAGTTCGCTGTAGACGGCCAGCGCCTCCCGCGTCTCTTTCTGTTGCCGAAGACAGCGCGCGAGCCTCATCAGGGCCGCGGCGCGCAACGGCTGATCTCGGGTGGAGGCCAGGTTGCGATAAGCCGCCGCCGCCTTTGTCAGGCCACGCTCCCGGAACTCTTGCACCTCGGCCGCAGCGAATACACCCGGAGCAATCTCCGCGGGCGGCGGGACCCTCGGAAAGAAGGGAAGCCGGATGCCCTGTTGCTGGAGAATTCCCGAGGAATCAAAGATCAGGCTGACCGCCGCCGGCGGCGGACGATCTTCCCAAGCTTTCAGCCCGCGCTCCAGTTCGTTCGCCAAGAGACTGGCCGCGCTCTCCAGCCGGTCACGCTCACGCCGGCTCTCCAGGGCGCGCTCCTGCTCTAGAAGCCGCCATCCGAGCCAGCCGAGCGCGGCCAAAGGAACTCCTGCCAGGAGGACGAATAGCGTGAGCAGCCTGAAAGGCGCGGAGCGGGACATGGGGCTATGCAAACCGGATACTTGACCGAAAAGCTATTATGGTCCCTCCGGCATCAGGGTTGCATCAGCCTTCTGTCACGCCTGTGTCACGGGCGACTAAAACCCGCTGCAGATTTACCTCGGGGCTTGCGTCTGAAACCAGCTGAGGAGTTTGCGGACAGCTGCGCCGCGATGGCTGACAGTAAATTTCCGCGCCGCCGGAACCTCTCCGAAGGAGGCCTGGAACGGCGGGTACCAAAA
>DATLBY010000405.1:0-5444 GCA_035526665.1 Bryobacteraceae bacterium
CACGATCCCCAGGGCGAATCGCAGGCTGGTGTACTCGGCGGTGAAGCCGATTAGGGGCGGTCCAATCAGAAACCCGGTGTATCCGGCGGTGGTTACCGCGGCCACGCCGGCGCCCGGAGCCACGCCGTTTACATTGGCCCCAGCTCCGAAAACAATGGGAATGATGGTGGCGAAGCCGGCGCCGGCGCAGGCAAAGCCGAGAAGCGCCGAGAACACATTTCCGAACGCCAGGGCCGCGGTCAGACCTGCGGCTGCCAGCAAAGCGCCGCCGCGCACCAGCCGTACGCGGCCCAGCCGTACCGTGAGCCAATCGCCCGCGAAGCGCCCCGCCGCCATCGTCGCGGAGAATACCGCATACCCTAGGGCCGCGGTGCCTGCGCCGGTTCCTAGCGAACTCTTCAGATAAACGCCGGTCCAGTCGGCCATGGCGCCTTCGCCCAACAGGATGCAGAACCCCAGCGCGCCCAGCAGCCAGAGATTCCGCGGCAGGCGCAATGTCAGGGAGCCTTCCGCTTCCGAGCTGCCCGGAGGAAGCCATGCCATTACCCCGCCGGCAATAGCTCCGCACACGGGCGCGGCGATGACAAAATGAGACTCCGGAGAGTAGCCCGCGGCCGCGAACGCTCCTCCTATCGCGGAGCCCGCCATTCCGCCCGCGCTGAACAGTCCGTGAAAGGCCGACATGATGGGTCTTCGGTACAGTTTCTCCAGCGCGGCGGCCTCCACATTCATCGCGACGTCCATGGCCCCGGCGGCTGCGCCCAGCAGGAAGAGCGCCGCCGCCAGTTCGCCCGCGGAGGTTGCCAGCGCAACTACGGGAAGCGACAAGCAAAATATCGCAGTCGTAAACATGACCACCGCACGGCTGCCGGCCTTATGGATCACTGCCCCGGTCAGAGGCATCGCCACCAGCGCGCCCGCCGTAGCCGCCAGCAACAGCGTGCCCAGGGCTGCCGGGGAGAGGTGCAGCGCCGACTGGATAGCCGGGATGCGCGAAACCCACGAGGCGATGACTAACCCATGCACCAGAAAAATGACGGAGATGCTGAAACGCGCGCGCCTCATCGGGACATTTCGACAATCGTGCGGCTGCCCAGCGAATCCGGCAGCTCATGGCGCGCCAGCACCCGCATTTTTACCTGCCGCCTTTTGGCCTCTTCCGCCGCTTCTGCAATCTCTGCCGCGGCATCTGGACCCTTGTAGAGAAGCACGCGCGCGCCGGTGGAGATGGCAGGGCCAAAAAGCTGTACCGCCCGGCTGAGCGGTGCCACCGCCCGCGCCGTGATCAGGTCGATTCCCTTTTGCTCGCGCAGCACCTCTTCCGCCCGCCTCGCCAGCGCACTGACGTTCGGCAGCGCCAGACTCTCAACTACTGTGGCCACAAAGCGCGACTTCTTTCCGATCGACTCGCACAGCGTGAACCGTGTGTCGGGAAGAACCAGCGCCAGCGGGATGCCCGGAAAGCCCGCGCCGGTACCGGCATCCAGGACGTGCTTCGCCTGGGAGAAGAGCCGCCACGGCGCGATCGAGTCCCACACATGTTTGATGGCGGCTTCGCGCGGGCTCACGATACGCGTGAGGTTAAAGAGGCGATTGGCTTCCACGATCATTGCCAGATGCGTCGCGCACCCCGCGATCACCGCATCGCGCCGCGGAAGATCGCTCGGGAGAATGTCCGCGAGTTCCCCTTCGAAAGTCACATCCAACGCTAACTTTTACCTGCTGCGTTGACGCGGTGGGACGACGGCAGGATCGCGGTGCCAAGCCAGAAATCCGCTGCCTGCTCCACAGTGTCGAAATACTCCGTAATGTTAAGCGGCTTGCGGATATAGCACGCAGCTCCTAACTCGTACGACTTTCGTACATCCTCGATCGAGGTTGACGTCGAGAGAACAATCACCGGGATGATGCGCAGGGAATCGTCTGCCTTAACATGGGCCAGCACTTCGTGGCCGCTAATAATGGGGAGATTCAAGTCCAGGATAATGAGGTCCGGGCGTACCGCTGCGTGGTGCTCACCGCGGCGAAAGAGATAGTTCAACGCCTCCAGGCCGTCGTTGGCGACGTGCAGCCGTTTGGGAATCTTGGAATCGCGGCACGCCTCCATCAGCAGACGGATGTCGGCTGGACTGTCTTCGATCAGCAAGAGGTGGAAGAAATGTTTTCGCAACTCCAATCTCGATGATACGCTACCGTGTCGCGTTCGCGCTCTTCAGATGCACTGAGCGGTGTTGAGCAAGCTCGGCCTGAACCGCGTCTCGCGCCGCCGTGGCCCTTTCTAGCGCGCGCGTCAGCTTCTCCGTTTCCCCCGGCTTTGTCACGGGGCGATGCCCGACGTGTTGCAGTGTGGAAGCGCAATTCCGGTAATCCACCTCGGCCAACATCAACGCAGTTTCCAGACGCGCGCATTCAGAGCACTGCATTGCACAAAATCTTACCATTGCAGGCCGCTGCAATCCAGCGGGAAAAGTACTATCAGGGAAGCAGCACTACCGACCCGCGGGGAAACGCAAATTTGCGGCCCACCTCGTCCACGATATTGATTTGGCAAGTGTACTGGCCGGGCGCCAGCTTCGCCAGCGGTACCTGAAACTGGATCGGAAGCGTAGGAGACTTGCGCAACTTTGCAGTCTGATCGAGCAGGACGGCCGGCGACTCGAACGCCTTCTTGCCGCCCAGGTAGAAACTCAGATTCGCGCTGACACTGGCAGTCTTGCTCTGTGGATCGGTGCCGGGATCGTAAACTTCCACGTACACCAGCAGGTTTTGGTCGCGCCGGAAAGCGTGCGTAATACTCGGCGCCAGGCGCTGCCCGTCCTGCACCAGTGGATCAGCCGACAGCAGCTTCTTGCTGGTTCCCGCAGTGCCGACCGCGCTTGCCAGAGGCTCGCGCTGGCTGCTCCAGACTACCGAGCTGAGACGCAGTGCATCGGTGGACTGGGTCAGATCGGGTACTGTGAACTTCGTTTCGAAGGTTCCCATCTTGCCCGTCTGGTTCTCGCGCGTGAGAAACTTCAACTTGTATTCGCCCGGAATCATGGTAAAGCCGGTAGTGTATTGGAAGCTTCGCTTCTTAGTTTGGGACGCCTCCGCTTCCTTCAATTTCACTTTGATGCCATCACGAAGGTTGCCCACCAGCTTGCCTGACTTGTCGCGGATCTGCGCGATGAAATCGAGCTCCGTAGTCTCATCCGCGCCCGCCTTCTTCAGGCTGATTTGCGACGCGGGGATCTTGACCGACACCGGAACGAAGTAGCTGTCTTTCGTAAGCCGGAAGTAGTTTACTTCGAGAGCGACGCGCAGGTCCGTAATCGGGTCGCCCAGCAGCAGCGCCTCTTGCAGTTGCCGCTCCTTGTCTGAATTGGTGAACTTCTCAAAGCGCTTGGCGGCGAAATAGCCGGACCGGTATTCGAGCTTCGCATTCAGGCTTGGGCCCACGCTCACCTTCACGCGCCGGAAATGGCCGTCCTGCGAGGGATTCGCGCTGTAGTAACCCACAATGTAATAGCTGACCACGTCCAGCTGCGCCTGTTTGATTCCGAGCGCCAGATCGTTGCTGTCCAGGAATGCCTTCCCGCCGGTGTCCGCCGCGAGCGTATGCAAAGTCTCCTGCTGGTCGTTGAGCTTCTCCTTAAGTCCGCTCTGCGCCTTGCCGCTGAACACCCCCGTCCCGCGCTGCGAAGCCTGGCCCGCATCCCCCGCCGGAGCCATGGCGATTAGCCCGCGCGCATCAATCGGATAGAAGGATACATTTGCGCGGACGGCTGCGTTGACGGTTGCTTGCAGCTGGGACTGGTTCTCGGTTCCGGTCTTGCCTACGCCGCTGGAGAAATAGATAATCGCCTTCTTCTCGGGAAGAGGAGCGAGCATCTTGGCTGCGGTTTCGAGCGCGGTCAGCTTCTTATCTGTATTGAAGATGTTGAATTCCGCCTCGTCCGCGATAAACGCCGCACCGTTGTCTTCGCCATTCTCGGCATCGCCTACCTCGCCCTCCTGCGCGAGTTCGCTGGCCTGCCCGATCATGAATCCCTTGATTACGCCAATCAGCGTCTCGCGGTTATCCGTGAAATCCTGTTCGACGCGCAGGCGGCTTGCATTGGTCATGATGGCGACCAGGTCGGAGGCGGACATCTGCTGGTCGAGGAACTTCAGAGCGGCCTGCTGCGCGCGTAGCTGGTCGGGAATCGGCATGGACGAGAAGTCGAAGAGCAGCACCATCAGGCGCTTGTCCTGATAGCGAATCTGGCCGGTGGCCGCCGAACTGATGCCGGCTGGACGCACGCGAGCCGCATCGGGTTTGACTGCATCCAGCTTGGTGGCCAGCGGCGCCGCGCCCGATTCGCCCAGCTTCTGGAATTCGAAGACCGCGATCTGCTGCGGCTTCCCGTCTTCCATCACCTGGAAATCCTCGCGCTTCAGATTCTCCATCGGCTTGCCCGATTTGTCCTTCGCTTCCACGTTGATGATCACCAGATTGCTGGCGCTGGTGAGCGTGAACGGCTTATCGGAGGACGGCTGCTGCTGGGCCGGCGCAAGTACGGATAGGACGAGCAGGAGACTGCAGGCGGATCTCATTTTAGAATCGAAACCTCAGGGTGCTGCTGATGGTGCGCATCTGGCCTGCGTTGGTGGCGATGCCGTAATTGTTCGCGTTCACTACGGTCCCTATGCCGGTGATATTCACATGGTTACTGAAATTGGTGGCCTCCACGCGGAACTCAAGGCGTCGGCGGTCGTCCCCCAGGCGGAAGGAGCGCATCAGGCCCATGTTCATGCTGAGGAAGCCCGGTCCGATGATGGTATTGCGGCCCGCAGTGCCAAAGTGTCCGGGAGTAGGAATGATGAACGCCAGCAGGTTGAAGTAGCCGGGGCCAGAGTTCTGTGGCAGCCCGGTGGCATCGGCGCGGCCGCTGCCGATTACGCCCGTGCCTCCGGAGTTCGATTGATTGCCGAGGACGCGCGCGGTGAAGGGAGTTCCGGAATGGGCATTGATGCTGCCTGTCAGGTTCCAGCCCTCCAGCAGTTTGTTCGGCCAGCCGTAGTCCGTATGCAGAATGCCGTTCTGTCCGAAAGGCGAGGCGATCATGAAATTTACGCTCAGTACCTGCCGCTGGTCGAAGCTGGAAAGCCCTCGCTCCAGACTCAGATCGCGATCGTTCTGCGCCACCGTGTTGCCGGCGCCGCCGAAGGTGGAGGCATTGTCAATCGACTTTGCGAACGTGTAGGTGGCGCCCGCCGACATCCCGCGCTGGAAACGCCGGATGACTCTCACGTGACCGGAATGAAAGATCGAATTGCCGTCTGAGGATTCATAGGTGAAGCCGACGGCGTTGCCGATCTGGCGCCGCTCTTCCGCCGTCAATGGCGAGCCGGGGGCGGCGCGATTCGGGGAACGCTCAATATCCAGGCGCGTCCCCTTGGTCCCCAGGTAACCGGCTTCGAGC
>DATLBY010000406.1:0-15985 GCA_035526665.1 Bryobacteraceae bacterium
GGCTGGGTCTGCCCGTGAAGGATTATCTCCTGGCCGTGCTGCCTGGCATGGCTCGGCGCAAGCTATCCGACATCGCCCCGCTTACCCCGGCCCGCTGGGCCGCTGCTCGTAACTAACCTGGGTTGGTCGGACGGATACGAAGAACTCGCCCGAATCCCAACTCTTCATGAAAGACACGGTCTCCCGGACGCAGCGACACAGAAGCGAAAACAGATTGCTTGATTTGTGATTCAATCGGCTTTTGCATCATCGGATCGTTGAGCCCAAGATCGAAGCTTTTTGTGTTGTTCTGAGGCTGTTGAATAATTGCTGGCACGGACCCTCCCGTTGATATTCTTTGTGGACACACGGCGCCACTTAACATAAGCAGCACTTGATTATTTTGGGCCCCGAGCAACCCAGCCAGGGGAGTGTCCAAAGACTCTAGTCTGGAACACGCTTGCAAACACCCAATTCACCTCCGGCGGTAAACGCGTGCGAATATTCTATGTCTTAGTATTTGATGAATTGAGTGTAAGCTGGGATCCATCTATTGCGGCATCCTGCTGTATATAGAATCACCGGCAGCGACGTTCAATCAGCAGCCGTCAGACTCTGGCCCTTAAATAAGGCGAACATCAGGCGAAACACAGGGCGATGCTTCACTTCGGCCACCCAAGCGCGGGAACAATGCGACTGTCCTTCTCGCAAACTTCGATCAGATTGATACATTGGGAGTTGCCGCATATAATTCGATTACCGTTTGGGCCGGATTGACGGCCTTCACCGCCTCACTTGCCGCCTCGTTTCGCAGCCGTGCGGCGCTGCAACTTGAGATTCTTGCCCTGCGCCATCAAATCGGAGTTCTCCAACGCTCTGTGAAGCGCCCGAAGCTGATCACGGTGGATCCCCTACTCTGGGCTTGGCTCTGTTCCGTCCGGCAAGATTGGCGCTGCGGGGTCTTCATCATCAAAACATCCAACGTCCTCGGCTGGCACCGCAAGGGTTTTCGTCTGTTCTGGACTTGGAAAATCCGACGTGGGAAGCCTGGGCGGCCCACAGTGCCGAAAGACGTCCGGGAGTTGATTCGTACGATGAGCCGCGAGAACCCGCTTTGGGGTGCTCCACGGATTTACGGCGAACTGCTGAAGCTCGGCATCGAGATCGGCGAAACCAGCGTGAGTAAGTATATGGTCCGACGCTGCAGGCATCCGTCGCAGGCCTGGAAGACTTTTCTCCACAATCATCTGAAGAGTATGGTGTCCGTCGACTTCTTCACGGTGCCGACGATCCGGTTCCAGATCCTATACGTGTTTCTGGTGCTGGCGCATGACCACCGGCGCATCGTCCATTTCGCGGTGACGGCGCATCCCACGGCGGAATGAACGGCTCAACAAATGCGTGAAGCTTTTCCGTGGGATACAGCACCGCGATATCTGTTGCGGGCTCGCGATCGGATCTTCGGCAAGGACTTCGTCGAACAGCTAAAGGCAATGGGCATCAAACAAGTACTTTCGGCTCCGCGCTCGCCCTGGCAGCGCGCCTATGTTGAACGGGTGATTGGCACGATTCGCCGCGAGTGCCTGGATCACATGATCGTATTCAACGAATGTTGCTTTCACGAACACCTTCAAGGATTTATCGACTATTATCATCGGAGCCGAACGCATTTGGCATTGGAGAAGAAGGATAGCCCGGAACCCCGACCGATCCAATCACGAGAAGCTGGACGGATCGTTGCGATTCCGCAGGTGGGTGGACTCCACTATCGTTATGAGCGTCGCGCCGCCTGAACTAGCTTAGCCATCAAATCACTCCAGGCTTGTACTTAAACAGCTGCTATTCGTCCTGCGCCCGGGTCCATTTCTCTAAACCGGCATCGCCGCGTGCGATGCTCTCGCCCGTTCGGGCGAGCAGCATCAGAAAATTCTCGCAACCTCACATCAACTTCCGCCCAGACTTCGCGCCAGGCGGACACTGGTCTGATTTCCGAGAATTACAATCGGCTTCCGGTCCCGACGGCGCCGGCGAAGTTCGAGAACCGCGATGTAACAACTCATCCGGCAAAAGGGGCCGATCAAAGACGGGAGGTTTGAGATTGAGTTCCTTGCCCCCGGGTGTCGAGGCTTTTTCGTTTACATTTGGATAATCGCCGGTCGTCTAACGCGAAAATGGATTGCGAATTGTGAGCCCATCGATCGCCTGGCCATCTCGCATGTCCTCCGAGTAGAGTGTGTTGGCGCCAGCATGGAGCGCAGCCGCGATGATGAGTGAATCAAAGATTGAATACCCGTAGCGCTCGGCAATGTGCACGGCTCGCTCGTGGGTCTCGATCGTAAGAGGAACGGGCTCTGGACAAAAGACGCGAAGTACATCGAGGGCGCGTCGAACTTCCTCCCAGCTCTTGTCAAGCTTGCGCCGCGCCACAGCGACGAACTCGTTAAGTACCTGAACTGATAGTGCTCCTCCCGCGGCCAGCAAAGTTTCGGCCACTTGACCGCGCGTATCGCCTTGGCTGAAGGCGTATAGGATCACGTTGGTATCAAAGAACGGCTTATCGTTCATTGATCTCTTCGCGATTGAATTTGAAATCAGGAGGGAAGGACCACTTCATTTGACGAAGCTGCTCGAGCGCTCTCTCTTTGGACCGGTCACGAGCTACCTTGAAGTCGCGTTTGCCTGCGATGCAAATCTCGATTTCGTCTCCATCTTTGAGATCCAGCGCTTCGACAACCACGGCGGGAAGACGCACAGCCAAACTGTTGCCCCATTTGGAAACCTGCATAAAGATATACCTCATCCATTGTATATCCATGCAAGCTTGGAAGCAACCGGCGCCTGATTCTTTCCGTCCGCGCAAGTGAGAGGCTGCCGAGCCCCGCACCAAAAACCCTCCGTTAACCCACCGGCTGAAACGGACCCCTGTTTTGTTACCGTTTTCCATACCCTGAATCAACGCCGTGCGCATCTCCTCGACGATTCCCCGATCATTATATGATCGGCTTTGCGGTTTCAATCAATAGTCTTGTCTCAAGCAAGATGAGCCTGAAGGGGGAGGTGGATTCTCATACAAGATGAGCCTGGAGGAGGGATTGCGCATGCTGGGGATTGATCATCAGCATGGAAGATGGCGAAAGACTGAGTTTGGAGCAGATGCGGGCGTTTCTGGAGGCCAGCGGAGAGGTGAGCTTCCAAGCCCAAAGGCGAGAGGAGCTGTACGAGTGGGTCAACCAGACGCTAGGGCGACAGGATTATGAGGGACTGAAGCGCGAGGGCAAGGGAGTGGTGCGGCAATACCTGGCCAAGATGACTGGTTTGAGCCGTGCGCAAGTGACGCGCCTGATCGGGCTGTATCGACAGGTCGGCGAGGTAAAGGCTCAGCCGTATCGGCGGCATCGTTTCACCCAACGCTACAGGCGCGGCGATATTGAGTTACTGGCCGCGGTAGACGAGGCTCACGAAACGCTCAGCGGCCCGGCCACACAGAAGATTCTCGAACGCGAACTGCATGAATTTCACGACCGGCAATATGAACGTTTGGCGGCATTGTCGGTGGCGCACCTCTACCGGCTGCGCAAAACCCAGACCTACCGGAAGCGGCGAGTTGCCTATCAAGCGACCCGGCCCACGCAAGTGGGAATCGGAGAGCGGCGTAAGCCCGATCCACAGGGCCAGCCGGGCTATCTGCGGGTAGACACCGTGCATCAGGGGGACCTGGAGGGAGTCAAGGGTTTGTATCACATCAACGCGGTGGATGAGGTGACGCAATGGCAAGTGGTGGGCGCCACTGCGCAGATCAGCGAAGCCTGGTTGCTGCCGCTGCTGGAGGCGATGCTGGCGCAGTTTCCCTTTCCCATACGCGGGTTTCATTCCGACAACGGCAGTGAGTTCATCAATCACAGGGTGGCCCAGTTACTCAATAAACTGCTGGTGGAGCAGACCAAATCGCGGCCGCGCCATTCCAACGACAATGGACTGGCAGAGACAAAGAACGGCTGGGTGATTCGCAAGCACATCGGCTACGGCCACATCGCCTCGGCGCATGCCGAAGCCTTTGATCAGTTCTATCGTGAGCACTTCAACCCCTATCTGAACTTTCACCGGCCTTGCGGAGTACCGGAGTTAATCACCACCGCTAGAGGCAAGCAAAAGCGCGTCTACCGCTGGTATGCGACGCCCTGGGAGATTCTGCGGCAGTTGCCCGGAATCGCCGGATTCCTGCGGCCGGAGCTTACGCTGGAGCGACTGGATCAATTCGCGCTGGCGATCTCCGACACCCGGGCTGCCACGGAAATGCAGGAAGTGAAACGCAAGCTGTTTGCCGGCTTGCATCGCAAGCGTAGTGCGTGACGAACCAGGAGGGCTATGGAAATGACGGGTGCGTGGAAAACAAGGAAAACCAAATGCAGGTTTCCCTTCGTTTCCCACAATCCTTGGAAATCGCTGCGCGATTCCCACATTCCCACAGCCCATACGAGGCGTGGAAAAGTGGGAAACCAAAAGCAGGTTTCCCACTTTCCCACTTGGTGTCTTATCTCTACTTAAATCCAATTCAAAAGGAGGCCCTGCGGCGGATCGCTCCGCTCCCGCCTTCAGGCTCATTCTTCAATGAGAAAATGCTTCAATACGCCGTTCGCCGCGAATCGCCGCTGCCCGGTAGTCTTGTTGTAAAACCGGGGCAAGAACGAAGTCTTGCAGTGCCTGCCCGAATTCCTATATTTAGCGATGGGCCGTAGAAGTAGGGCGGCCGTGCCGAAGGCACCACAGTCGAGCGCATCAATCGTCGCCGCGCACGTAAAGTCCCGTGGGATTAGCAGTGGTCGGCAGTATCGCTTTTGCCGGGCTCAGTCGCAGATACTGGCCATCCGAGTAGATCTGCGCTGGACAATTCGGCCAGACAGCACGAACTTGGCCCAACCACTGTTCAAGCATGGCGCGAAATCGTCGCGGCCGGCTGTATTCAACTGATCCCAGCTGTGCTGTGAGGCCGAAATCCCCAAATAGCGGAATCCGCTCTTCCGATTTCGCTGTGAAGCAGCGATACGTTAGCCACATGAACAGATCGAGTACGGCTGGTGCAGAACCGAACGCCTTTACGGCATCCATGTCTGCGGGAATAGGATGCCCAATTACCTCTTTGTAGAATTCGTCACTCAAGACGATGACGTTTTCAAAGCCGCCCGAGAGCACTTCCTCGGCCGGGTCACGGCTGTACCAAATTTGGGCTTCGCTGAGGAAATTGAACCTGGAGCGTTGGACGACGCGCGCATGCTTTCGGGTGGATTCCGTGCCGAAGAAGATGGTCGCTCCGAAGATTCGTTCGAAGGCTGCTACCAGGCGGCGATATTCTTTCCCGCCCTTCGCCATGCCGAAAATATCGAGCATCTGCGCAGCCGACCTGAAGCGAATGGTCTGACTTTGCTGACGCACAGCTAGCGTTGCCAAGAAGATCGGAACGAGGCGATCCTGCCCAAAGGGTAAGCCGAAGTCAGGGTGACCGGTGATCTGGAGTGTGAAAAGACCGTTACGCCGTTCATAAACGAGAGTGGAACGGGGAGGGCGCCTCACCGGCAGGCCGCACAAGACAAACGGTCGGGAGGCAAACCCGAGCTGCTGGTTTGCTGCGTCGCGCCGGTCTCGAACCAACTGAATGCGCTCCGCCTGGCGCAATCGCCGCCGCGAGACGTGGAACTCAGCGAAGCGGCCCTGCACAATTGAGCCCGCGTGTTCAAGTCCGGTGGGTCGCCGGTCTCCCTTCAATTGGGAAGCCGCACCGGAACTCACGATTCACCTCGATGCGCTCGAGCTTGGATCGAAGAGATCATCGGAACTGCGGTGGCCCTGAGCTGGACACTCTTCGAGGCTCGCCACCGGGGGACCTGTTCAACTTCTGCCGTGGTAATTATTGGGAACGTTAGAGGTGCGGGGACCTGTTCAGAAACCTGTTCAACTTGCGCCACAACCGCCTGAATCGCTGGCGGAAAGAAGGGACGGTGGACCGCATTTTCAACTATTTCCGATGAATGGATTGATTCGTAATCAGCAGGTCGCCGGTTCGATCCCGGCGGGTGGCTCCATGTATTCAGTAAGTTGCAAGATTTTTGCGCTCGCCATCACAAGTTTTCCAACATCCTTCTTCTAGAAGACGGCCCCTCCACTTCGAGCGATAAACACCTGCTAAAGCCTAGGAAAACACCATAGTAAGAGCGCCGGCTGCTGGGCTTCATAGAGCGGCAGCGAAGGGTCAGCCTTTCGACGGCCCAGGCAGACGGGAGCAGGCTGAGCTGCCTCTCGCGCTCGTCCCGAACGGCGGAAGGCAGGCGCCAATAATCCTCATAGCTGGGGAGGCCGGCAGAGGTGTCGCGAATCAGCCAGGGAATCGGGACGAGCTTGAGCGACTCCGCCACCTGGCGCGAACTGTTGGCGCTAGTCGGGCTCGGAATATCCCGCTGCCAGGCGGCGTGATGAATATGCGCGACGTGAGAGTACTCATCGAAGCCGTCTTGATGGGACTGTAGCACAACACTGCGGCGGCCGTGGCTGCGAGTGACGTCAAGTCCAGTAGCTGCGATCGAGACTACGGTAATGCACCGCCTCGGCCAGGTGGCGCGAGGTCACCGGAGTGGACTCGCTGAGATCGGCGATGGTCCGCGCCACCTTGAGGATGCGATCGTGCGCCCGGGCCGACAGGCTCATTTTCCGTACCGCCATTTCGAGAGTGCGCTCGCCCGCATCATCCAGCGCGCAGAGCGCCCGCAGCTCCCGGTGTGGGATGGCGGAGTTATAGAAGCCGCGGGCGTGCTGGATGGCGCGCGCCGCCTGCACGCGCTCGCGCATGTGGGCCGAGGGAGTGCTTGGGGCTGCGACCCGCAGCTCCTTATAAGCCACCGCGGGAACCTCGATATGCAGATCGATACGGTCGAGCAGGGGTCCGCTGATCTTTCCCAGATATCGCTGAATGATCCCCGGGGTACAGCGGCACTCGCGCGTGGGATCGCCGTAGAAACCACAAGGACAAGGGTTCATGGCCGCGACCAGCATGAATTGAGCGGGAAACGACAGCGTCATGCTGGCCCGCGCCAAAGTGACCAGTCCCTCCTCCAGAGGCTGGCGAAGCTGCTCCAGAACATTGCGGGGAAACTCCGGAAGTTCATCCAAAAACAGTACGCCGTTGTTCGCCAGGCTAACCTCGCCCGGGCGAGGCGTCCCGGAGCCGCCTCCGAGCAGGCCCGCGTCCGAGACGCTATGGTGTGGCGCACGGAAGGGCCGCTCAGACAGCAAACCGACGCCTCCGGGCAGGATGCCCGCCACGCTATGAATCTGCGTGCTCTGGAGAGCTTCGGCAAACGTGAGTGGAGGCAGGATGCCGGGGAATCGCTTCGCCAGCATCGTCTTCCCGGATCCTGGCGGACCCACCATAAGAACGTTATGCCCTCCCGCCGCAGCTACTTCCAGCGCGCGCTTGGCGGTACTTTGGCCACGCACATCCTCGAAATCGGGCGGGCTGTCCTGCTCTCTGGCCGGGATCATAGGAGCGGGTATGTGCGCCCGAAATTGCCCGGGATTTTTCAGTAAGGCGACGACTTCCGAAATATGGCCGAGGCCGAAGACCTGAACTCCCTCAGTAACTGCTGCTTCGGCTGCATTGTCGGCCGGCACAATCAGATTCGCGATTCCCTGGCGGCGGGCGCAGACCGCCATCGACAATGTTCCGCGCACTGGCCGGAGAGAGCCGTCGAGTGAAAGCTCCCCGACGATCAGAAATTTCTCGGAGTTGCCGACGGTCCCCATTGCGCCCAGGATGCCGAGGGCCATCGGAAGATCGAAGCCTGCCCCCTCCTTTCGCAAATTCGCGGGAGCCAGATTGATGGTGACGGCCTTATTCGGAAAGCCAAATCCCGAGTTGATCAGTGCGCTCTTGATGCGCTCGCGGCTTTCCCGCACGGCCGCATCGGGCATCCCCACGGTGATGAAATCGCGGGCACTGCCCGAGGCGTACAGATCGATTTCCACATCGATCGGGTGAGCATCGATGCCGCACACCACGGCACTGCGGGTTCGGTAGAGCGCCAAGAACGGTAGTGCGGGAAGGCCTATAGTTTCTCAGGAAAATCTGCTCCCACGCTACTTGATAGTGAAAGGGAATTCGGATTCGGCGTTTTGCTCTCCGATGGCGTCGGCGGCGGAGATTACTACTACATATTTACCAGGGCGGAGGGTGCGATCCAGGCGTAGGCTGATCACACCGGGTATATAGATCTTGGGATAGAAAGATTCGTCCTTTTCTCCGGCTGCCGCAGGGTCGCTGAACAACACTTTACCTTCCTCATTCCGCAGAGCCACTCCGTAGCGAACATCGTACCGGTTCTTCGGTCCTAACTTGAATCCAGCGATATCGAATCGGGCCCATATTGTGTCCCCTCGGTGGACGGCGGGCGGCTGGGGGAGCGGATCGGAGGCATTTTCGGAACGCAGAAAGCGGAAGTTGAGGATGGCGAGGCTGTCCAATCTAGTCAGCGGCCGCCCAACAACTTTAAACTCGTCTGTATGTAACACTTTAGTGCCAGATATCTTATCGTTTACCTGAAGCTCAATCCGATAGGCGCCCGGCTCAGGAATTGGCGGAATTTGCACTTGGTAGCGCACCTTCGGCAGCCAGCGTTTATCCTCTGGAGCCAGGTCTGCTTGGATTTCACCCGTCGTCGGAGGCGCGACGAGCTCTTGAGACGGAGAGAGGGCCCTGATTTGATAGGTCAGATAGATCCGGTCCTCCTCGGTTTTCCCATAACCCGCTATTTGGAAACTGACGTACACCGTTTTGCCGGCATGGAAGACATGATTCTTAGCCACAGGCGGGCCGTCTTCGTAGTCCTGCAGTGTCCAGTTTGAAACGGCAAGGACGGCGAAGATGGCAAGGTGCGGGGGCACTTTTATTGGATGTGAATCGGAAGATCAATCAAAGCGGTCTTTTCCGCGCCGATTTCTCCCCCGTCGGAAACGCGCAGCTTATAGGCGGCCACCGGCGCATCGAAGATCACGATTCCGCGGTCGCTTTGCATGGGCGCCATGTTTCTAAGCAGTCCCAGCCATTCTGAGACATTTTCGGTGCCCTCCGTGATCTCAGTGTAACTGTGCCCCCCGGCATCTTCGATACTCATGATGGGTACAGCAACATGTCCACCCCCACCGTTCGATATGGCCAGTTTCACCACCAGAAAGCGGTTGGATGGGAGCTTACCCTGAAAACCCTCACCCATCTGGGTCCTCCACTCGGTTTCCAGCACGGTGTAGGTAAGGGGACCCACCTGTACCCTTTCTCCCATGGGAAACGTACCTAGAGAAGTGAGGGTCTTCGTGCGATTACATCCGGCGATTAGAAGCAGGGCAGCGAGAAGCGAGGCGGTGGCGATCACGCAGCCGGCTTTGGACACAGCTTTTTTGTTTAACATGGCGTTACTCAGTGTAATCTCGTTTCTTGTTACTTTAATTAGATTATGACCTTTCGGCAACTTTTGATGCGTCGGGGTATGGCATGCATTGCTTTAGCGGGGGTGCTGTCGGTTCCCTTCCCCGGCTTCGCCCAATCGGAGCACCCGGTTACCGGCCGCCGGATCGCTCCCACGATGGGCATCGGAGGAGCCGAGTGGCTGGAGCGTTCCGAGCGCGAGATTGAGGAGATGCCCGAGGCCGCTCTCAATATCATCGGTATACAGCCCGGGATGACGGTGGCCGATGTCGGCGCCGGCGTGGGGTACTTTACAGTTCGTCTAGCCCGCCGCGTGGGAGCGGGTGGCAAAGTGTTCGCCAATGACGTGCAACCCGAGATGCTGACAATTCTCAAAGAGCGCGCCGCCAAGGCGAAACTAACGAATATTCAACCGGTTCTGGGTACCGAGTCAGACCCGAAGCTGCCCAAGGGAGCGATGGACCTCGTGCTGCTGGTGGACGTTTACCATGAATTCTCACAGCCTCAAAAGATGTTGCAGCATATTCGTGAATCGCTGAAACCAGACGGGCGCCTTGTGTTGCTCGAATACCGCAAAGAGGATCCGCACATCCCCATTCGATCCGAGCATAAAATGAGCGTGGAAGAGGTGAAGGCAGAAGTTTCCGGCGAGGGGTTCCGGCTGGACAAAGTATTAAAGGAATTACCGCGGCAGCATATTTTAATTTTCCGCAAAAATCTGATGTAAGGGCACTTCAGGCCGCCATCCGCATCGCATCAAATTCGGAGTGAAAGTCGTGCAGCAGCTCGGGCGCTAAGTGGGATAGTTCCACGGAGTTCAGCACCTGCTCGACCTCCGCCAATTCCTCGGCATCGGATAAGGCAGGCGAGAGTTTCAGCGAAACTCCGATGCCGTTGGCGATCCTGTCAGCTATGTGGACCACATGACCGATGTGGAACTTGCAGCCATCATACAGCTCTGGATTTCCGAGGTCGGGTGCATGGTGGATGGCGACAGCATCACGCACCTGCTTAGGGAGATTCCAACGTTCCAGAGCCGCGGCGGAAATATCGGCGTGAGTCATTCCAAGCACCATTCGCTCACATTCCAGGGGATCCGACTCCAGCACCAGCAGCCGCGCGATCTGCACATGCTCGGGGCGCAGGCCGGTGGCGATCACCAGTTTACCGAGGTCGTGAAACAATCCGCTGACAAAGGCATCTTCGGGATAGCTCACCGGCATTCTCTGCGCGAGCTGGTCGGCGAGTATGGCGGTTCCGAGGGAATGCAGGTTGAATCGCCCCATGGACCAACCCGCCGGGGTTTGCACTCCTTTCCAAATGCAGTTCACGGAAAGTCCCAAGGCTGTATTGCGCAGTTTGATCAGACCCATTACGGTGATCGCCCGGCAGACTGAGGAGACAGTTGCACCCCTACCGTAAAGGGCTGAATTCACAATGCGGAGCATGGTGCCGGACAGGACGATGTCCTTCTCAATCATGGCGGCGAGTTTCGGCAAAGAAACATCTTCGCTGGACAGGCTTGCCATTAGAGTCGTCAGAACGGGTGAGAATGGGGGAAGCTCGTTGAGGCTGCGCAATGCCCGTTCGATGAGAACATCTTGCTTAACGCTTGATTTCACACCCCCCTCATCGGCCGGACTTTTGTTTTGTTTACATTAAATTCAGCTTACATTTCTTTTTATCCGTGATATATCTAGGTAACGGTTTAGCATTTAAGCAGCCCGCACTAATCACATCAGGGAGTTCCCAACTCGTAGATTCATCGATCCGCCGTATCTGCCAAATGCAAGAACCTTCTCGCGAACCAGCCCCGCTACTCGTGCGCGGAGCCCGTCAACTGCTCACATTAAATGGTCCACCCGGACCGCGCCGTGGGCCCGCCATGCTTCAGTTGGGAATCATAGAGGACGGGGCGCTGCTGATTCAACAAGGACTTATTACGAGTGTCGGACTTTCCCGAAGAGTGGAAAATTTGGCGGGGGCGCGCGGCGCCATCGAAATTGATGCCACCGGCAAAGTAGTAATGCCAGGTTTTGTAGATAGTCACACTCACCTGATTGCCGGGCCATCGCAATCGGACACCCCGCTCTTTCCGCAGGGCCGTCCTCACGACGGGAACGTTGCTCCTGAGCGCTCCCAGGAAAAGCTCCTCAACGCTATGCGGGCTGTGCAAGGGATGACGGTAAGAGCCTTGGAGTTTCACGCCCGCAAGGTCGTAGAAGGCTGCATTCGGCACGGAACCACCACGCTGGAAGCCAAGTCCGGCTATGGTATCGACGAGACCACCGAACTGCGCATTCTGCGCGTCCTGGCCTCATTGAACCAAAGGCCGATGCAGGTCGTTTCCACCTATCTCGGAGCCCACATTACGCCGCCAGAGTTTGAGGGCCGCCACAAGGAATACCTGGCGTGGATGTGTTCGCGCCTGATGCCGATCGCCAGGCATCGCAGGCTGGCGGAGTTCGCAGACGTGCATTGTGGCGTGGATGGATTCGACGTGGCCCGCTCCCGGACCTTTCTCGAGAAAGCTTTGCGGTTGGGGCTGGTGCCAAAAGTGCACGCCGGCCTCGGCGAAGACCCGGGCATCGTCCCAATGGCGATCGAGTTGCGCGCCGCCAGCGTGGACGGACTAAACTTCGTCACGGAAAGCGAAGCCGAGATGCTATGCCGGTCCGACACCATCACCACTCTGCTGCCGGGCTCGAGCTTCTACCAAGGCAAAATCGAATATGCTCCGGCTCGGATGCTGTTGCAGCAGGGGGCGGCGGTCGCGATCGCTTCCGGTTTCCGCCACGGCGGAAGTCCGTCTTATAACATGCAGAACGTGGTGGCTCTCGCCTGCTCACATATGCATATGTCGGCGGCCGAGGCGATCTCAGCCGCTACCATCAACGGGGCTCACGCCCTGCGCAGGGCGGGTAGGATAGGTTCGCTGCAGACTGGGAAGCAGGCGGATCTAATCATGCTAAACGTCTCCGATTATCGCGAAATCCCCTACTATTTCGGAGTGAACCTGGTGGCGCTCACGATGCGCCGTGGTGAAATTGTGTACAAGGAAGCTGACGTCAATTGGAAAGAAGAATCGTCGAGTGTGTAGCTAATTTTTCCGAGGGAAGGTCTCAGGCCGTTGTTGCGGCCCTTGCAGAGAGCATCGCGAAGGTCCCAGGCGTGGCCCTGCTGGATTCCACCATGGATGCCGACCACCATCGCTCGGTGCTCACCTTTGCAGGCACACCGGCCGGAGTGGTTACCGCAGCAGTGCATGCGGTCGGCCAGGCGGTTGCCCTCATCGACCTCAACCGGCACGCCGGGGTTCATCCGCGGATTGGCGCGGCGGATGTGGTCCCGTTCGTCCCGGTGCAGGGCGTTTCGATCGAGTATTGTATCCAGCTGGCGGAGGAGGCAGGCGCACAGATCTGGCAGCGATGGCGAGTACCGGTGTATCTTTATGAAGCCGCGGCCCGAGTTAGCGAGCGGCGGCTGCTGGAGAACGTGCGGCGTGGAGGTTTTGAGGGACTGCGTGAACGAATCCGGACGGATCCCGAGCGGCAGCCGGATTTCGGCGATCGGGAGTTGCATCCAACGGCCGGCGCAGTGGCGGTGGGCGCACGCAAATTTCTGATTGCCTGGAATGTAAATCTTGCGACGGGAGATGTGGGCATCGCGAAATCTATTGCGCGGGCCATCCGGGCTTCCTCGGGAGGCTTTCCTAACGTGAAGGCCTTGGGTCTGGAGCTGGCTTCTCGCGGGCTGAGCCAGATTTCCATGAACCTGACGGATTTTGAGACCACTCCGCTGCACACCGTATACGATGCGATTCACCAACTGGCGGAATCAGCGGGAGCCGGCATTGCCGGCAGCGAAATCATCGGGCTGGTGCCGCGCCAGGCGATGGAAGGCGCGGCCGCACATTACCTGCGCTGTGAGAATTTCCGGCCCGACATCATTCTGGAGCAGCGGCTCACCGACGTGATGGAAAAGAGTCCGGCGGCCGAATTCTTGGAGAGCATCGCCGACCCGGGCATCAGCTACGGGGGCGGAAGCGCGTCGGCCATGGGAGGCGCAATGGCCGCCGCCCTGGGAACGCTGGTTTGCCGTTTGCTGGCTACCGTCGAGCAGACATTCGAGGCGCATCGGGCGTTCTTCATGGAAGCTGTCCGCCGGGATGCCGATGCATTCGCGGCGCTGATGGGGTCGGGTAAGCCGGGCCAAGCAGAGATTCAGACGGCTACCGTTGTGCCCCTGGAGATTGCCGAGCGGGCGGCTGCGCTGGAGAGGGACCTACGGGCTATGGATGTGCCTGCGAAGTTCCAATCGGACATTGTCAGCGCGCTAGCCCTGGCGCGGGCGGCGGGAACAGGTGCGAGCGCCACCGCGCGCCTGAATTTTCAAGAGCTTGCGCCTGGCAGCTTGCGGGATACGCTGGCTTCGAGGCTTGCCGGGCTATCACCAGTAGCCGATTGACAATTGACGGCGTGGTAACGGAAGCGCACTGGCAAGGATCTCACGTCCGGAGGGATTATGATTTACCGCCAGGTACTGTTGGGCTTCGCCCTGACATTCGGTCTTTTGACGGGCGCAGTTGCCAAGGATCACGGTCCGTTCGGCAAGAAACACACGGAGAAGGCCGGAAAGCACGCCTACGACGACGAATGGCAACGAAAAACCGATAAGGAACGCGATAAAGAATACCGGGAGTGGCTGAAGGCGCAAGGGAAGGCGGAGAAGGAATGGGCCAAAGCCTCCCGCAAAGACCAGCAGGCTTACTGGAAAGCGCGCCGCAAAATGACGCGGTAACCGCCGCCGGCCGCACGATACACTGATGGTAGAGTGCTGGTTACAATTGCTCCCAAAAGCGAACGGCCGTCCTGGTTGCGCGCGCCTGCTCCCGTCGGGGAAAACTATCGCGAGTTGAAGCGGCTGGTGACGGACCTGAAGCTTCACACGGTCTGCGACAGCGCCGCCTGCCCCAACATCGGCGAATGCTGGAATCGCCGGACCGCTACCTTCATGATTTTGGGCAACGTGTGTACGCGCCGCTGCGGGTTTTGTGCTGTCCAAAAGGGCGCCCCGCTGGAAGTCGATTATGACGAGCCGCGCCGCGTAGCCGAAGCCTGTGCCGCGCTCGGATTGAAGTACGCGGTGGTAACCAGCGTGAACCGGGACGATCGCACGGACGGCGGAGCGGAACTTTTCGCCCTCACTATCCGGGCGATTCGCGAACGGATTCCGGGATGCCGGGTGGAGGTCCTGGTGCCGGACTTCCAAGGGTCACAGTCCGCCATGGAGATCGTGATGGAGGCAGCGCCCGACGTGCTCAACCACAATACGGAGACGGTTCCGCGGCTCTACCGGATGGTCCGCCTGGGGGCGCGCTACGAGCGATCGCTCGAAATGCTCGCTTATGCGAAGCAATTGCGGCCGCAGATCCCTACCAAATCGGGCCTGATGCTGGGATTAGGCGAGACGATGGAAGAGGTCCTCGCGGTCATGCAGGACCTCCACCGGCACAGCGTGGATATTCTGACGTTGGGCCAGTATCTGCGACCCTCGCCCAAGCACCTGCCGGTTATCCGGCACGTTCCGCCCGCGGAGTTCGATGAGCTTAAAAAGGCAGGCTATGCCATGGGATTCAGCCATGTGGAGGCGGGCCCGCTGGTGCGCAGCTCGTATCACGCCGACGGGGCATTGAACTAATTCCGAACTTCCGCTCCCGATTTCCCGTACAGACAGAAGAAGCCGAGTA
This sequence comes from Bryobacteraceae bacterium, assembly GCA_035526665.1. Taxonomy (GTDB): domain Bacteria; phylum Acidobacteriota; class Terriglobia; order Bryobacterales; family Bryobacteraceae; genus DATLBY01. The sequence goes on from DATLBY010000406.1 coordinate 15,195, forward strand.
TGTTCACGTTTCTGCTGTGGTGCCTCCTGTTTGTGATTTCCTGGCCGCTGGCCCTTCTGGCGCTGCTTCTCTACCCGCTTGTATGGCTATTTATGCTGCCCTTCCGGCTCATCGGCATCGCCGTGACCGGCGTGTTGCAGTTGGTGTGGGCGATCGTGACGCTGCCGCTCAGAGTGCTCCGGCGACCGCGGTACTCGTAAGCCGTTAGCGCCCGTGTCCGCCGGACCGGGTGCTGCCGGAATCGGCTCCCCGTGCTCCCTCGCCGCTGGATACGCCAGCATTGCCGGGCGAGGACACCGCGGGAGCAGGTGCCGAATACGAGGGCGCGGCGCTGCGTGGAGCGGTGGAGTAGCCCAAGTCCGCGTTGTAGCGGGGCGAGGTGTTCCCGCTGCCCGAATTGCCGGCCCAAACCTCCTGCGGACGGTGATACACAGGCAGCAGGTTTTCGTAATAGCCCATGATGCTGGAGGGTCCGTAAAAGCGATAGCCAAACGGGCTGGAATAGAAAGAGCGCGACGGAATGAACGTGTATGCTCCCAGGTATGGATTGAAGCCCCATCCGCTGGTCTGCCACGAGGTTCCATTGTCGAGGAGCGACTTGGCGGCACTGACATTTGCCAGCGCCAGGTATCCGGCGCGGCGCGACGCCCACCGGTAAAACGCATCCCCGGTCTTACTGTCGAACTTTTGCGGCGCTAGCACGCCGGTTAAGGCTGCTTCCCGTCCCTCCTTCAGAGTTAGCGTATCCGACCCACGGGCTACGACAACCTCTCCATCGTAGACGCGCGCCA
>DATLBY010000407.1:0-6799 GCA_035526665.1 Bryobacteraceae bacterium
ATCAAAAAAGACTTCGTGCGCTACGTCGAACTGGCCAACAAAGGCGCACGCGAACTCGGCTTTAAGGACACAGGGGCCATGTGGCGATCCAAGTACGACATGCCTCCAGATGCCTTCGCCAAAGAACTGGACCGCCTGTGGGAACAGGTGAAGCCTCTCTACCTTTCTCTGCACGCGTACGTGCGAACCAGGCTGCGGGAAAAATATGGCGATGTGGTGCCGGCCAACGGTCCCATCCCAGCGCATCTGCTGGGAAATGTCTGGGCACAGGACTGGAGTAATATTTACCCCCTGGTAGCGCCGAAGGACGCCGATCCAGGCTATGATTTGACGCAGATTCTAAAAGACCGCAAAGTAGAGCCTCGTGAAATGGTGCGCTATGGAGAAGCCTTTTTTCAGTCGCTCGGGTTTGAGGCGCTGCCGAAAACCTTTTGGGACCGCTCCCTGTTCACCAAGCCGCGTGATCGCGAAGTAGTATGCCACGCCAGCGCCTGGGACGTGGATAACACGAATGACCTCCGCATCAAGATGTGCATCGATATCACCGCGGAAGATTTCACCACAATTCATCACGAGTTGGGGCACAATTTTTACCAGCGCGCTTACAACAAGCAGCCCTTCCTGCTCCGGGACAGTGCCAACGACGGATTTCATGAGGCTATTGGAGATACGATCGCGCTCTCCGTTACGCCGGAATACCTGGTCAAACTCGGATTCCTAAAAACTACTCCGGAACCCTCCAAGGACATTGGCCTGCTGCTGAACAAGGCACTGGAAAAAGTGGCATTTCTCCCTTTTGGCCTCCTGATTGACCAATGGCGCTGGAAAGTTTTCTCCGGCGTAGTAACTCCCGAAACGTACAACAAAGTCTGGTGGGAGTTGCAGAACAAATACCAGGGCATCGCACCGCCGGTAGCCCGGAGCGAAGCGGATTTTGATCCTGCCGCCAAATACCACGTGGCGGCAAATGTTCCGTATATGCGATATTTCCTGGCGCGCATTTTGCAGTTCCAGTTCCATCGTTCGCTGGCGAAGGAGGCCGGCTGCACCACTTCCCTGAACCGCTGCTCGATCTACGGGAGCAAAGCCGCGGGCGAGAAGCTGAACAAAATGTTGACGATGGGTTTAGAACGTCCTTGGCCGAACGCGCTGTCAGAAATAACGGGTCAGACGCAGATGGATGCCACGGCAATCCGCGACTACTTCGCTCCCCTACAAAAATGGCTGGATGAGCAAAACAGAGGCAGACCAGTCGGCTGGTGATCGGCTCCAGAGAGAGGAGTGGCGCAAGGAATTCAGTCCGCCCGCGGTAGCGTGAAATAAAAGGTAGAGCCGCTGCCCTTCTCCGACACGGCCCAAATACGTCCGCCGTGTCCGTCCACGATACGGCGGCAAATAGCCAGTCCGATTCCGGTGCCGGGGTATTTTCGCCCGTGGAGACGTTTGAAAACGCCGAAAATTCGCTCTGCATAGCCGGCTTCAAAGCCAATGCCGTTATCTGCAACGTGAAGGAGAATCTCTTTTTCGTTTTGCTCGTAGCCTATATGGATCTCCAGCGGCTGTTCGCTCCGGTATTTGATGGCATTTACGATTAAATTCTGCATTAACTGGACCAGCCGCATCGAGTCGCCCCGCACAACCGGAAGCCCGTCGCAGCAGATCCGGACGCCGCTTTCTTCCACCGCGAGATGGCAGTTCATCAGCGCCCAGTCGAGCACTTGCGACATTTGCACTTCGCCGAATGCCGCGATCTCCGTGCCGCCGGCTCGCGAAAACGCCAGCAGGTCCCGGATGAGAGCCGACATCCTGTTGGCTCCGTCGACCAGGTAGTGGACGTACTCGCGGGTGTCCTCGTCCATGTTGTCTTTGTAGCGTTGCGCAAGCAGACTGCTGTAGCTGGACACCATCCGCAGGGGCTCCTGCAGATCGTGCGAGGCCACGTAGGCGAACTGCTGCAGATCTTCGTTGGAGCGCTGCAACTCCGCGGTGCGTTCGGCCACTCGCTGTTCCAGTTGCGCATTCAAGCTGCGAATTGCCTCCTCAGCCTGCGTCTTATCCGTCACGTCGAGTAACGCGGACCGGATGCCGCAAATCGCCCCGGAAGAATCGCGGATTGCTTTTTCGTGAATTTCAAAGATGAGCTGCTCGCCGTCGCTGCGCGTATATCGCCGCATAAAAGGAACAAGCTGCTTGCTGCCGGAGAGCTTACGCAGCACTTCTTCACGGCTCGTCTGCTGCGCTTCGCCGATTACGAATTCCCAAACATGACGGCCAATCATGTCCGATGCCGGGTATCCCAGAAGGGCGCATTCCGCGCGATTTACGCGCCGGATGATCCCTTCACGATCGATCTCGTGGTAGGCAACCGGCGCATCCTCAAACAATTCGCGGAACCGGTCCTGGCTGTCGCGTAGCTGTTCGTTCAGCTCGGAGAGTTCGCGGGTCCGTTCCTTTACATGAAGTTCGAGCGACTCACTGGTCCTTCGAAAAGCAGCTTCCGCCTGTTTGCGAGCGCCGTTCAAAGAGTTTGTGAGGACAGATAAAAGGGTAAACGTCCCCAGGCGAGTGATATCGGTGGCCAGGTTCGAAGGCGCCAGCATCAGGTGGATCGCCAAAACCGACAAAGCCGTCGTGAAGAGACCAGGCCCCAACCCACCGCGCCACGCGCTCACCATCACCGCTGGAAAGAAGGGAGTGGCCACGGCCGATTCAAGAAAAGGATTGAGAATCCACGCAGCGACGTATGCGGCAAGGAAGCTCGCGAGAGCGACGCCGTAATTTACCAGCAGAGACCTTGTGGAGCCCTCGCTCGCGCGTGTAACGGGCTTTGCCACCTCGCTGCCCTCTCGCTCATAAACTGTGTCAGCCATACTATTACGAAGAGCACAGTACAGGCATCCACCCGTCCTGGGTATAACGGTATTCGTCAGCTGCGGAATGGTTGAACGACTCCGTGCCGGCGATCCAGGTCCAGCGCTCCACAACGAGCCGCTCTGGCTCAGCAATAATCTTATTAAAAGAATTGTACTCCCCCCGGCCGCGGCTGGAGGTGGCAGTCCCAGCTTGCACAATCACCGCGGAATGTCCGCTGATCTGGTACCGCCGCGCCGTGCAGCCGGTATGGCTAATGTGAAAATGGCCTGCGAGCAACAGGTCCGCCCCGCAGGCAGCCAGATGCCTCATGGCAGTGCGGGCACGGCCCACCAGATTGGAATCCTGGAAATGCTCCGGCAGGTCGAACGGATGATGCGTGACCACCACTTTCACCACGCGGTCATCGATCGCACAAAGCCTGGAGTGAAGCTCGGCGATTTGAAAATCGTTGATGCGGCCGCCCTTCCAGGTAAATGCCCGCGCCGTGTTGACGCCGAGCACGGCGATTTCGTCATCGATGTAAGCCGGCTGAAGGTCCTCTGAGATGTACCGCCGGTAGCGGTCAAGCTGCTGAACAAACCGCCCGTAAACATTGTAAAGAGGCACATCATGGTTTCCCGGGACGACGACCTGAGGCGAGGGCAACCGATCCAGGAACCGGCGCGCTTCCCGAAACTCCTCTGACTTGGCGCGCTGCGTCAAATCGCCCGAGACGACCAGAACGTCCGGATTCATGGAGGTGATCTGGCGAATCAGCGGCTCCACCGTGGGTTCGTGAATTCGCCCGAAGTGAATATCGGAAATGTGTACCAGAGTGCGGCTCATAATGTAGCGGGAACGATCACACGCAATGCGGCCGGGCTTGTCCGGTAATGGAGGGGAGTCCGCAGGATTGTCACTTCGCCGTCGAGCGATACCGGCATCCGAAGTTTCCGTGTGCTCACGGTAGCCTCCTTTACGCAAAAGACATCGAACTCATGGTGCTCACGCAGCCTTCCGATCAACGCGTGCCAGGCGAGCCGGACCAAGCCCCAGCGTCCCACCCGGTGGGCCACGCAGATACAGATCTCCCCCCGGTCCATGCTGGGGCGCGACCCGATGGCGAACCCTTCCAATCGGTACATATTGTTGCCGACAAAAACGAATGGAGTGCGGCGCAGTAATGTGCGTCCATCGATTTCCAGGCGCACATTCATGAAGGGGAAACGGCGGAAGGTGCTGAGGATGGCGCGAAGGAAAGCCGCCCACTTTCGTTCCCCGCCCTTCTGCCGCTTTTCGCGCTCTCGCACGATCTGGGGATACAAGCCAAGCCCGGAATTATTCACAAAAATACTGTCGTTGACTTGTGCAACATCCACTGTCCGAATGGATCCGTGTACGAGATTCCTCACAGCGCGATCGAGTGTTAGAGGGACACCAAGATCTTTTGCGAAGTGGTTCAGCGTGCCCATCGGGAGAATGCCAAGATCTACATCCTTGCCGGCAATTACAGAGGCAATCGTGCCGATAGTCCCGTCCCCTCCACCCGCCACGATGGTGCCTGCCCGGCGATCTACAGCGGACTGTGCCATCCGCTGCAACTCCTTGCCGCTGGATGCGATCTCCACCGCGGCATGAATGCCGTTCATTTCCAGGAGTGCATCCAGTTCGCTACGCTGCCGGCCGGCGCCCGCGCTTGCGTTTAGGATCACGGCCACCGGATCACGCATGTATTCTTTATGATAGCCGGAGGCCAACAACCTAGCAGTTCCCCGCAGGGCGTTTGCTACGGCCGCGTATATAATCAATCTGCCGAGCCGAGGTACACCGTATGTCCACTCAACAATTTTCCAGACGCTATTTTTTCTATGGAGCGCTGCTTAGCGGGGTCGTCCCGCAAAGTGGATTCGGCAGCACACCGTCCCTAAAAGCGTTGGGATATAAATCGCCGAACGAGAAGCTCAATCTGGCAGCCATCGGGGCAGGCGGACAGCCCGGCGCCGATTTGCTGCTAGCCCATGCGGGAGTGGAAAATGTGGTGGCCCTGGCCGATGTCGATTGGGCGCGCGCGCAGCGATCCTTCGAGCGCTTCCCGAAAGCTCAGCGATTCCAGGATTTCCGCAAGATGCTCGATGGACAGGGAAGGGACATAGACGCGGTGGTCGTCGGTCCGCCGGACCACATGCACGCAATCTGCGCGCTGGCATGCATGCAGCGCGGCAAGCACGTATATGCGGAGAAGCCGCTAACCCGTACGCCCTGGGAAGCCCGGCTTCTCGCGCAGGCGGCCGGCAAGTACAACGTGGCCACGCAAATGGGTAACCAGGGCTACTCGCACGATGCCACACGAGTAGCCTGTGAGATCTTTTGGTCGGGAGAAATCGGCACTGTAAGTGAGGTCCATGCCTGGACCGGCCGGCCCAGTTGGCCGCAGGAGATGACAAAGATTCCACCGCCTACACCGGTACCCGAGACTTTGGATTGGGACCTCTGGCTGGGGGGCGCCGCGGCGCGCCCCTTCACCGCCGGGGACGAGGAGTACGGGACCTTTGTCGAACGAAGGAATGCAGGAACTGCCGCGGCCAGCAGCCCCCAGAATTTTGGATTCTACCTGCCGTTCAACTGGCGTGGGTTCTACGATTTCGGTACAAGCCTGATCGGCGACTGGGGCGTTCATATTCTGGGTCCCGCAAACTGGGCGCTGCAGCTGAGCCCGGAGCACCTGATCAGCGTCGAGTGCATCAAAAAAGATACTCTGCCGGCTTTCACGTATCCGGACGAGCTGGCCATAAAATATGAATTCGCGGCCCGTCCAGGCATGCCGCCCGTGACCATTTACTGGTATCATCACGCCGGCGGCGATGCCTTTACACCGGCGGGAATGACTATCGAGGAGACTCGAAAAATTCCTGGCCGGGGTCCCCAGGTTGGCCCGGCGCCTGGACCAGTTAGATCCAGCGCGCCATCTGCCCCTCCCCGGCGGAGTGCCCAGGGAAGCGGCTACAACTGTATTTTCGTCGGGTCAAAGGGTTATATGGGGACGAGTGGCCGTGGTGAGGGCGTGGGCCTGCTGCCGGGCTCTCGATGGGCGGAGTACAAGTTGCCTGCGCCGTACTTGCAGCGTTCGCCTGGAGCGAGCACCGGCTCGAATCACGCGGCGCACATTCGCGACTGGGTCCGCGCCTGTAAGGGTGGCGCTCCCGCCTGTTCCAACTTTGGCCTCGCGGGGCCATACACCGAGTGGCTCGTGCTGGGAGCCGCTGCGGTACATTACGATGGCAAGCTGATGTGGGACAACAACAGGGGCGAGTTCACGAACAATAGAGACGCGAACAAAAGGATTAAACCGGTCTATCGCAAAGGATGGGACGTAAAGCTCTAGAGGAGACGGGATGATTTGCACACGACGAATCTTCGGAAAAATGGCTGCCGCTGCGCTATCCGGCGCGAGCCTGCCGGCCAAACCAAGCTCCAAATTCCAGGGAGTTCAGATCGGCGCCATCACCTATAGCTTCCGCCAGCTTCCGAGCACGGCTGACAGCATATTGAAGTACTGTACGGAGTTGGGCATCAGTTCCATCGAACTGATGGGAGATGTGGCGGAGTCCTATGCCGGAGCTCCCGGCAACGGGCCGCGAGCGGGACGCGGACCCGCCACTCCGGAGCAGCAGGCGGCGATCCAAAACGCAGCCGAAGAGCGGCAGAAGTGGCGGCTATCCGTATCCATGGAAAAGTACAAAGCGCTGCGCGCCATGTACCATCAAGCCGGAGTGAACATCGACGTCTTCAAGCTGCCGCTGACCGCCAAAATGTCCGGCGACGAGTACGAATACGTCTTCAATGCAACGAAAGCAATTGGGGCCAGGAGCATTACAATGGAGCTACCTGCGGATACTGTACTGACGAAAAGATTGGGAGAATTCGCTAAAAGGCACGACGTTTACAT
>DATLBY010000408.1:0-5683 GCA_035526665.1 Bryobacteraceae bacterium
GATGTGCCGTGGGGGAAGCTGATCCGGTCGCGCACGGTGTGGCTGCTCTGGCTGCAATACTTCCTGCTCTCCTATCCCTGGTATTTCTACATCACCTGGCTTCCCACGTATCTGCAGGAGCACCGGCACCTGAGTCCGGAGGTGAGCGCCAACTACGCCATTCTGCCGCTGTTCTTCGGGGGCTTGGGATCGATCTTCTGCGGCTTCATCTCGGCCCGGGTAGTGCGGATGACGGGGAGCGTGAAGAGGACCCGGCAGTTGTTGGCGTCGGCAGGATTCCTGGGCGCGGCGATCATGCTCACCGTGTCCATCCATTCCGGCGATGCGCTGTACGGCATGCTCTTCATGGGTCTGGCAAGTTTCTGTAACGATCTGGTGATGCCGGGCGCGTGGGCCACTTGCATGGATATTGGAGGGAAGTACGCCGGCACCATGGCGGGCTCCATGAATATGATGGGCAACCTGGCAGGGTTCGTCGCCCCAACGGCGGGTCCGTATATTCTCCGGGCCACGGGCGGAGATTGGAATGCCGTGCTCTACACGATGGCAGGCGCTTACCTGGCCGGTACACTGTGCTGGCCGTTTATCGATCCCGTTACTCCCATCGAGATCACAGAGTAGAGGAAACACCCTTCCGCCCTCCGGCGTCCTCTTCACAGGACGGGAGAACTCCATGGCGACAGGCATAGAAGCGGCTCGGAAGGAGTTTTCCTGGTCGTGGCCCCAAGTAAAATCCCTGGTACTCACCACATACAAAGAATGGACGGAGGACGATGCCCCCCACATGGGCGCCTCGCTGGCGTTCTACACGATGTTGTCACTGGCACCCCTGCTGGTGATTACGCTTGCAATCGCGGGGTGGGCGCTGGGGGAGAAGGCGGCATCGGGTCAGTTAATGGACCAGATCCGGGGCATGGTGGGCAGCGATGGAGCGCAGGCCATTGAAGCCATGATCAAGGGCGCCGGCAGCAAGAAGCAGGGCGCGATTGCCAGCATCGCTGGTTTTGTAATGTTGTTCTTCGGCGCAACGTCCGTGGTGGGCGAACTGCGTCTGGCGCTGAACCGGATCTGGAATGTTCCGAAGTCAAATGAGGGCTTTGCGGATACGGTGAAAAAGACGGGCTCCCTCTTCGCGCTCGTGCTGGCAAGCGGATTTATGCTCCTGGTATCGCTGGTTGTAAGCGCGGGCCTGGCGGCTGCCGGGAAGTATGTGCAAGGGGCTATGCCCGCTCCCCCATTCGTGATCGAGACGGTAAACTTTCTTGTTTCCATAGCGGTTCTGGGCGGGATCTTCGCGGTCATTTTTAAGTTTCTGCCGGAGGTGAAGGTCGCCTGGAGAGACGTGCTGCTGGGATCGGGCGTCACGGCGGTTCTATTTACCATTGGCAAGTTCCTAATCGGGTTGTACCTCGGGAAGGCGAGTTTCGGGTCGACGTATGGCGCGGCCGGATCCTTGGTGATCGTCCTGGTGTGGGTTTATTACTCGTCCCAGATCTTCTTTTTTGGCGCTGAGTTTACCCAGGTTTATTCCAGGCTGCACGGATCCAATCCTTTCAAAGGCCGGGAGAAAGGCGCTGCGGCGCGGGCGGCGAAACCGGTGGAGTGGATGGCCTATGGCTCGGCTGCGGCTTCCGGGAACTCAGCTCTGCCGCCAATTCTGCCGCTCGAAGTTCCCCGGCGGGAACCGGATGGAATCGGAGCTGTTCTGGGCGGATTGATCGGCGCCGCGGTGGCTTTGGGCAAAGGCGTGGTGAGGGGGATCAAGGAATAAAAGGAGCGTTAAAAACTGCGCACGCCCAACGACACGATATCTTCGACCCGCATTGTTTCCTTCACGACGAACGGCTCCCCGTATTTCACCCCAATGAGGTTGCCGTAGAAGCGCGCGATGGCGGCGTGACGTTCGCGTATCTCCTGCGCTTCCGGAAAGAGATCAGCAGCATCGGTAGTGCGGCCATACTGCGACTCGTAGCTGAACAGGGCGGCCATGCGGCGCTCGAATTGCGCGCTGATATCGACCACGAAGGATGGCGTGACATTCGCGTACAGAGACGAGTAGAGCACCTTGAAAGGGCGATGGGCCTCTGAATATTCATCGAGCTTCCTCAATCCCGCCAGGAAGCAGGCTTCGTAAGCCAGTTCGCCGGCACGGTAGTGGTCGGGGTGGCGCGCCTCCCAGTAAGGGATGATCACTACGCGTGGTTTCACCTGCCGTAGCTCGTAGGCCAAGGTCATGCGGGCCGCCAGGTCGTTTTGGAGCCGGGCATCCGGCATCTTCAGGTTGCCGCGGAAGGCTAACCGTAGTTGAACGGCGGCCGTGGCGGCCTCTTGCATCCTCAACTCGGGTGTGCCGCGGCTGCCCATGTCACCCGCTGTGAGGTCCATGACGCCGGTGCGATAGCCCATCTCGGCCATCCGAATCAATGTGCCGCCGCAGGTCTGCTCCACATCATCGGGATGGGCGGCGATCGCCAGTACATCGAGCGCTCCTTCAAAAGCGACCTGGATTACCACGAGAGATCCCGCCGATTCTTGAAACGCTGCTGCGCGCCCATCAGGTACACCAGCACCATGCCGGCTACGAAGCCGCCCACGTGGGCGAACCATGCGGTGCCCCCCTTGGACGCGCTTGAGTAGCCGATGGATCCGATGCCACTGAAAATCTGGATAACGAACCAGTAGAGCAACATAAAGGCCGCGGGGATTTCCACCGTAGTCATGAAGATGAAGACGAACACCAACGTATGGATGCGCGAATGCGGGAACTTCACGAGGTAGGCGCCCATGACGCCGGCGATGGCGCCGCTGGCGCCGATTACCGGCAGCCTGGAATCGGCATTTACCACCAGGTGCATGACTGCGGCCGCAATGCCGCAGAGCAGGTAGAACAGGAGATATTTGAGGTGCCCCAGAATGTCCTCCACGTTATCGCCGAAGATCCAGAGAAACCACATGTTGCCGATCAAGTGAAGCCATCCGCCGTGCAAGAACATGGACGTGATCACCGTGGAAGGCCGGAAAGACTCAGGGATGATGCCGTAAATTGCGATGAAGTGATTGCCGGAATAAGGGTCGAGCGACACCTGATAGAGGAAGATCAGGACGTTGATCACAATGATGAACACTGTGACGAAGGGAGTGGAGTAACTTCTCTGGGTGTCCCGAAGGGGAATCATTTAGATCAGGCGGAATGCGCGTGGATTTCAAAGTCCCGCTTGGAGCGGCGTTCGGCACGGTTCATGAGGGCGCGGGCTTCCGCGAGTGATTTGATGCCGCCTCGGGCTCCCAATGCAGTACAGTTTAGCGCGGCCATGGCGTTGGACAGATCCAGAGCATCCTGCATGGGCATCTGCTGCAAAACAGAATAACAAAACGCACCATGGAAAATGTCTCCGGCTCCGGTGGTATCGACGCAATTCACTACGAAAGCGGGCGAATACACAAAGCGGCCGTCGATGCGGGCTAAGGCTCCATGGGCGCCCAGCGTCATCGCGGCGCACCTCATCTTGTACTCCTTCTGAATCAATTCGAGAGCCTTAAACGGATCCTGCTCGTTGGTCCACTGCACCGGGAATTCCGAGCTGGCCACCAAGTAATCGACATGAGGCAGAACCTGGTCGAAGCCGTGATAAATGGTGTCGACGTCAACGGTGACCGGGATGCCCGCTGCCTTTGCAATTGCGGCAGCCTTGGCGACGGCGGGAGTATCATGGCCGTCGATGTGGAGCAGGCGGCCGCACGTGATCATCTCAGGCTGGATGTCAGCCGGCTCCAGCCGCAGCGAATCGGGGCGGCTCCAGAGCACAGTCCGTTCCCCGGTGGTCTGGTCAATCAAAATATAGGCTGTCTGATTGGCGCAACCGGCACGCACCTGCACATCCTCCAGATCGATACTGGACGCGCGCAGGCTGTCCATCTGAATCCGGCCGCGCTCATCGTCGCCGACGGTTCCGATGTATTTGACGCGAAGACCCAGATGGGCGCAGAGCACCATGGCGCTGGCCACCTGTCCGCCCGGGCTCAGAATCTCCTCGGAAAACGGGACCTTGCCCGCATACGCGGGGAATTTAGGCAGCAGCAGCAGGGTGTCCGTGGCGTTCAGGCCAACGCCGACCACGTCAAACATACTTTTTGAGTATAGGGGACAAACTAGAAAAGGTTACGCAGGGCTACTGCACGCTAATTGCGGACCGGTGGCATCTCGTACACGTAAATAGTATGCGGGCGGTTGTAAATCTCAATCTTTTCAATTCGCTGAGGGCGCCAGCCGCGTACCGCAAAATCGTGCGATACCACGCGGGCACCGGGTTTGAGAAACTTTTCCAGGTTGGGACGAACCCGGTCGTTAGATCCGGTTTCGAGGTAGATAAAGACCGCATCGGCGGAACTCAGGTTGACGTCCATCAGATTTCCATGGATGATCTGGATCTGGTCCTGCAGGCTGAGCCGCTTGACCCGTTCCTGAGTGGATTTGGCGAGTGTCTCGGATAATTCGACGCCCACGGCCTTCACGCCGTACTTTTGAGCCGCTGTAATGAGAACCCGGCCATCGCCACAGCCGAGATCATAGATGGTATCGCCGGTTTTCAGGGAAGCAGCCTGTAGCATCTTATCGACAATCTGTTGAGGAGACGCCACATAGGGCGCCATGGACTGCGAATACTCGCGCACGTGCCGGGAAAACTGTCCCTGCGCAGCACAAGGTATTACGCCAACCAGCAGAAAAGCAATAAGAAAGTACATGGTCTACTCTGATCCAGACGTATTCGACCGCCTAATGTGTTTCAACTTTGATATACGGCCTACCATCTCGGTGACGGCGAAGAACAGATCCCTGGGCTTACTTATAGTGTACTCATATCCTTTAAAGAATTTCACGGCCTTGCTGATGGCGTCGCTCCAGGGCACGGCCTGGGGATACAGGTTGTAATTCATGTAGAACACGGGGTAGTGCAGGTCGCCGATCTGGCGGAGGGAGTCCTGGGGCAGATTTTCTTCCAGCAGAGCCTTGGGACCGGCAAAGACGAGAGCATCTGGTGAGGAGGAGTCCGTGACGGCCTCCTGACGAATCAGGCCGGCGAGGAATTCCGTATCTCCATGCTTATTGCTTAGCCTTTTCAGGTCAATGGTGCCGAGATTCAAGGAATTCAGGGCTTGGCCGAGGGCGGGAAAATCGATTTTGTCGGCATTGTCCTGACGGTAGACCACCTTTTGCTCCTGCAGGTTGAAGGCGATTACGGAAAATTTGCCTACACGGGGATCGCGCGAGATGCTACGGAGAATCTGCACCAGAGCGCTGGTATCGAGCGGCTGGAGGGTGGCGGCGCGTGAGTTTTGGGGAGCGAAGTTGATGAGGACCTTCAGGTTGAGGGGCGGCTCGTCCTGATTTCGCATGACTGGCGGCTCTTCCTTGAACTGCTCGCCGTCGGCGGCGCGAATGCTGTGCGGCGGCAGCACCAGGTTAATCTGTTTATCCTTGGGGGGCAGCGCCGCCTCCACGTCCCAGTAGGAGGAGCAGACGCGCTCAGTGCGATCCCGCATTAGCCAGTCCACGTGATACTTGCCCTCGCCCAGGTCGAAGGTTCCCTGCAGGTAGGCATCCCCGCCGGCGTTTTCTTCGATGCTCGGGACGCGAACGCGCTGCATGAAGTAGAGCGGCTCGGACTTATTCTCGTCTGGCGCC
>DATLBY010000409.1:0-4949 GCA_035526665.1 Bryobacteraceae bacterium
AGTCGATTCATCAACTCGGCGGGTTTCGTTCCGTCGGCCGGGTGGAGAGCGAGCGCGAGCAGGTTCTTGCTGATGCGGATGCACTGCAGGAGGCCGGAGCATTTGCTGTTGTCCTGGAATCGATTCCGGCCGAGCTGGCCAAGCGCGCGACTGCTGATTTGAAGATTCCGACAATCGGAATTGGAGCTGGCCCCGATTGTGACGGACAGGTGCTGGTGAGCTATGATGCGCTCGGACTGTTTGACACATTCATCCCCAAGTTCGTGAAGCGATACGCCGATATCGGAGCCACGATCGTCGCGGCAACCAGGGAATACATCGCCGAAGTGCGTGACGGCCGGTTTCCCACTGAGGAGCACTCAGTCCGCCCACCAGCGGCTCCGGGAGCGGCCAAGGAGTGAATCCGGCGGTCATCCGGAGCATTCCGGACGTGCGCTCCTGGGTGAAGAATCGAAAACAGGGCGGCGCTAGGGTCGGATGTGTACCGACCATGGGAGCCCTCCACGCGGGACACGCGCGCCTGATGGAGTGGGCGCACCGGCAAGCGGATGCGGTAGTGGTCACCATCTTCGTAAATCCGATTCAGTTCGACCGCAAGGAGGACTACGAAGCTTACGCCCGCACCCTGCCGGCTGACCTGGAGCTATGCGGGAAGCACAACGTGGCGGCGGTGTTCGTCCCAAGCATGGACGAGATGTACCCATCGCCGGCCGATACCTTTGTGGAAGTGCCCGATGTCTCAAGCACCCTGTGCGGCGCGTTTCGGCCCGGGCATTTCCGGGGAGTTGCCACCGTGGTGGCGAAGCTGTTTCACATTGTGCAGCCCGATCAGGCCTATTTCGGCGAGAAGGACGCGCAGCAGCTCGCCGTGATCCGCCGGATGGTGGCGGGGCTGAACTTTCCGGTAGAGATCATCGGCGTGCCGACGGTGCGTGAATCCGACGGACTGGCTCTGAGCTCCCGGAACCAGCGCTTGCAGCCGGAGGAGCGCGCGGTGGCTCCGCTGCTGTATCGCGCGCTGCAGACAGCCGAATCGCTCATCGCGCAGGGCTCGGACGATGCGGAAGACGTGACGCAACGCGCACGCGCGACTCTCGCGGGTCAGCCGGCGATCCGCCTCGAATATCTGGAGCTAGTCGATCCGCACACCCTGCAGCCGGTGAGCCGTTTGCGAGGGCCGGTACTGGCCGCTGTTGCCGCATGGATCGGCGGCACACGTTTAATCGATAATGTTTTATGCCTTGCTCCGTGAAGTGTCAGCGGTTGGGATGCTATTCTAAAACAGTTATGGCAATTCCGAATGTGAAGCGTTTCCGGATTTCGAGCCCCGATGGAGCCGATTCCGCCACGTTAATGGCAGTTCTCCCCAAAGACGCCGATGTAGATGCGTATCTGAAAGAAGCTACCGCGCGTTACGACTGGAAGGGGCACCGCGAAGCAAAGGCCGCTCAATTCAAGATCCGCGTCGGTCAGCAGAAACAGAAAAAGGCGAAATAATCTCAAACTCTCCTGGGGGCTGGCCTGTGCGCGGCCCCTACGGGACCCTCAATTTCAGTGTTCGCAAGGCGCGCAAGCTTTCCTGCGCCACCTCACGGTCAGGATCCTTGGCCAACGGCTCCAGGTAGGGAAGCGATTCCCGATCTCCGCTAATCGACAGAACACGCGCCAACCCCATCTTTTCGTCCTTTGTGGCGGAACGCAGCGCCGGGTATAATGCCTGCCGGATGGCACCATCTCTCGCAAGTTCAATCAGATAAGCTTCCGCTACCGCGTGATGCTGGCGCGAATTCAGCGTGTTTACCAGGTATTGCAGGGGCGACATCTCACTCACCTCGCGATTGCCGAGGCCCACGACGGCAAACGCCAGCGCCAGCCGCGGCGCCATCTTCTTCTCTTCGCCGAACGCTTTCTGCATGGCCGCCAGGTCGGCGGATTTATTGAGCCTTGCAAAGCCTTCCGCGGCGGCGGCCCGCACTCCATCGTCCTTGTCGGTGAAGCCCCGCTGGAAGTAGTTGCGGCTGCTCTCGTCGGCCAGCATTGCCAGGGAAGCCAGGGCAGCGCGGCGGATCTTCTCGTTCCGCCCCCGGTCAAAAGCCTTCTGAACGTCGGGCACTGCCTCCTTGTTCATCAGCAGGCCAGTGGTTTCGAGCGCCGCAATCTGGATCTTCTCATTCAGATCGCGCAGCAGGAAGACGACTCGCGGAGCGGCCGACGGATCTTTTATCTTTTGCAGAGCCAGCAAAGATTCCAGGATCACGCGGTCATCCTTGGAGCGGAGAGCGTCTGTCAATTCGGGCACCGCCTGTTTTCCGCGCAGGATACCGATGGCCCGGGCAGCGGTGGCGCGCGACTCCATGCTGGATCCGCCGCGAGCGAGTTTGGCCAGCGCGGCTATCACGTCCGGCCGCACGGTCACGTAAGCCGGCACGACCTGATCGTACCCGTCTGACAATTTACTGCGGATGTAGGCGCCGACCCGATTTGCACCGGAGCTCAGGAAGCCCGGGTAATAGAAGTTCACCAGACCCTCGGTGGCGCGGATCTGGATGGTGGGCTCGTTGTCGGCGGCTGCTTCAATCAAAGGATCGATGCTGTACTGCGTGCCGATTTCGATAACACCCTTCACAGCCTCGGTCCGGACTTCGAGAACCGGGTCCTTGATCAGCGGACGGAGATTGCTGAGGCCTTCCGAGCCTTGCCGGGCGAACTCGCGAGCCGCCTTCACTCGCTGTTTGGGATCGGGACTGGCTGCGTCCTGGGCGTAGATCCCAAACACCGCCAATGACATAACGCAGAAAAACGTACGGATGAATGGCATGTAACGTCGCCTCCTGGAGCACTTTCCGGCTTCCGCCAGGCTAAACAGATAAAGACGCGTCAGCGGACGTATTCGACAGTGACTTTGTTCGGAATCAGCCCGGCTTCATGTCCCATATCGAGAAGTTTCTGGGCCGCCTGCGGGATGATGTCTCCGGCATCCACGGTGTAGTGGTTCACGTACATGCCGATGAACTTCTCAGCCAGAGCGGGCTCCATGTCGCGCGCGAACTGCAAGGCGTAATTCAGCGCCTCCTCATGGTTGTCCAAAGCATACTGGATGCTCTCGCGCATGAGGCGGCAGCACTCGGTCTGGATGTCGGCGGGCATTCCCCGCAGCAGGGCATTCGCTCCCAGGGGAAGTGGAAGATTATAGGCCTTTTTCCACCATTTCCCGAGATCCAGAATGTTGTGGAATCCACCCTTGCCATAGGTGAGCTGGGCCTCATGAATCACCAGGCCCAAGTCGACCGCGTGTTCCTGAACGGCATCTGTAATCTGATCAAACGGCGTGACTACTGCCTCGAAATCCGGCTCATACAGCCGCAGAGCGAGGTAAGCGGTGGTCATTTTTCCGGGAATTGCAATCTTCTTCCCCTTAATCTCGTCGGGACCGAGCGGCTTCAGGCTAATCAGCATGGGGCCATAGCCATCGCCGACGCTGGATCCGGCCGCCATCAACATGTACTTATCCGCGACATAGGGATAGGCGTGATAAGAAATGGCAGTAAGCTCGTAGGCGCCCTGCATCGCCTTACGATTTAGGGATTCTATGTCTTCAAGAACGTGCCGGAAATTTACCTGACGCGACCTGATTTTCTTGGTGGCGAGGCCATAAAACATGAAGGCATCATCGGAGTCCGGACTGTGGGCGCAAACGATGTCCTTCGCTGGAGAGGGTGTCATATTCTGCTTTTGCGGACTTACACACTATAGCAGACGGCACCCCCGATTCACGCGTTTTTCGATGGCTCTGAGTGTGCCAGTATCGCCAGCAGAGGATGAAGAACGGCGAATTGATGCAAGAGCTCCGCAGTAGCCTCGTGGATCCGCTGCAGATCGCCGCTTCGGCCAATCTCCTCCAGCGTATTGGCGGCAATCCGGGCGGGCTCGGCTCCGAAATTGGAGACAGCGCCTTTTAGCGCGTGGGCGGCATTCTCCAACTGTTTGGCGTCCCCGGCTTCGACGGCGATAAGAATAGCATGGATGCACCTGGGGTAGTCGGCGATGAACAGCTCGGCGATCTCTTGCAACAATCCGGCATCGCCGCCCACGCGCCCGAGCGCCACATCCTGATCGAGAACCAGCTGAGGGGGCCCGCACATATGGGTTTGCATAGCAATCGTTGGTTTCGCGTCCTCAGGATGCTCTTCGGCATTCTCCGCGGAATCTTTATAGTCAACTATCTGCAAACCCGAGGAGTTTGCAGGGCAGTTGACACACTTCAGCTCGCGCGGAGTCCCTAAGGCATGCAGATCCGCATCGAAGTGTATTCAGATTACGTGTGACCGTACTGTTTCCTGGCGGAGTTTCCGCTGGAGGAGGCCATACGCGGCAAGAATGTGGAGGTCGAGTGGATGCCGTTTGAGCTACGCCCTGATCCGGCTCCGACCCTCCGGCCCGAGGATGATTACCTGAAGAACGCCTGGCGAACGTCCGTGTATCCGCTGGCGGCCCGGATGGGTATCGAGATACGGCTGCCCACCATCTCCCCGCAGCCCCATACCCGGCGGGCCTTCGAGGGTCTGGCGTTCGCCAAGGAGCAGGGGAGAGGAAATGTCTACAATTCCCGGGTATTGCGGGGCTTTTTTCAGCAGAATCGCGACATCGGCGACATCGATGTGCTGGCGGAGATTGCGGGGGAGTCCGGGCTGGATCCAGCCCGTTTTCGTACCGCCCTCGAAACCGGCCACTTCAGCGAGCAGCATCAGTCGGCTCTCCGCCACGTGTATGAAACTGCCGGCGTGACCGGAGTGCCCTTGTTCGTGATCGGCGGCAGGAGGCTAAGTGGATTGCAGCCTAGAGAAGCGCTGGAAGACGCCATACTAGCTATGAGATGAAACGATCCGGATACGCCGATCTGCCGCTGCACGGCGGCCGCGTCCCCGCGTGGCTCGGCGAGCGGATGACCA
>DATLBY010000410.1:0-6085 GCA_035526665.1 Bryobacteraceae bacterium
GCAGGAAGCGGACTCCAAGCGCGAGTATCAAACGCCGAAATTGGCCAGCTATGGCAGCTTTCAGACCGTTACTTTGGGTACCGTTGGCAGCAAGAATGACGGCGGAAATCGCCTGACCAAACCGTAGACTAAAGGACCCAATGAACCAAGTAGCGACGAAGCCCGATGTGGTTGCTGCCAAACGGACTTACCACGCCCCTAAGCTGTTAGTTTATGGGGACTTCCGCTCCGTGACTTTGGCTTGCAGTGGCGGCACTAACGCCGACGGCGGCGGGCGCACTACTAAGTTGAATTTCTGCGGCTAAGGGCTCGCTTGCAAGGTGCAAGCTACGAGTATTTTTTCTACAACGTAAATCTCCGCTCTGATCATCCGTTGGCCCTCCCCGAGGGCCATTCGACACAACACCCCACGATTGAGTTGAAGCAAGGCACTGAAACGTTCTTTCAGGAGCGGGTGCCGGCGGAGACCCGCGCCGATCCGCCGGGGCGGTTTTTCTCCCGCCGCTTAATAGATGGCTCCAGCTATTTCCATTGGAAGAACAGGTTTGAGTTCCTGATGTCGGCGGATTATTCCGTTCTGGTGGGACGGCCCGTGGGCGATTTCCCGTGGGAGGGCTTCCAAACTTATTTTCTGGGCCAGATGCTGTCTTTCGCATTGCTGGGTCACGGAATTGAATCGATCCACGGGACAACCGTGGTGATCGATGGACAGGGTGTATCGCTTCTCGGCAATAGCGCCTATGGGAAGTCCACGCTGGCGGCTGCCTTTCTGCAGGCCGGACACAAGTTGTTATCCGATGACTTGCTGGTGACCGAAGAAGCTGACGGCATCTTCTGGGCGCTGCCGGGGATCCCGCGCATCAAGCTCTATGAGCGCGTGAGTCAGACACTGTTAAAAAATCCCAGCGGCGGTACGCCGATGACCCAGGACTATCCGCCAAAAATGATCTACCGGATCGGGCCGGAGCAGTTTTCGAAACGCGTCCCGTTGAGGGCGATGTATGTACTGGCTTCACCAAAGGCAGTAGCACAAGCACAGATCCATGAACCCAGGATCGAGCCCATCGGGGGCGGCGACCGCTTCATCGAGTTGATACGCAATTCGTTCAACGCGGTGGTCGCGACGCCGGAGCGTTTGGCTTCGCAGTTCGCGTGGACGGATCGATTGATCAGGAGTGTCCCGGTGCAACGATTGAGCTATCCCCGGTTGATGAGCGTCCTGCCGGAGGTGGTGCGGATGGTGGAGGCGGACGTGGCGAAGCTAGGAAAACAGCATTCGAAGTGATTTGCCGGCGACCCGCCAGGCGCGAACCACGGGATATAGGGACTGGAATCCGCGAGGCAGATCGACCAAGTCCCATTCTGCTTCGGTTGGCTGGTAGGCGAGGCGGGCCAGGTAACGCACGCGGTCCTCAGGCCTTTCCCGCAAAGCCAGCATGAGGCGGTGATGCTCCATCTCACCAGTCGCCCTCCGCTCAAGCCCACAGATGACGACGTTCGTAAGGCCGCTCAGGGTGGGGTCACGCTCGATGCCTTGCAGGACAGCGTCCGGCAGGGGGGTCTCGAGCAGTTGGTGCGCAATGAAAAGACCCAACCGCAGAATACGCAGGGTGCCCAACCCGGCAGCGCGCGACTGTAATCCCGCCCAATCGATGTTGCCGGAATCTCGTACGAGTAGATCGATATCGAGGACCCACTTGAGGCTTTGCCAATGATGCTTGGCGCCGTGAATGCACAGGGCAATCAGGTTGTCCTCGGCCGCCATGGTGGCGACCGTAACCCCGCCGAGCGAAACGCTGGTGGCCCGGGCGATAAGAGCATCGATATCGAGAGGAACACTGAAGTAGTGGGGAACGAGTCGCCATTGGAGTTCGACGAGTAAGTCGTTACGCACCATTCCAAATTCGGCACGGTAAGCCACTAGCTGCCGCGCGGCGGAGGCAGGATAGAAGCGAAGAGGAGCGAAGCCGAGATCAGAGAGCACTGTGCGCGCCGCCGAAAAATCCGCGGGAGAGATGAGTATGTCGAGGTCGGCGGCGGGGCGAGTCGCGGGGTCGCCAAAGATCTGCGCCGACAAGGCCGGGCCTTTGTAAGCCAGAGCGCCTACGCCCGCGCGCGAAAATGAACGGGCCAGTTCAGCTAGCACGGCGGTATGACGTAAACCTTGCTGAACCTGCAGCCTCTGGGAGCGATCTAGGGCCTGCAGGAATGCGGAAGGTATCCCAATCGCGGCTGGGGAAGCGAGTTGGCGGTGAAGGAGCACCGTCAAGCCGTGAGTCTCGGCAAGACGGAGGAGCAGGTCCCAGTCTAGAGATATTGATCCCAGCCAATCCGGCAGCGCGCGCGGACTCCTCACGCCACGAGCGCAAAGCAGTAAAGCTTGCATCTCCGGGGACCAGGGAAGGCAAGACTTGGGGAGGGACTCGGCTTGGGAGACAGCGGTCAAGGGCTCGTTTCAGGAGGGCGTCGCCAAATCACTGGCGGAAAGGTCAGGCAACGGATGATACGGCCGCTCCGACTCACCGATCAGGATGCCATGCTCGTCTTCAACCCAAGCGTGGGCCTGGAAATCTTCTCCCGGCCGTACTCCGACCTTGAATTGAACCGAATACCCCTGGGCGCGCAGCAGCCGCTCGCCGACTAGCGCACGAACGACGCAAGTCGCGCTCATGGATAAAGCAGCAGCCGCGCGAACGGTCCAGACGATCTCATCTTTCGAATAGGAAGTTGCTTTAGGACGGCTAGGGGATGTCGGGTTGGTGCCAAACCATTTTAAGATCTGGGGCAGAGGAACAAAACGAAGAGCGACAGCCGTCACGTTCAATGCCAGCCAGACGCGTAACAGCAGGATTCGCCGGCGGTGACTCAGTCTGACGAATTTGGCGAAGCGGTTCATTCCGCATCCTCAATGGGATTGACTGAAGGGCGGCGAAAACGATGAGACTGCTCAATGAGGAGCGCCTTCTCGCGTTCGCGGGAGGCCGCAACGCCGCACAATATGCAGAAGAATAGAGCATTGGACGGGATGCGGAGATTGAAATCGGTGAAGCTATGAAGCAGCATCCCGGTGAGGCCAGTGACCGCCGCGAGCGAGGCGGCCCCCTTCCAACTGCTGATCCACGTGCGCGCCTTGTTCAATCCCTGGCGGTAGACGATGAAAAGGAACCAAAGTACCAGTGCCAAGCCGGGTATGCCGGTCTCCGCCATCAACTGGAAGACATCATTGTGAGCCTGATTCACGAAGAAGTCAGTCGCAAAGCTGCGATACTGCGGATAGATCGTAGGGAAGGTGCCTAAGCCGGTGCCGTAGGCGAGATGGTCGGCGAATATCCGGAGGGAGTCACGGCTGATGGCGATGCGCATCCAGTCTTGCAGAAGCGCGAACCTTTCTAAAAGGCGAACGCTGCCCAGCCAGGCCACGAGCCCGACTAAAGGCAGCCCCAAGGCGGCAACGCCGAGCGCGGCGCGCTTATTCTCAACGCGGATGGAAAGAAAGACCGCTAGAAATATCATTTCCACCAGGAATGCGATCACACCACTGCGGGAGAACGAGAGAACAATGCTGGAGCTAGCCAAAGCCGCGGCGAAGAGCATCAGGATGCGCTTCTCTTTGCGCGTGTACGGCACCAGAAAGCCAATGATGGCAAATGGGGTGATCATCTCCATCAAGCCTGCATAGTGATTGTGATTCACGAAGGGGCCAAAGATGTTACCGCCACCAGAGGGAACCCGATACCAATACAGTTTGTCGGGCGAAGTGAAGTGCTGCAGCAAAGCCAGGACCGCCAAAGCGAAGGCGAATATCCCCAAAAACAAGGTGAACTGCCGCAAGCGGTCGCTACTGCGCAGACATTGCAAGGCGGCGGTGAAGCCGATGGCGTACGCCACGACCCGTAAGAACTCTAGATAGGTGGCCTGGCGATAAAGCGTGAGATTGAATCCAAGCTGCGCGGCGATCAGGAACAGGAAGAGGACTGCCGGCAGCAGCGCAGAGTTACGCAGTCCGGTCAGGCTCCCGGGATTCGCCAGGCCATTGGCAATCATCAGCAGGGCAACCACCGCCAACCCGGATTGCATGATGAACATAGACCATGCCTCGACCGAGCCGAATGCCAACGGCGCAAAGACCATGACCGCACACAAGGTCCAAAAGGTAGCTGTCTCCAGGGCACGTGAAAGGCTGCTGGTCTGCGGCGCGCTGAGACGTACCGGTGAGTCGACCATGCGGGGAGTGAATCCCATCAGTTCGCCCTCAGGGTGAAATCATCCAGATAAAGCTTCCCGCGGATCAAGGCTTGGTTAGGCTCGCGTATTACTTCCACCTTGAGCAGCGTTGTTTCCGGGCGGAGACGAAAGACAGAACGAATCTCTTTCCAGCCGGTGGTGCCGCGCTGATCGTCGCTGAGGAAATAGCGTTGACCGCTGTAAGCATCGGAGATGCAAATGCGAGGTCCGCTCGCGGTGGTGATCTCGTCTGACTTAGCAAATACCGAAAAGTCATACTCGCCGCCGGGCTCGACCGGGACTAACTGGGCAATGCCCAGCGAAGGAGCCGAGCCTTGATCGAAGATGGCAGCAAGCGAACGATTGCCGGAATGAAATTCCAAGGAGTCCACTTTTAGATCAAGATTCGGCTGCCGGCGGAAGGACCATTCCAAACCGCCGCCGAGCATGGGATCCTCGAAATCTCCGTTGATGATGAGATTGTCCGGCGTTGGCTGGTACTGATTGATCGAAGGTTGCGAGGCGGCAAGCTGTTTCCAGGCGGTCATGGCCTGATCCGGATGATGAGAATCCAGCAAGAGCTGGAAGTAGGGAAGGGTTCCCCCTACGTCCACCGGTCCGGAGAGCGTGATCATCTTCTGCCATATCTGATTGGCGGCATTGATGTCTTTTTGCTCGACGGCGAAGCGGAGAAATTCAAGGTGAGGTTGCACATCCGGCGGAAGAACATCGGCCAAGATCACTGCCGCATTGTGAGCGCTGGCCGGCCACAACACGTCCAGGACCGCCCGCGTTTCGCTCGATTGGCTGCGTAAGACCGTCCGATAGTGAGGTAGAGCGCTCTGAACGTCTCCCTGAACAATGTAGAAGGTAGCCACTTCCCACGCGACACTGGGCGTAGTGGGATCGACCTGCACGGCCGTCTGCATGGCAAGGCGCTGGTTGCGAGCGTCGCCGGCCATCTGATAGGCGGCGGCGAGATCAAGCCATCCTCGCGACGAGTAAGGATTCAGCGCCAGCGAACGTCGATATTCAGCGATGCCGCGGGGGAAGTCGAGTAATCCCAGCGTGCGGCTGCGCGCCAGCAGTAGCGCATAGTCTGCATTCCACGGCGCCAGACGGACGGCCGTTTCCAGTCCAGAAACGGTATTACTGGCGGCGGCACGGTGCGCAAGGAAAGTCCGGACGCTCGCGGCGACGTAGGCCGACAACAGTCCAAGCAGAAGGACTGCCAGCGTGGTGGTTTTGATTCTCTGGCTCACTAAGCGGCCGCCGATCAGACCTTGGCTGTCTCGTCGTAATACTTCCCGTAGTATTTGCCGCCGTAATAGTAGTAGTAGCCATCGGGCGAGCGAAGGTCAACGGCGTTCATCACAATGCCAAGTACCCGGGCGTTGACCTGGGCCAGCAGATTACGGCTGCGGCGCAGCGCTTCTTTGGTAGTTTGACCCGACCGGATGACCAGGATAACCGCATCCGCAACGCTGGAGAGCAATACGGCGTCGGTGACGGACAGCACTGGCGGGGAGTCGATGATGACGTGGTCGAAATCTTTCGCCCATTGCGCCACCAACTCCACCATCATGGGCGAACCCAGCATCTCCGAGGGTTGCGGAGGCGTGGGACCAGCGGGCAGGATGGTGAGGTTGGGCAGGATGCTGGAAATAATGGAAACCTGCTCAAAGGTATCTGACCCGGCGAGAATTGTGCTTAATCCGGCGGTGGAGCCTACGCCGAAGGTGCGGTGAATGTTCGGACGGCGCATATCCGCGTCAACGATCAGGACCTTGCCACCTTTTTGCGCCAACACAATTCCGAGGTTCACGCTAGTGGTGCTCTTGCCTTCCTGGGGCAGAGGACT
>DATLBY010000411.1:0-25152 GCA_035526665.1 Bryobacteraceae bacterium
TTTCTGGCCTGTTCACTCGTATTTTGTCATTTAGCGGGACGTGGAGCCACTCCAAATTGTACGCGTCATCCACGGCAAACGGGACCTGAAGAAAACACTGACGATCGCAATCTCCTGTGAAATCGCGCCGTCCACATAGCCGCGCTGGAAATGTGCCATGATCGAGGCAACCGGCGGGCCTCCGCTGCCGTCCTGCTAAGAAGACCCATGAGTTGCCCCAGACCCGCGTCGCTGACTCGATTTACTCTGGCCCTGCTGGCTGCATCCCTGGTTTGCGAGGGTCAGATCGGGGGCCAGGGCGGTGGCTATCCAGGCGGGTACCCTCCCGGTGGGACGTATCCGGGAGGCGGTTATCCCTCGGGCAGGCAGCCGATGGGCGGAGGCGGCATTCCCGGCTGGCCGCGGCGAGGCAAAAAAGACAAGAAAACTGCGCCCAACGCCGAGGCCCTTACGGTACTCAGCGGAATGGTCCGAACTCTGGATGCCAAGCAGTTGGTGATGGAAACGGGTGACAAACGGATTCTGACGGTCTACGTGACCTCAGCCACCAAGTTCCTCAAAGCCGATAAGCCCTTGGATCCGGGCAGCTTGCAAGCAGGGGACCACGTAAACACGGGCGTGACACAGGACGACCACGGGTTTTATTTTGCATCCACAATTACGCTGGAGAAGCCGGGCACTCCGCAGGAACGGGCCGCTGCTTCCCAGGCTGCTGACGTCTCTCCGGTAGTCGACGAAAGCGGACCACGCGACAAGGACGACGAGCGGCCGATTCTACGCCGCAAAGGCGATCCCGCGCCGGAAACGGCCAAGTCCTCACGACCCTCTTCTCCCAAAGCTCCGGAGCCGGGAGCCGGAAATCTGCCTGCGGGCGTGGACGATGACGGCTATGTGCGCCGGCCGACCACGGTGCTTACGCCAGGGAACTCTTCCGAAGCAGATGCCGAAGATGGTGCTCCTCCGAAGACCCGAAGAGGCGCTCCTCCGAAATATCGCGTCCCGGCTGCAGCCCCTCAGGTCGCGGTGAACCGCCCCGCTGCACCTATTGCGGCCGTGCCGCAGTCCGCGCCCCGCGAACGTGCCGCAGAGCCCCAGGCTGTCCATGCCGAGCCTATCCGGGAAGAGGCCGGGCCCAAGCTCGATCGGGTGATCGAAAAGGCGCGGGACGCAGCCGAGTCGTTTTCCGAAACGCTGCCGAACTACGTCGTGAAGCAGATGACGACGCGCTTCTACAGCAAATCCTCCTCGCGCGAGCCCAACTGGCAGGCCATTGACAACGTGACTGCCGACGTCGTCTACGATGGTGGCAAGGAAAGCTACAAGAACGTGCTGGTGAACGGCAAGGCGCCGAAAGAGAAAGTGGAAAAATCTGGCTCGTGGTCGACGGGGGAGTTTGCCACCGTCCTGCGGGATCTCTTCTCACCGTCGTCGGCCGCCGATTTCCGGCCCAAAGGCAGTGACACGGTAGTCCATCGCGCAGCCTACGTGTACTCTTTCACGGTGGAACAGCCGAACTCTCACTGGCACGTGTACATGGCGGCACAGTCCTACCGCCCGGCGTACAAGGGAACCGTCTGGATCGATAAGGAGAACTTCCGTGTTCTTCGTATCGAGATGCAGGGAAGGAATCTACCGCGCGACTTTCCGATCGACACCGTCGAATCGGCAACCGACTACGATTATGTACGTCTCGGATCCGGGACTTTTCTCCTGCCGGCTCATTCGGAGAGCTTAAGCTGTGTCCGCGGTACCAGTGAGTGCAGCCGCAATGTCATTGAATTCCGGAACTATAAGAAGTTCGGTTCGGAATCCGAGATTCGTTTCGGCGAAGCGGCCAAATAGGGGCTACACGCAGGCAGC
Organism: Bryobacteraceae bacterium; assembly: GCA_035526665.1. Classification (GTDB taxonomy): domain Bacteria; phylum Acidobacteriota; class Terriglobia; order Bryobacterales; family Bryobacteraceae; genus DATLBY01. The sequence goes on from DATLBY010000411.1 coordinate 1,861, forward strand.
CAGATACTCTTCATAGCTACCCTGGAAGTCTTCGATCCGGCCGTGGTCGAAATGCCAGATGCGCGTCGCCACCTCATCCATCAAATCCTCGTCATGGGTTACCAGCAAGACCGTCCCCTCATAGCGCTGAAGGGCGATATTCAACGCATTGATCGATTCCAGATCGAGGTGGTTGGTGGGTTCATCGAAGACCAGAATGTTCGGCTTCTGCAGCATCAAGCGGCAGAACAGCAAGCGCGCCGTTTCCCCGCCCGAGAGAGCCTCGGTCGGCTTCATGCCTTCCTCACCGCTGAAGAGCATCTGTCCCAACAGTCCGCGGATATCTTCCTTGGCGGCCATACGGTCCACGTCGTGCAGCCATTCGGATGCCGTCGTGCCTTTTACGATCATCCCGGTGTGGTCCTGTGAAAAATAGCCCACCTGGGCTTCGTGCCCCCATTGGACTTTGCCGGAGTCCACATTGAAATCCTTATCGTCGATGCCGGGGGCGCTGGCCAGGAGCGACCGGATGAGTGTCGTCTTGCCGACGCCGTTTCGTCCCGTGAGCACAATCTTTTCGCCGCGCTGCACGTGGGCACTGAAGCTCTGAATTACCTTGAGATCGCCGTAGCTCTTCGAGAGCCCCTGCACATCCAAGGCGGTTCGGCCGGTAGGGCGCTTCATCTCAAAGCGGATGAAGGGCCGTTGTATGTTCGACCGGGCCAGATCGCTTACCTGCAGCCGCTCGACTTCTTTCTTCCGCGAAGTCACCTGACTCGACCGGGTACCGGCGGAAAAGCGGGCGATAAATTCATTGAGCTGCGCGATCTTCTTTTCGCGTTGCGCGTTCTCCGATTCAATGCGCGAGCGCACCTGCGTCTTGGCCAGCACCATATCGTCATACCCGCCGTTATAGGTGATGATCGTCTGATAATCGATGTCGGCTATATGGGTACACACGCTGTTGAGGAAGTGGCGATCATGCGAAATGACAATCAGCACCCCGTCATAGTTCGTTAGGAAGTTCTGCAGCCAGTGAATCGATTCAAGATCCAGGTGGTTTGTGGGCTCATCCAGCAGCAGGGCGTTGGGATGTCCGAAGAGGGCCTGCGCCAGAAGCACGCGGACCTTCTGTCCGCCTTGCAGCTCGCCCATGGTGCGGTCGTGCAATTCTTCGGGAATATCCAGCCCCTGCAGCAGAATAGCCGCATCGCTCTCGGCTGTATAGCCGTCCTCCTCCGAGACCACGCCTTCCAGTTCGCCCAGGCGCATACCGTCTTCATCCGTCATATCGGCTTTGGCGTACAGCACTTCGCGTTCTTCCAGGGCGGCCCACAGAGGGCGGTTTCCCATGATGACGGTATCGATCACGCGGTAGGCGTCAAATGCGTACTGATCCTGCCGCAATACGCCGACTTTTCTCGGCCGCACCACGGAACCCTTTTGGGGGTCCAGTTCGCCGGTCAACAGCTTCATGAAAGTGGACTTGCCGGAGCCGTTGGGACCGGTAAGTCCGTATCGCTTGCCTGGCGTAAACGAGGTAGAGACCTCTTCAAACAGGATCTTGGCGCCGAAGCGCATCGTGACATTGCTAACTGAAATCATGGGATTACGTGTGAGGGGGTATTCCCATTGTATCGCGGTGTTTCGATTTCTTCAGCTATGGCCGGCAAGCCGTGCGCGGAAAGGGCTCCAGTTCCCACCGGAGCCCTTGGCGGATGCGTCAGGTTGCGCTTTTAGAAACCGAAGCGGAGCCCAAACCGGATCTGGCGTTCATCGCTGGCGCTCAACACCCGAAGGAAGTTCGGATTGGTAACGTCATTCGACGCAAATCCGGTCGACAAGCGGCTATTCGTGAAGTTGTACGCCTCCGCGCGGAAAGTCATCATCACCCTCTCGAGGAATCTAAAATCCTTGCTCAGCACGAGATCATGGCGGAGACTACCTGGGTTCCGCAGGCTATTGCGGCCCATGGAGCCAAATCGCGGCGCCTGACCCGGAGCGATAGCTGCAAAGGCGCTCGTGTCATAGAAGGTCTTATCCGAGCCGATCCCCTCGGGACGGCCCACCACGGCCTTCACCTGATCGGGAGTCTGCGCATTGCCGGGCAGGTTGAGAGTTCCACCCGGGGCGCTCGGCGTAAACGGTGTGCCGGTGAACGCGGCGGTGATTCCGCTAACGGACCAGCCGCCGGCCACCTGCTTCATCGGCCCGCTGCTGGCGATCTTCTTCCCCTCACCCATCGGCAGCTCATAGACGTAAGCCATCTGGAAAACGTGGGTGCGATCATACCCGGCGGTCGCCCGGTTGCGGTAGAAAGCCGGGCCCCAGTTGTAGGTCACGCCGGCCCAGCCTTCATCGTCGGTCATGTTGATCGCCTTCGACCAGGTGTACGCGCCCTGCAAAGTCAGTCCCTGGGCCGTACGGCGGACGGAGGTTTGCAACGCGTGGTAATTCGAGCTTAAGAAGCCATTCCACATGTTTGTGGCGATATTGCGGCCAAAACGCGCGGAGTAAGGCCTCCCGGCGTTCCCGGCGCCGAGCACCTGCCCTGAGTTGATATCCAGGTCGGCCGATTGGTGAGTGGCCTGCGTACCCACGTAGGCCGCGCTGGCGACCACGGAACCGGGCAAGCGCCGTTCCAGCGTAAAGTTCCAGCTCTGGATATAGCCGCGGGTGATCTGGCCGGGATAGGGACTGCGCATGTCCGCGAATGCCGGCAGTTCCACCACGCCGCTGGAAAGGTCAGGGCCAACCACTGGCGGCACGCCTGTGGCCAGGGAGCCATACGACACATTGTCGTTGGCGGCCGGGAAGTTGAAGCTGACAGTGAGCGGATACATGCCCTGCAGCGGCCGCGACCACGGCAGCGGACTGTAGTTCATTCCGTAGCCAGTGCGGATCACCGTCTTGTCGTCAAACCGGTAGGCCAGGCCCAAGCGCGGAGCGAACAGTTTCTTGCTCACGGAGAAGCCGTTGGCACGAGGAACGTTCCCCCGGCCCCCCAGGTACACCAGGTTCGTTTCCGGATCCAGGCGCTCGATGCCTTTGCCGTTGGACCGGCCAATCAGCGGATAGTATTCGTAGCGCAGCCCGGCGCTCACCGTCAATTTGCGCGTCATCTGCCAGCGATCCTGCGCATACCAGCCGAACTGATATTCGCGCCCGGTCAACATCACATGCTGGATGCTCTTTTGTATCAGGTTCGGCATACCCAGCAGGAAAGCTGCATATGCGTTGTAGTTATTGAAGGAACCGTTGCTGGTCACACCACCGTTGAAATTGAAGGTTCCCCGCGGACCGTAGCCCAGGTGCGGGGACCAGTGGGTGAGTTTATGCAGCACGCCATCAAAGCCGAAGGCGAAGTTATGCTTACCCTTGATCCAACGCAGCGTGTGAGTGGTGGTGTAGCTCTCCTCAATGCGCTGCAGCGGCATCCATCCGGGGACGCCAAATCCGGCATAGCCGTTGACGTTGATGTTGGGAAAACCCTGTTGACGCGGGTCAGGCCCGCCTAGACCGGGAATACCGAGGACTGTTGAGAAATCCTTGCCGAAGTCCTGGCCGCGCACGGTTTGATCCAAGCGCTGATAGCCCAGCACCCCGTCCAGCAGCAGGTTTGGGGACAGCGTATAGTTGTGTCCCGCCGAGGTGTTTTGAATGCGCGTGTCACCGAAGCCCGGATCGGCGCCCGGCGAGGGTCCAACCCCGTCGCCAAAAACACCGACACCGCCCACCAAGGCATTCATAATGCCATAGCGGCCCCAGATCATATGATTCGCCTGCCGCTGATAAGTGATCTTCGCGTCGTTGTAGTCTCGATTGAATTGCGGCGTGGCGCCGATGGCGAAATTATTCAAAGGTCCGGCGATATTGGGCGCTGGATAGAACGATTGAATCTTCTGCGCGATGGGACTGATCCGGTTGGCTGGAATGATGTTGCCGGGGAACTTCGTGCGGCCGGTTCCGGTCAAAGTGTTGCCCGTCAACGGATCGTAAATATCGGTTCCCGTAGCCGAGAAATCGCCCGCGCGAATGTCAGCGGTCGGCACCGAATAGCGTCCAAATGCGCCGCTGCGCTGCTTGGTATTGTCGTAGCTGTAAAAGTAGAACAACTTGTTCTTCACGATCGGCCCGCCGATCGTGCCACCGAAATTGTTGTAGATGCTCACCGGCTTCACTGTTGTGGGCGTGAAGAAGAAGTTGCGGGCGCGCAAGTGCTGGTTATCGTGGTACCAGAAGGCGCTGCCGTGCAGTGTATTGGTTCCTGATTTGGTCACCAGCGTGACCGCCGCTCCGCCGGCCATTCCCTGCTCAGCGTCGCCGGCCGTGGTAACCACGTTGACGGTCTCCACCATTTCCGCGGGCATGACGTAACCTGCATGATGCGGCAGCCAGACATTCACGCTTGCTGCGCCGTCGATCCGGGTGACATTGGTGCTGGCGTTCGTGCCATTGACGTTGGTGCGCAGCGAACGCGCCGGAGTATCCGTGACAGCGTTCTGATACGAGGCAGGCGTTGCGCCGGGCACCAGATTGATCAGGCTCTGGTAGTTCCGGTAGCCCGGAAGCGGGAGGTTCTTCACCAGATCGGCCCGGATCTCCGTGTGCGTGTCCGCTTTATCGGTTTGCAGTTGCGTCACTTCCGCCGACACGGTGATCTGCTCGCTCAGCGAGCCTACTTCCATAACAAAATTCACGCGGCTGACGGTATTGACCGTAACGGCGAGATCGGTTCGCGATTGCGTCTTGAACCCTGTCAATCCCGCCTTGGCATCGTAGGTGCCCGCGGGAACGTTCAAAATCGTAAAGGAGCCGTTGGAATCCGTTGTCGCCTCCAGCGTGAGGCCGGTTCCCTTGTTGGTGATGGCCAGTTTGACGTTGGGCACTGCCGCGCCCGAAGCATCCTCGACCAGGCCCACCACCGTCCCATAAAGCGTCTGCGCGGCTACAGGATCGATCGCATTGCACATACAAAAGACCGCAATCAGCGCCAGGCGCAGAAAGCGGAAAGACAATATTTTCATGAAAAAACTCCAGTGGACGCGAAGCATGGAAATGGACTCAAGCTCACTCAAATCAATTCCGAGCTTGCAATTCCCGATGGGAGCTAGTATACCCCAACGAGTGGGCGATTGCTCTTTCCCACGCCTGAGCCTGACAGGATAAATTTATCGCCACACATTGCCGTGGGGATACTCGTGATAATCAAGGGAGGCGGGTTTCATTGTGATGCTGTAGCCAGGGGCCTGCGGCGGCATGTAGCGGCCGTTCTTCATCTGGACCGGCGTCACGAAATGTTCGTGCAGGTGGTCGACGTATTCCAGTAGTCTGCTTTCGAGCGAGCCGCTGACATAAATGTAGTCGAAGAGGGAAAGATGCTGCACATATTCGCAGAGACCCACGCCGCCAGCGTGCGGGCAGACCGGGACGCCGAACTTCCTGGCCATCAGCAGGACGGCTAAAATCTCATTCACTCCCCCCAGGCGGCAGCTATCGATCTGGCAGAAACTGATCGCTTTGGCCTGCAGAAGCTGTTTGAAGATCACCCGGTTCTGGCAGTGCTCGCCCGTAGCCACGCCAATCGGGGCCACCGCACGTGCGATTGCCGCATGACCGAGCACATCATCCGGACTTGTGGGCTCCTCAATCCACCAGGGATCGAAGCGCGCCAGTTGCTTCATGTTCGCGATCGCGTCGGCCACGTCCCAGCGCTGATTGGCATCCATCATCAACTTGCGCTGCGGCCCGATCTCTTCCCGGATAATAGTGCTTCGCCGGATATCGTCGTTGAGGTCCGCTCCGACTTTTATTTTGAAGTGGGTCCAGCCTTCGGCAATCGCCTCACGGCACAGTTGCCTGAGCTGGTCGTCGGTATAGCCCAGCCAGCCGGCGGATGTAGTGTAAGCCGGGAAGCCATCGCGCAGCATCTCCGCCTCGCGCGCCGCCCGGGTGGGCTCGTTCTCCTTCAGGATCGCCAGCGCCTCATCCGGTGTGAGCGCGTCGGAAATATACCGGAAATCGATGCAGGACACGAGTTGCTCCGGAGTCATGTCGACCAGTAATTTCCAAACCGGTTTGGCCTCTGTTTTCGCGTACAAATCCCAAACGGCATTCACGACGGCGGCGGTCGCCAGGTGAATGACGCCCTTCTCCGGGCCGACCCAGCGCAGCTGGCTGTCTCCGGTGATGTGCCGCCAAAAGCCGCCCATGTCCCTTGTGAACGACTGCAAGGTTCTACCCGCCAGCAGGGGACGGAGGGCCTGCACCGCTGCTACGCAAAGCTCATTGCCGCGCCCAATGGTGAACGTTAGTCCATGGCCTTCGTACTCACTGTCCGTTTTGACCACGACATAGGTGGCAGAATAATCCGGATCTTTATTCATCGCATCGGAGCCGATATGCTCGCGCGAGGTGGGGAAGCGGATATCGCGCACCACTACATCCGTGATCATCAAGTTCATCGTTAACGGATTGTATCGTGCCCTGCTCGCGGCGTATTACTGCACGGAAATCGTGGCGTTCGATATGGAGGCCGCACCCGCGGCCACCTCCACCGGGACGCCTGGCCCGGTTCGCGAACCGAGGGGAACGCGCACGTTCACCTGCATGACGCCGGCCACCAGTCCGGGCGCTGAACCTGCGTAATCCACCACAGCGTTAATGCCGTCGATCTTTACCGTGATAGGAGCCAGCGGCTTCTTGAGGTTAGCCGCGCTGGTGACCTGCCCGTCCACTCCCTGGGGATTAGTCTGCCCCTCGCCGGTCATATAAAGAACAATCACCTCGCCCCTGGTAATCGGGTTGGATGGAGTGTTTACGGTTCCGTTCTGATTGAGGGCCGCGGCCTGACCGGTCCCTTGCGAGTTCAAGCTGAAAATCCCGGGCGCGGTGTCCACCACACGGATATCCAGAGACGTGGATCGCTGCCCCTGGTACTGCACCTGAATCCGGGTGCTCAATCTACCGAATACGCCATAAGGCGCGATCGCGGCGACCTGATTGGCAGACACATAAACCATGGGGGCGGGCGTTCCGTCAAACAGCACCTGCGTGTCGGCCAGTGTAGTCTCCAGCAGCCCCGAGGCATTTAAGCGAAGCCCGGTGATCGCCGGCGGCCCCAGGTTGTTCCCGAAAATGGTCACGATCAACCCGGGGGCTATTGCGGTTGGGGCAAAGGTCGCGGCGTTTACGATGGAATTAATCTGCGGTATGGCGGCTGCGGTAACGTTCAGGATCACGCTAACGGTCTGCGGAGGATTCGAAGTCCCCACGCCGGCTACAGTGATGTTCCCGGCATACTGGCCGGCCGCCAGGCCTGTGGAATTGACCGTAACGCTGAGGCTGGAAACCTGTCCGGTGACTCCGCTCTTAGGATTCACGTCGAGCCAGCCGCCGCCCGAGTTTGTGGCCGCCGTAGCGTTAAAGCTGACTTGCGTTCCGGTGCTCGAAAGCTGGATCAGCTTAGGCGCGGGATTCGAGTTTGCCGGAAATGTTTGCGCATCAAAGGTCAGGCTGCCTGGCGTGACCGTCAAAGTTCCGGTGGTCGCGATGAATAGCGTAACGGGAATGGTCAGTAGCTGGGAAGCTCCCGAGACGGTAACAGAGCCGTCGTAGCGGCCCGGCCCCAGATTCAGCGGATTCGCCGTGATGGTCAATGTCGGTGTGGTCGCGTTGTTGTTGACCGACACTGCCAGCCAGTTCCCCGTCGCAGTCTGGGCGCTGGCGCTAAAAGTGACGCCCGCGGTTGTGCTGTTCAACTGAATGGTTTGTGTTTGGGGCGTGGAACTGCCGGACGGCGGAGTGAAACTCACCGACGACGGATTCGCCGTGACTGTCGTCGTGCCGGTCACCGTCAGCGTGATGTTCACGATGGCCGGCGTGTTGCTGAGATTGGGATTCGCATTCAAGGGAACCACGGAAAGGCTGGCTTGATAGGTTCCCGCCACGGAGATGGCGGAACGGTTGATCGCTACCGAAATCGTGGATCGTGTGGTCCCGTTCGCCGGCTGCACCGTCAGGAACGCAGGGGTTCCGCTGGGATAATTCGGAATGATATTAAATTGAACGGCCGAATTATCACTCGCATAAACATCAAAAGTCTGGGCGGCCGGGGCGGTGAGACTGCCTAAAATATCCGTAAAAGTCACAATATCGCGTGTCACCGCAATCAAAGAGCTGGAACTGGCGCCATTCACTGTCACCGGAAGATAGAGCGGCGAATTGCCCGCGCCCGCGGCGGTGATGATCAAGTTCGAACTGGCGGAGCCTGCCGGTAGCAGACTCGGAATGATACCCACTGAGAAGTCAACGCCGTTAAATGAGTTCACCGTCAACCACGGCGACCCCGGCAGCGCCTGCATACTGTAGTTCAATGGAGCGCTTGTACTGCTGAGATGAACAATCTGCGCAGCGGGCGCCGCGCCACCCGAATACTGGAAATTCAGGCTGGCCGCACTCATATTGATGAGTGGTGAGCTGCTGACAACCAGAGTCGCCTCGACGTTCAGGTCACTTGTGCCGGGCGCCGAGATGCGGATATTTCCCGGGTAGCTGCCTGGGCCTAACGCGCCCGGATTCGCATTCAGCACCACGGAGGAGGGAGTCGCGCCGCTAATCGCGCCGATAGAATTGATCGCCAGCCAATTTCCCGTGGAGGTGGCGGTGGCCGTAAAGTTGAGCGAACCCTGCGTGCTCCCGATAGTAAGCACCTGTTGCTGTGGCGCCGAATAGCCGGTTTGATAGTTGAAGATAAATCGGGAAGGCGATGCGGTTAACGACGAGTTCACTCCCGTTGTAGAACCTACGGAGAGCGATACCGGGATGGTCTTCGAAGTACCTGCTCCACTCGTCGGTGTCAAAATCACGTTGCCGTTGTAAACCGCGCCAGCGATCAATCCCGCGTGATTCACGCTGACCTGCACATCCGCCGGAGTGACTGTGACGCCCCCCACACCGCTGGCGCTGAGCCAGTTGTCCGACACTGCAATCGTGTAGGTGATGGGAGTCGTCGTTGTGCTGGTGACTCGAACATAGGCGGACGCGGGCGCCACTGCCCCAGGCTGGGCAAAGAACGCAAGTGAAGCCGGCGAGGCGGCCAGTTGCGTGGTAACAGTTCCGGCACTCAACACGTTGAGCCTCACGGGAACATTCAGCGGCGAATTGCTTACGTTGCTGGCCTCGATCCGGACATTCCCGTCATAGGCCCCGACGGGAAGGTTTGTGGGATCGACAATCGCTTGTACGCTCTGCTGGACGCCGACCGTGGTCAGGCCGGTAGACGGAGCAACGGAGAGCCACGAGCCGCCTGTCACGGTGCTGGGAGTTAAGCGATAGGAGGCCGACCCCTGGTTGCTGGAAATGAGCAGAATGCCCACCGGCTGAGTATCGCCCTGCGCGTAATTGAAGACGAGCGACGCCGGGCTTACCGTCAATACGTTCGTGGCTTGCGCTCCCAAATTGGCCACAGTCGCGGCCGCGAGGGCAGCGATATAAATGGGTACGCTTCGGAAGAGCGATTTTATTAATTCCACAGATCCTCCCAGACCAAGTTGATTGCTGGCTATACCTTATCAGAAAAATCTGCGGTTAAAAAATAGGTTGGCAACAAAAAGCACTGGTCCAAAGCTGGACCAGTGCTGACAATCAAAAGGAGGAATTGAGAACGCTTGCGTTACGGCTGCGTTTTATTTCTTACCGCCGCCGCGCCATCTTCGGTCTTCTCAGCCGCTTTATGTACGGCCTTCTTCGTGCCTCGCTTTATTTTCTTACCTGTCTTTTTGGCTGCATGTCCGGTATGCTTGCCGGCGTCCTTAATGTCGGAGCCGGCTTGCTTCATATCGTCTTTGATCGGTTGACCAGCCTGACCAAACATCGATAGGCCCGCCCCTGCCAGAAACAGGCCAAGGGTAGCTTCTGCAATGAGTTTCATATATCCTCCACTGGCACTACGTTGGCAATTGGATTGCCAGTTGCTTGTCGTTTGCTTGCACCAGCTCTAACGCCCGCCGATGTGTGATACGTAACATTTACCCTAGCGGCCGGTACAAATCTCACGTTACAGCGGCTCCGCAGAACTGAACCGATACAATATCCCTATGTCTTTGCCGGAGTCTTCTGCCGCATTTATCGCAGAACAAAGCCAAAAAGTGAAGGATCTCGGCGTAAAAAAGCGGATCGTATTTCCGGAGGGCTCCGATCCCCGTGTCTCCGCCGCCGCGTCCCGCTTGGCAAAAGAAGGATTGATTCAACCGATCCTGATCTCCTCCGGCCAAAGAGTCGACTCGGGAGTGCGCACGGTATCCCCGGATAAAAAATATGCTTCTTTGTACTTCGAGCGGCGGCGCGCCAAAGGGATCACCGAGGTGGAAGCCGCGGAAATCGCTATCCAGCCGCTCTATTACGCTGCGCTGATGGTGGCGGCCGGCGATGCTGATGGCTTCGTGGGCGGAGCCTCCAACACCACGGCAGAGACCATCCGAGCCTCCTTTCAATGCATTGGAGCCAGGGCGGACGTTAAGACGGTATCCAGCGCCTTCATCGTAGCCGTGCGGGACCGGACCTTCGGCAGCAATGGACTGCTTGCCATGGGCGACTGTGCCATCGTGATTAATCCGACCGCAGTCGAACTCGCGGACATTGCCATTTCCACGGCCCGGACCACCAAAACGCTGCTGCACACCGAGCCGCACGTGGCGTTGCTCTCCTTTTCCACAAAAGGCAGTGGTAAAGATAAGTCGCTCGACAAGATCCTGGAAGCGCTGCGAATCGTGCGGGAGCGCGATCCCGCCTTGACCATCGATGGAGAGTTGCAGGCGGATGCGGCGCTGATGCCGGCCATCGGCAGCTCAAAAGCGCCAGGGTCACTTGTTGCCGGCCGGGCTAATACGTTGATTTTTCCTGATCTCGCGGCGGGCAATATCGGCGTCAAACTGGTAGAACGCCTAGGCGGCGCCATGGCCATAGGACCCATACTGCAAGGTTTGGCCAAACCAGCGAACGATCTTTCGCGCGGCTGTTCGGCCGAGGATGTGTACACCGTCGCCCTGATTACCGCGTTGCAATCGGCCGCGTAGCATGGCTCTTCCCTTCAAACTGGTCTATCACGACGGCTACGATTTGAATCTGGGCGCGCACGTGTTTCCCTCTCAGAAGTTTCGCCTGATCAAAGAGCGGCTGGTAGCCGAGGGCTTCGCTGAAGATTCTGATTTCGTTGCTCCGGAACGCGCCACGGACCACGACCTGACGCTCGTCCATTCGGAGGATTGGGTCACCCGGCTGCGTAGTGGCCGCTTGCGCTTTGAAGAGGTCCTGCAGTTGGAGATTCCGTACTCTCAGGAGATGGTAAACGCGTTTTGGCTCGCGGCCGGAGGTTCCATACTAGCGGCCAGGGGAGCGTTGCGCGACCGGCTTGGCTATAACATTGGCGGTGGTTTTCACCATGCGTTTCGAGGTCATGGAGAGGGTTTTTGCGCGATTCATGATGTTGCAGTGGCAATCCGCCGGCTGCAGGCGGATAAGCTCATTGGCCGCGCCATGGTGATCGACTGCGATGTCCACCACGGCAACGGTACCGCGGGAATTTTTGCCGGCGATGCAACAGTCTTCACGCTCTCGATTCATCAGTACAACAACTATCCCAGCGTAAAGCCGCCGTCCAATCTCGATATTCATCTCGAGGACGGTGTGGAAGACGAGGAGTACCTGCAACGCCTGCAGGACGGTCTGACGTACGCGATGAACAGCTTCCGGCCCGACCTAGTCGCCTATGTGGCCGGCTCGGACCCCTACTATGACGATCAGTTGGGCGGATTGGCTCTTACGTTGGAAGGACTGAAGCAGCGCGATTCGCTTGTGCTCTCCGCCGCATTACAACACCAGACCCCCGCGTTTGTCACGCTGGCAGGCGGTTACGCGCGGAAATTGGACGACACGGTCACCATTCACAGCAATACAGCGAAAGTAGCTGCCGCGCTGTTGACCTAGAGGGGCCCCGGCGGAATGTTTCCGATCAACTTATCCTCAAAAGGATAGTTCGAAGCATTCCTTTCATGGTGGCGAAGATACCAGCGATAGGTTTCTTTCAATCCAGTGTGGAAATCAGTTGGGTGGAAGTGCAGCATGCGCTGCGCCTTAGTGATGACCTGCGTGATGGGCGGCATATCGTAGTACATCCCAAAATACAGATTAGGTCCCATCGGGTGACCACCGGCCTGCACAATACGGTCGCGCGCCAGCCGGACCACCTGTGGTGTTTTGCCCGCAATCTCACCTAGCAGACCCACCAGCTCAGCCTGCGTGATCGGACGTGGATTGGCAACGTTGAATGCATGACCGACAATTCCCGGCTCAAAGGCGGCACGTACACACGCGTCCACTAGGTCTTTGATATAGACGAACTGCATCAGCCGCCGGCCGTCGCCCGGCAGAATGAGGGGACGGCCGTCGCGCAGGCGGTCCCAGAAGAATGCCTCCCGGTAGTAGGGATTGCCCGGGCCATAGATGTAGGGCGGGCGAATGGTAACAACCGGCAACCCATTGCGCTGGTGAAAACGGAACAACGTCCGCTCACTCATCGCCTTATTCCTGACGTACGAATCCGAGTGGTTGTCAGGCGCCAAGGCATCGCCTTCGTGATGGTTCAGACCATCGCCATATGCCGCCACGCTCGACATGAAGACATAGCGCGCGAGCTTCTTCTCGCTGACGGCCTTGGCGGTCGCTTCCACCTGCGCCGCCGTGGTCCCGCGCTCCCAGTCGTACACATTGTCGAACACCACGTCGAAATGCTTACCGGCTAAAGCCTCACGCAGCGATTCCGGATCGTTCCGGTCGGCGAGGATTTCCCGGACCTTTTTTCCGAGGTTATGGCCAGCCTTGCGGTGCAGGATCGTCACCTCATGCTCTTCCTTCAGCAAGGAGGCAACGATCCCGCGGCCAATGAACAAGGTCCCCCCGATGACCAGAACCTTCATGCAGGCACCTGACTAATCGTAGTATTCGAGGCCCAAGTGAGTAATCAGGTCCTCGCCCTTCATCCAACGCAGTGTGTTCTTCAACTTCATCAACTGAATAAAGATGTCGTGCTCAGGGTAGAGACCCGGTGCTGTCATCGGCCCCTTGAAATAAAAGGAGAGCCACTCTTGAATACCTTTCAAACCCGCCCGTTGCGCCAGGTCCATGAACAGGACAAGGTCCAGCACCAGCGGAGCCGCCAGAATCGAGTCGCGGCACAGAAAGTTTACCTTGATCTGCATGGGATAGTTCATCCACCCGAAGATATCAATATTATCCCAGCCTTCTTTGGCATCTCCGCGCGGAGGATAGTAGTTGATCTTGACCGAGTGGTACAGATCTTTATAGAGCTCCGGATAAAGATCCGGCTGCAGAATCTGCTCAAGCACCGAAAGCTTTGTCTCTTCCTTGCTCTTAAATGACCCCGGATCCTCCAACACCTCACCGTCGCGGTTTCCGAGGATATTGGTGGAGTACCAGCCAGCCATTCCCAACATGCGTGCCTTGAACCCGGGAGCGAGCAGCGTCTTCATGAAGGTTTGACCCGTCTTGAAATCCTTGCCGCAGATCGGCACCTGGCGATCGCGCGCCAGTTCCAGCATGGCGGGCACATCAGTGGTCAGATTGGGCGCGCCATTCGCAAAGGGGACGCCGCACTGCAGCGCCGCATAGGCATAAATCTGACTCGGAGCTATTTCCGGATCGTTTTTACACAATCCTTCTTGAAAAGCCTTCAGACTCTGATGGACGGCCGCCGGTCTGTGGAATACCTCGGTCGATCCGCACCAGATCATGCAGAGACGCGAGACACCTTTCTCTTTGCGGAAGCCTTCAATGTCATCGATCAGCATCTCGGCCTTTTCCATATTGGTGCGGCCCTGCTTTACATGGGTCCCGGTGATCCGCTTGACGTATTCCTGATCGAATACCGCCTTCATCGGCTTCACTTCCGAGAGGGGGCCTTTCAGCCTGTCCAGCATGGGCGAATCCAGTACTTTGGCATTCACCGCTGCTTCATAAGCCGTATCTTCGTAGATGTCCCAGCCGCCGAAGACCAGATCCTCCAGGTTCGCTAATGGAACGAAATCCTTAATACGTGGGGTACGTGCGTCTGTTCTCTTCCCAAGCCGAACGGTTGAGAGTTGCGTCAGCGAGCCAACCGGCTTCGCCAAGCCTTGCTTGATGGCTTCTACCCCTGCCATGAAGGTCGTCGAGACGGCGCCGATTCCAGGGATCAATACACCGAGCTTTCCCTCGGCGGGCGCGATTCGGACGTTATCGTTTGCTGACAATCTTTGTGGATCTCCTCTTTTGATTTGCGAAGATGAAAATGTCTGAATGTTATACTAACATCTCATGTTCAGCCGCGCGACGAATACCATCGCCACGGTAATCGTAGACGACGAGCAGCTCGCACGTGAAGAACTCTCGTTTCTCCTGAAAGATTTCCCTGAAATCGAGATAATCGGCTCCGGTTCCAATGGACTTGAGGCGATCGAGTTGATCCAGAATCTGGAGCCGGACCTGGTTTTCCTCGATGTGCAGATGCCGGGGCTGGATGGTTTGAGCGTCATCCAGCGCTTGAAAGAAGGTAAATCGCCTTTGCCCCACTTCGTTCTGGCCACGGCATTCGATAACTATGCGGTCGACGCCTTTCGCATGGAGGCCATGGATTACATCCTGAAGCCGATCGATAAGGACCGGCTGGCGACCACCATGCAGCGCGCTCAGAAGCTGCTGCTGGAGCGGAGCCCCCGGACGGAATTGGCGCCGGCTCCCCGTCCCGGCTTTCAGCGAACCAAAATTCTCGTCAAAAGCTCCGGCCGGAATCTGATCGTCGATGCGCAGGACATCGTCTACGCCACCATCGAGGATGGCCTCATCACGATCGTGACTAGCACGCTTGAGGGCGAATCCAATTACCGCACCATCGAAGAACTGCAGTCGAATCTCGATCCCGAGACGTTTTGGCGCGTTCACCGCTCGTTCCTGGTAAACATCAACCGGATCCGCGAAGTAATTCCCTGGTTCAAGTCGAGCTATCAGATCCGGATGGATGACAAGAAGCAGACCGAGATTCCCGTGAGCCGCGTACAGACCAAGCGCCTGCGCAGCCTGCTCAAACTCTAACGCGCCGCCTACCGGGTGCTGGTCTTGTCGGCCTTGGGAAAATCAGCAGGCACAGGGATCGTTACTTTGCCCTGATGTGTCCATTCGGTCCCGCGCAGCAGCGTCGTGATGAACCCAACGCACTGCATTGCCTCCGGTCCGTGTCCCAGCGTGGTATGAAAGACGCGCCCCTTGCCGTAGTGTAAAACCATCAACATGGGCTCGTGCTCGCCCGTGCCTTTGGTGGCGGGATCGGAAAAGGCCGTTGCCAGAACCGTCATGTTCTTGGCGGGCCCGCGCAGACTGTCATACAGTTCGTCTTTCACGTGCATCCACTCCGCCGGCAGTCCCTTCATGATGGGATGTTGGGCGTTCCGCTTCGCCACGACAAATGGGTGCTGAGCGCCATGATGGCCGCCGGGACCCGGGGTGGTTGCATCCTCCACAATTTTGCCGTCGCGGAAGCGTACATAGGGACCAGCTTTCTCCGTGCGGTTGCCCCATCCGCCTACTCCGATCATCTCGTTGAACTCTTTCCATTCCGGAAACGCGTTATCGGCGGCATGGAATGACACGAATCCCCCGCCCTTGCGAACGAACTCCTCGAAGGCGGCCTGTGTCGCGGCGGACCATGGCTCACCGTTGTAATTGGAAAGCACGACATCCTGGCCCGTGAACTTCGGCTGAAAGCTGGCCATATCCCCGCCCTTGGGGGGCGTTGTGGCCACCGCGACCGTAAACCGCCCCGACTCCTCCAGCAGCTTCTTGAGGATGGGTGTGGTTGCCTTCCAATCGTGATTATTCTGCCCATCGATAATCAACACCTTGATCGCCGGAGCGGCTACCAGCGACCCGCAGAGAAGAAATATGGAAATCAGAAGACGCATCACAACGGCAGTCTATCACGCTGAGATTGCCCTGAAATCTGCAACCGAATCCAATTCCCCTTCATCCAGCTTCTATAAAGGCTAATGAGGGGCTTATCGACAATGGGTAAACAGGCAACGTTAACAGTACTGACACTTACAATCTTCGCCGCGCTCTCCTTCGGGCAGTCCGCCGCGATTAACGGGCAGATTGAAGGGACCATCACAGACCCGACTGGCGCCGCGCTGTCGTCGGCCGCCGTGCGAATCGAAAATATCGGAACAGGCTTTAAAAGATCGCAACAGACCGACGCCGCAGGCTTCTATCGCTTCCCTGTCCTCCCGCTGGGTGAATACACGGTGACCGTGGAATCCTCCGGCTTTGCGGCCACGAAACGGACCGGCATCACGCTGAGCGCCGGGAGCGCCGCCACCGTCGATATCACTCTGCAGGTATTGGGTGTGGCCAGCACTGTGGAGGTGTCCGCGGCCGCTCCGGTTTCCGATCCCAGCCGCACCGACATCGGCTCCACTCTCAGCGGCAATCAGGTTTTGAATCTGCCGCTTGTCTCACGAAATCCGTATAACTTCATTCTGCTGCAACCCAACGTGAGCGGTCGTGGCAACCAGGAATTTGGTGTGCCGCGGAAACTGAACGCAAATGGATTTAATGGCCGCGTCAATTACCAGTTGGATGGCAACGCGAACACGCAAAGCGACCGGGCCGGTATCCGCCTGATTCCTATCTCGAATACTTTTGTCGCCGAGGTCCAGAACGTCAATAATGGGTTTGCGCCGGAGTTCGGGAATACGGTCGGCGCTGTCTTCAACACCATCACCAAGTCGGGAAGCAACGATCTTCACGGGGAAGCCGGCTATATTTTCCGCCGTACCGATTTTGTGGCCAGGCCGGCTCTGCTAAATCCTTCCCGGCCGAAGCCGGAACAGAGTGTGGATTCCTTCTTCGCAAACGCCGGAGCGCCCATCATTCACGACAAAGCATTTCTGTTTGCCGCCTTCGAGAAGGTAAAGCGCGACCTTCCCAACGTCGTCACGGTAAACCCTGCGGTCATCGCGCAACTCGGACTCCCGGAGCGATACGCCAATGCCATTCCCTTCGGACAGAATCTCTATTTCGGATTGATCAAGGCCGATTTCCAGATCAACGATTCCAATCGTCTGACCGTCCGCTACAATTTGCACCGCAACGATTCGCCTTATAACAACGGCGGCGCGCTAGTTGTCGAGTCTCAAACGTATAACTTCGTCGATCGGTCGCACACCTTCGCTTCGCAGTTAATTTCCACGCTGGGCTCCAGCGCGGTGAACGAAATCCGTTTTCAGGTACCTTACCGGACGCAGCAGCAGCTCGGTTTTGCCGCCAACGTTCCCGGGCCGTCCATCACCATCCCCGGCCAAATTCAATTCGGCAACTCCCCTCAACTCGGCTTTGATTTCCGTGAGCGGAGCCCGGAGCTGTCCGAGAATTACAGCTATACGCGGAGCGAGCATACCTACAAGGTTGGAGGAGTGGTTCGGAACATTCGCGATCTCCAGTCTCAAGTAACGTCCGCTGTCTATACGTTCCCAACGGTTCAATCCTATCTGGATGCCGCGCGCGGCGTCAGTCTCAAAGGATATAGCGCTTACAACCAGGCGTTTGGCAATCAGGCGATCTCGTACAACTCTATCTTCTGGAGTGGCTACGCGCAGGACAATTGGAAGGTACGTCCGAACATCACGTTGACTTACGGACTCCGCTACGAGCTCTATGACGTTCCCAATCCCGACAAAAACGCCACCTTCGCTTACTCCCGCGATTTTCGCGTGGATAAAAACAATTTCGCGCCTCGGGTGGGCCTGGCCATAGGCCTCGGCAAAGATCATAAGACCGTGCTGAGAGCCAGCGGTGGGATATTTTACGATCCTCCGCAGACAGACATCTACCGCCGTGCGCTGCTAAACAGTGGCAACCCCTCATTCTTTACCATCAGCGCATCGCCGTCGGACGCGTACGCACCCGCGTTCCCGGCCATCTTCACCGCTGCGCCGGCGGGCTTTGCTCCGGCGGTGGGCGTGGAGAGCGTGTCGCCAGATTTCGCCACCCTGTATTCCTCCAACGCCAATGTGACCGTCACGCGCGCCTTGACTAACGACTTGGGAGTGAGCGTTTCCTACCTGTTCACGCGCGGAAATCGCCTGCCCGTCTATCGCAACATAAACGTGGTCCCCAACGGCACTCTGCTGGCCGATGGCCGGCCCGTCTTCGGATCGGGCCGGGTCTATCCCGCATACAGGAACGTAAGCGTCGCCGAATCGGTGGGTCAGTCAGTCTACAACGGAGGCAATGTCACGCTGAACAAGCGGCTGTCTCATGGACTGGAGATGTTTGCGTCTTATACCTACTCAAAGTCCATTGACGACGCGCCGGAACAGAACAATATCGATAGCGGCACAGCTGTGTATCCTTCCGATCCAACAAATCGACGCAGGGACCGTGGCGTGTCATTGACCGATCACACCCATGTTTTCATTACTAACGCCGTGTATACGCCCGCGGCCCGTATTGAGTCCCCTTTCCTGCGGCACCTGATCAACGACAATCGGATCTCGTTGATCTTTAATGCCTCCAGCGGCGATGTCTTCAACTATGGAAGCAACCGCGCGAACCTGAACGGCGATCCCACAGTCGCAGCCGCGCAGCAGCGCCCCGCCTACATCGGCCGGAACACCCTGCGTTCCCCGGCGGTGCAGCAGCTCGATGCCCGCTATTCACGTATTTTCCCTGTCGGTGAGCGCCTGCGGCCGGAGTTTTTCGCCGAGTTTACAAATTTGCTCAATCACACAAACGTGACCAATATGAATGTCACCGGGACGGTCGACGCACAAGGGCTCCTGTTGACTCCCGCTTCGCTGGCCTGGACCGACGCCCGTGAGCAGCGGCTCATCCAGTTCGGCGTCAAACTGAATTTCTAACTTTCGGAAACAGCCGCGGAGTGCAGACGCTAGCTTTGGCCTGCCTCCGTCCGGCTGACGTATTTCGCGGGGTCGGCATCGAATTTCTTTTTGCATTCCAGCGAGCAGAAATAGTACCGGTCGCCCGCGTACTCGCTCTGTCCCGCCGCTGTTCCCTCATCCACTTCCATGTCGCAAACATGATCGATAGTCATGGAAAGTAGACCAGTGAGGAGCATCGCCGGTTACACGCGATAATGTTCTTAAATGGCGCTGCTGATCAATGGTGAGCTGGTAGACGACTTTGTCATTCGCGAAGAAGCTGCTGCCCTCCGGCCGCAATATGAAGCGGCGATGCATGGCGGCGACCCGGTGCAGATGGAGATGCAACTGCGCGAATGGTCGCGTGAAAATGTGATCGAGCGCGTTCTTTTACGGCAGGAAGCTCTGCGCGAAACCTCCCCGATTCCACCCGAGCTGATGGACGAAGCGATGAAGCAGATCCGCTCTCAGACTGCCGGCCAGGCGGGCTGCGCCGGCGATGCCGAACTGCGGCAGCAGATCGAGAGCCGTATCCGCCTGGAAGCTCTCATCCAGAAGATTACCGCAAGAGTACCGCCGCCGAAAAATAAAGAAGTCGGCGAATATTATAAAAAAGCCAAGGATCAATTTTGGACTCCGGAACTGCTCCGCGCGTCCCACATCATCAAAAACGTAGATGAATCGACCGACGAAGCGACCGCCCGGGAGACAATTGAGCAGGTGGCTGAAGAGCTGCGCGGCGGAGCCGTATTCGCGGAAGTCGCCGACCGCCACTCGGACTGCGCCGGCTCGGGAGGGGACCTCGGGTGGTTTCCGCGCGGACAGATGGTGGAGGAGTTCGAGGCGGTGGTATTCGCCCTGAAGCCCGGCGAGATCAGTCCGATTTTCCGGACTGGTTTTGGCTTTCATATCGCCACTGTCACAGGTCACAGGCCGGCGGGTGTCCGCGGTTTGAATGAAGTCCGCGCCGAGATCGAACAGGCTCTGCTCCAAAGTAAACGGGAGAAGGCGATGGAGGACTTCATCGATGCTCTGCGCGCCAAGGCCGAGGTGAAGCAGGTAAAGGGAGCATGAAGGTATTCAGTCAACCTGGTCAGCCTCATCCCTGTTGTGTCCCCAGCAAGAGCCGCGCCGTGCAACTCGAGTTTTCGCGCCGCATGGCCGGCGAGCGACTCCGCGCCAATACCGGATCCACGGAAGCGATGGTAAAGCTGGATGGCGGCCGGTTTTGGATGGGCACTGATTCCTCGGACGGCTTCGCCGCGGACGGCGAGGGGCCGGTTCGCGACGTCACGCTCGATCCGTTTTTTATCGATGCGTTCCCCGTTACCAACCGTGTGTTCGCGGAGTTCATCGCAAACACCGGATACCAGACCGAGGCGGAGCGATTCGGCTGGTCGTTTGTGTTCTACCTGCATATCCCGAAGGACGTGGTGGACGACACGGTCCGCGGCATCGAGTGGTGGTGTAAAGTCACAGGCGCCACCTGGAATCATCCTGAAGGCCCCAGCTCTGATATCGAAACCAGGGAAAACTACCCGGTAGTGCACGTTAGTTGGAACGATGCTCTAGAGTATTGCCGCTGGGCCGGAAAACGCCTGCCAACCGAGGCGGAATGGGAGTATGCGGCCCGCGGTGGCCTGGAGCAGAAGACCTATCCGTGGGGCGATGAACTGACTCCCGGCGGCAAGCACCTCTGCAACATCTGGCAAGGCGAGTTTCCCTATGTGGATCTCGGCGAGGATGGCTATACCGCGACTGGGCCTGTGGACGCATATCCTCCCAATGGCTATGGGCTGTATACCATCACCGGGAATGCGTGGGAGTGGTGCGCCGACTGGTTTCATCCGTCCTGGCACGTCACTGCAGGGCGCTCCAATCCGGTGGGGCCGCCGGAGGGTGCTACCCGCGTGATGAAGGGCGGCTCCTATCTCTGTCACCAGTCCTATTGCAATCGCTATCGTGTGGCGGCGCGCACTTCGAATACGCCCGACAGTTCCACTACCAACATCAGCTTTCGCTGCGTACGCGATCTATAAGTTCACTCCTCGCCCACGCCTTTCTCCTTGGGAGAGTCCAACGCATCCACGGCCGGGAGCCATTTTCTCAGGTCCTGTTTTACACCCGCGAGTTCTGCGTTGCCGGCCAGATTGGTCCATTCCAGATCGTCCTTGCCGTGATCGTACAACTCCTCCGAGCCGTCGTGATACCTGATGTAGCGCCACCGCTCGCTGCGCACCGAATGATTCCCGCGTTCGTATGTCGTGACCGCGGGACGGTCCCAACGCGCCTGGGGATTTTTCAGCAGGGGCATCAGGCTGACACCTTCCAGACCCTTCTTGGGCGGAAGCCCGCAGAGCTCCACGAGAGTCGGATAGACATCCAGCAGGCTTACCGTGCGCGCGCATTTGGCGCCTGCCTTGGTCACGCCCGGCGCCACCACCATGAATACGTTGTGCGTTGCCTCCTCCCATAACGCAAATTTACGCCAGTGGAGCTTCTGTCCTAAATGCCACCCGTGATCGCTCCAAAGCACGATCGTAGTGTTATGGGCATGCGGGCTCGCATCGAAAGCATCTAACAGGCGTCCCACCTGTGCGTCGCAAAACGAAATCGAGGCGAGGTATCCCTGCACGGCATTGCGCCACTGATGGTGTTCCATCACCTTTTTGTGATCGCCGCTGCGTAGCGCCAAATGCTTGCCGGGCGCCGGGACATCGTCCAGATCATCCTCCTTCACCTGGGGCAGCGTGATCTTCTCCAGCGGATACAGATCGAAATACTTTTTGGGCACGAACCACGGCAGATGCGGCCGGTAAATACCGCACGCGAGAAAGAAGGGTTTGTCCCGCGGCTTTTTCAGCTCCCCCGCGGCCCAGTCCACCACTTTGTGATCGCCCATCTCCGAATCCGGGGCGTTCACCGGTCCCCAATCGAAGTGAGCCGTTTTCGGAATGCCGTTTAGGGGGCGCCCATCGGGCATGGGATCGGCGGGTTTGTTCTTATTTTGTGAAGGGAAATATTCGTTCCAACTCGCGGGGTCGGGAAAAGCAGTGTGATAAATCTTGCCTCCGCCCACTGCTCGATAGCCGTTGGCCATGAAGTGCTGCGACAGTGTCACCGCGTCTTTCAAGGCATCAGACCGCCGGAACGGCTGCTGATTCTCATACACCCCGGAACTCGACGGGCGAATGCCCGTCATCAGGCTCGTCCGCGATGGATTGCAAACGGGCGCGGCGCAATATGCCTTGGTAAACAGAGTTCCCCGGGCTGCCAGCCGGTCCAGGTTGGGCGTCTTCACGTCCGGATGCCCGCCCAAGCATCCGATCCAGTCGTTCAGATCGTCAATGGCGATCATCAGGACATTCTGTTTTGGCTTGGACGGCGCTGCCCAGGCACTGCCAACTGCTG
The DNA here is from genome assembly GCA_035526665.1 of Bryobacteraceae bacterium. Lineage (GTDB taxonomy): Bacteria > Acidobacteriota > Terriglobia > Bryobacterales > Bryobacteraceae > DATLBY01. The sequence continues at coordinate 24,237 of DATLBY010000411.1, forward strand.
CGGCACTGGCCAGGAACTCGCGCCGGCTCTGGATCATCATGTTGCAGCCAGTGTATTACAGCGGCGTTAGAAAACGCTTCGATAGAAACGGCGCAGACAGATTCGGCACCTGTACGGAACAACAAACACCAGGAAGAGCAGCTTTTCGAAAAAATTTCTGTGCCCGGACGGCCGTATGTCCGCTACCCCGCAATTTGGACAGACTTTATTATTCCTGAGCATGGCAGGCGATTTTCTTAATAGCGTATCGCATGCCAGGGCTTATTTTGACTCGCCAAGCGGCCCAAGGATAATAGAGTTTTATGCAAAAACGGCAACTTGGCAATAGCGATCTTCAGATCACTCCCATCGGCATAGGGGCTTGGGCCATCGGAGGCTCGGGCTGGGCCTTCGCCTGGGGCCCGCAGGACGATAACGAATCCGTCGCCGCCATCCGCCACGCCCTGGATTCCGGGATCAACTGGATCGATACGGCCGCCGTGTATGGACTGGGCCACTCAGAAGAGGTCGTCGCCAAAGCGCTCGCGGGGCGTCCGGATAAACCGTACATTTTCACGAAATGCGAGCGCGTGTGGAACGAGCAGCGCCAAATTCAGAAGAGCTTGAAACGCGCTTCCATCCGGCGGGAAATCGAGGCGAGCCTCAGCCGTCTGCAGGTCGACACCATCGACCTGTACCAGATTCACTGGCCGGAACCGGAGGAGGAAATCGAAGAGGGCTGGGCCACATTGGCGGAATTGAAAGCCGAAGGCAAAGTGCGCCACATCGGTGTTTCCAACTTTAATGTCGAGCAGATGAAACGTGCGCAGGCCATCGCACCCATCACCTCCCTTCAGCCCCCCTATTCACTCGTCTCGCCGGAGATCGAAGAGTCGATCCTTCCGTATGCGGCCGCCAGCAATATTGGCGTCATCGT
>DATLBY010000412.1:0-8400 GCA_035526665.1 Bryobacteraceae bacterium
GCGCGCAGCCTGTCGGCGTCGGAAAAATCCATCATCCAGAGAATTACCGATGTGCCCGGGAACTGCTCTCGGATCTGTAAGCTCAGAGGAAGAAGAGGTTTAGCAGGGTAGAAGTCACCCAGAAGAACGAGCCGCGGCGTCAGACGTGCAATTCCCCGCAGGGCCTCGGCCGGGTCGGCAGCCTGGCCGACGAGCCTCAGGTCCTGGCACGCGGAGAAAATGCAGCGCAGTCCTTCGACGACGATTGGCTGGGCTTCACAAGCGAATACTGTAACGGATTCCACGATCACCTTGCTATCGGCAGATTGCGCTTCAGAGGTTAGTAGCAGGAAGACTGGAAGTGTCTAGGCTTTGTAACGGTTACTATTAGCGCCGCACCATAGCCTATTGGAGTCTCTCTTTAGGAGGGCACAATGGAACACGTATCCTGGCGGCTCACTCCGGCAGCCCATCGGCTGATTAGCTTGCTGCCCTTCGAGCTATTCGCAGCCGCCGTGGTATTGGATATCCTCAGCCTCCGGTCCGGCGTGTCTAAATGGACAGTAATAGCCTTTTGGATCATCGGTTTAGGTGTCGCAATCGGACTGTTGGCAGCGTTTTTTGGCTTTCTCCGATGGGCGTCTACTCCCGCAGGGACCCGGGCTAACTCCGCCAAAATGTATCACTGCGCCGGAATGCTCCTGGCAGTTGCCTGCTTTGCGGCGAGTTGGTTTTTGCGCCGGGGCACCGCGGCGCACCCGGATGCAATGGCCTACCTGTTCTCGTTTTTAGGCGCCGGTGTGACCGTGGTCACAGCTTTAGCGGCTGCCCGGAAAGCTGGCCACGGCCTCCCGGAGCAGACGAATCTCACGCGCGCCTGAGCCGTCCGGATTACATCGAAAGCGCGTGCCCTACCTGCAAGACCACCTTTTCCTCAAATGCCCGGCCGACGATCTGCAGACCTATCGGCAGACCGGACTGGGTGACCCCGCAAGGCACGGAGAGAGCGGGCAACCCAAGAGCATTGATCCCGCGAACCAACCGCGTGGAGGCCAAACGCACGTCCTCCTGCCGTCCGGCAACTTCCACCGTGGTCTCCCCGATCAGAGGGGCCGGTATCGGCGTCGCTGGCGTCAACAGCACGTCGATCTTCTGGAACAGTTGCCGGAAATCCGCCTGCATTTGGCGGCGGACCCGCTGCGCGTTGACGTAATCGGTGGCTGGAAGCAGCTGGCCGCTATCCAGCAGCGCCAGAACATCTTTACCGAAGTCCTCGCGGCGGTGCAGATAGGGGCGCATCACCGCCGCCGCCTCAGCCAGCAGGATCACGCGCGCCACCACGTTGAGAGCGTCCACGTCGGGCACCTTCACGGGTACAACTTCGGCCCCGGCCAGGCGCGCCCGATCAGCTGCCGCGCTAACTGCCGCGGCTACTTCCTCGTCAACGGCGTCGAAAAAAAAGTTTTCCGGCCAGCCGACACGCACTCCCTGCAGTGAGCCGTCCATCACGGAGTAATCCACCGGGAGCCGCTTTACGGAACATGCGTCGCCGGGGTCGTAGCCGGCCAGAGCGTTCAAGCAGAGCGCCGCATCGGCTACTGAGTTGGTCAGCGGTCCCATGTGATCCAGGCTGAGACCCAGCGGCATGCAGCCATTTTTGCTTACTAAACCAAAGGTCGGCTTCAAACCAGCTGTGCCGCAGTACGAAGCCGGAATGCGGATGGATCCGCCCGTGTCGGTACCCATCGCCATAAGCACCATCCCGGAGGCCACTGCCGCGCCCGAGCCGCCGCTGGATCCTCCGGGAATCCGGTTAGGGTCGTGGGGATTTCGCACCGGGCCGAAATGCGGATTGTTGGATGTGACGCCGTAAGCCAGTTCATGCAGATGCGTCTTACCGACAATTACCGCGCCCGCTGCCCGTAGCTTGGTGAGCACCGTGGCGTCGCGATCGGGGATATAGCCGGCAAAGATTTTTGAGCCCGCGGTGGTCCGGATGCCTTTCGTGAGGAACAGATCCTTCACGGCAACCGGAATTCCATGCAGCGGGCCACGGTCGCGGCCCGAGGCCAGTTCGGCGTCCGCCCGCGAAGCCTCGGCGCGGGCCGATTCCTCCATCACCAGAAGAAATGCGTTGAGTCCGTCATTCAGCGCCGTGATCTTGGAGAGACTGCGTTTCAGCAGCTCCGCGGAGGAGATCTGGCGCGCCCGTAATGCCTTGCCGGCCTCGACGATCGTCATCTTGGCTCCGGCGCTTCAGCGGTAAAGTTGACCGCCGTGTCGCTATCCTCCGGCAAAGCCTCCAGCAGCGGCCGGAAACTTGCCGCCAGCGCGTCCATCACTGGCAGCAATCTTGTCAGGTCTTCCTCGGGAATCGCCAGTCCGCGAGCCGTGGCAACCGCCTTCCAATCTTCCATGGACCACTATTCTACAAGTAGTGCTCGTAGAAGCTCCGGAACTGCTCGCCGTAGGTATTCCGGAAGTCGTCCCAGGTCTGCTGAAAGGCGGGCGTGCTCTTCCAGTAGCGGAAAATTCTCATCCAGCCCTGGTTGTGCGGATGCTCCCTCTGCGCCTCGCTCGCCAGGTTCAAGTCCATGTACACGGTGGACATTAAACCGAGAAGCTGGTTGCAGATATAAACCGCGTCCCGTCTCCTTTGGGGCACCACCGAGGCGGGCGGCTGCTCCGGCAGGGTCGCATACAGATGCGGGTCCAGGAACTGGAGAGTCGGGTCCTTGCGGACCTGTTCCATCAGGTTGTTGTAGATATCGGAATGGCTGCTGAACGATTTCTGAATCGCCGAGCTGGGTGGGTACCAGATCATCTCCAGCGCCTCGAAGAACTCGTGCGTGGCATTGACCGGCGAATGCAGTGCAGCAGCGGGCTCGAACACGCTCCGTGCGATGTGCTGGCCCAGCCTGCGGTAGCTTTCAAATTGCGACTCGTCAAACCATTGGTCGGCGGTTGATTGATGGGGAAAGGCCGGCTCCATGGTGGCGTATTCGAGGACGTCCGCGGGCTCATCGCCGGTTAACGATGACTTCAAATACACCAGGGTTCCCAGGTCTCCCGCGGGATACGTGATCTTTCCCAGGACGCAGTGCGCGGCGCTGTGGTTTTTGACGGGATCGCGCCGCAGCCGGTCCAGGGCAATGTCGATCTCGACGCCGAAATCCACACGGCACTTGCGGATCGCGTTGCCTAGATTTTCAAAAGTGAACGCCTCGTCCTGCCCCGCATCCGAAACGATAATGTACTTGCACCGGCGCCGCACCAGCTCGTAGATTCCCAAATTTTCGAAATGACCGCCGTCGGATAGATAAACGTATTGGCTGCTGTCATCGGTGCGCCCGAACAGATCTTTCAGCAGGTAAATAAGCCCGTTGTCGGGACCCGCTTTCATCCAAGCCTGTTCGTGGCGCGGATTGCCGAACCACCACCCCAGGCGCACATTGAACACCGTCATCAGAAAGGCGGAGGCTGGAGAGGTGGCAAACCCCATGTTGGGACTGGCGGCAGCTCCAGATACCGCGGCGGCGCTACCGATGTGGATCCCCTGCTGCATGCCGGCGAACTCTCGCGTCGGCCGGTAGGCGAAGTTGCTCAACTTCAGATCATTGGTCTCTTCCAACAGAAGGAGTTCAAATCCGGAAAACTGGGGAGTAAAGACGAACGACTCGGCCTTACGCTCCTGCCAGGCCAGCTGCTTTCCGTGGACCAGGTTCAGAGCGGTGTTCACCACGGGATAGGGCCCGGTGTAGGCCGCCGGCGGCTTCTTTTCCCCTTCCTCATCACACGTCGGGGACAGGTGGGGCATGCCGACGTCGTCCTCCGGATCAAAGCCGGTAAATTTGTTCGGCTGCCGGACGTGCCAGCGTGAAGCGCCCATGAAACATCGCACCAGCCTGTTCTTATAGAAATGGTGCATCGAGAACTCGTTTACATCCACCCGGCGGGCTAAGGCCCAGCCGATTCCACCGGAGAGGAGGCAGACAAGCAGGATGATCGAACCGGGCAGTGTGGCAAGAACGTCCCAGTGGCGGGCGCCTATTGATGCGGAAGGAGCATGCTCCCAGGAGAAATAGGCGAGCACCGAGTTGGGCAGGGAACGGTGCACCGCCAGCAGCAGGAGATGCACGCCGACGGCCAGCCCCAGGAACATTCCGACAATGAAGACAAAGGGCGCGACACGGGCAACGAATCCCGCGAAGACATTTTCCCGCGGCTTGGCGGCGCCCACGTTGCGGCCCGTCCTGGATGACGTACCCGCCCAAAGGCCCGCGATGGTGGAGATAACCCAGCTGAATGTCAGGCTGGAGATCCATTTCCATCCCATTTCCACCAGCCGTGGGCCGTAGAGCGAGACGCCGAATAACGCCGTCCACGCTATCAGGAAAATGCACAGCCAGGCGCCGAGGCGGCTCCACCATTCGCGCCGTTCATCCGGGAAATTCCGCCCCAGGAGCCCGATTTCAAACAGGACCATGAGCGAAAATGCGCCCACCATCAGCGGCACGCCGAAGCTCACGACCGCCCATGGGGCATGATACGGAATCCAGCCGTCCATGATGAGAACGGCTAACCAGATCAGGCCCGTGCCTACCAGGGACGAGCAGGCAGATGTTCCCAGCAGCCACAGCCACGCCTTCAGCTTCCCTTGGCCGCGCCTGGCTGGCGGGCTGCATTCGAAGAAACACCGGTCCAGCCGCCCGGCGTAGTGCAGAACCGCAAAGCACACGAAGATGAAAAGCGTCATCCAGCCATATATGCCGGGCGTGAGTTTCCGCAACATGTTTCCGCTGAATAAGCCGATAGCTGCGGTGTAGGCCGCGAGAAATATCGGCAGCACTACTTGCGAGATGACCTCATCCTGATCGCGCGCTTTCCTCATCTTGTGCATCGGCTCAAAGCTCTGCAGGTTATCGCCGATGTTCCAGACCGCAACCAGGAGCGCCAGGGCGGCCAGGAGAGCGAAAACCCGGGGCACCAGGTGGTGCGGCGTGCCCAGCAGCAAGTCGGCCGGAACCACTAAGTAAGGAACACTCAGCACTGCTCCCAGCGTCAGAACCAGCACCAACTGGTTCAACAGCGTGTTTCGGATGAATACCGAGATCATCGTCCAGGTGTCGGCGCTGAAGAAGCCGACCTGGGGCGTTAAATAATTGCTGTATTCGCGGAGAATTTGAATGGGTTCGCGCTCATGCGCGTTGGCGTCCAGATACTCGCGCTCCCAGCGTATGGGCCTCTCGTTTTCGGCCGGCCGCTCCGACGGCGCGAGAAATTTCTCCACATGATCGAGGCTGGTGTGGCGCAGCCAGCCCGCGAGCCAGCTCCCGATATAGCCGCCGCCCGAGACGGTGGAGAGATAGTCGAAGCGCCGCAGCAGTCCGAGCGCAGCCATGCCCTGTAGCAGGCCTAAATTCAGAGTGGCGCTGCGAATTCCACCTCCGGAGAAGGCGACCCCCAGCAGATTGGAACATCGGGCGGGCTCCGCGGCCTCCTTCAGGCGCAATGCGCGCGACGCGGAAATCTCCGCGAGCTCTTTGTTTAGCACCAGGTGAAAGGGCACTGCAAAATCGATTGCGCGGGCAAACTCCACCACCGGCGAATGCAGCAGGTACTGTTGCATCAGCGTGTCGCTGGCGAGTTCCTGGGGCGTGGGCTTTACCGGAAGGCTGTGGACCAGCCGCGCCAGACGCATCCGCTGCTGGCCTTCCGGATGGCTGGCAGGCTTATCGGAATGAAAGATCCGCAGTACGTCGTCGGCCAAATTTTTGATGAGAGCTGGTACGTAGTCGTAGCGGGCGCAAAGCCGGAAATACAATGCGGCGTCGGTATACAGGGCCTCGATCGCCATTTCGTGGTGGGCCCGCGGCTCGCGCTGCCAGCGTTCCACATCCACTGCCCCGGCTAACAAGCTGAGCGGGTCGGGTTCTTTCAGAACTTCGCCGGCGATCTCGGGAAAATGAAGCATTCTCTCTCCGTTCAGCTGCTAGGGACTCCCCGCGTGGCATCATGCGGGACGCGTTGGTTTTAGAACATATCATAATTGCGGCGGCTCACAGTAGGCTGCGATGGACAGAACGATGGCTAACCACGACCGCTATCCTGTTCCATTTCAGCTGGAAATGGAGGAGGTCGAACTCGGTGTGATGTAGCCAACCGCACTGTCCGGCTACGGACGAAGGCGCCCCACCTGCCACTCAGCTGGGCTTGACATATATCCGTAACGGATATAATATCCGAGCATGGCGAAGAAGCACACGGCGCAAGCTCCACTGACTCCCGCAGTGCTGCACATCCTGCTGGCGCTTTCGACGGGGGAACGGCACGGGTACCGGATCATGAAACAGGTGCAGGCGGACTCGCAGGGCAAGGCGAAGATGGGCCCCGGGACGCTATATGGCTCGATGGGGCGGATGATGGAGGCCGGGCTGATCCGGGAAAGCGATAAGCGGGTCGATCCGGAGATGGACGATGAGCGGCGGATCTATTACGAGCTTACAGGCGCGGGGCGGGCCGCGCTGCAAGCGGAGCTGAAGCGGTATCGCAGCGTGGTGGCGGTGGCCGAAGGACGTCTGGCGCATGGCCACTAACGTTGCGGACCGGCGCTACCGGAGGTGGTACGCGATGCTCCTGCGGCTGTATCCGCGGCCTTTCCGGGAGCGGTTCGGCGAGGGGATGGCGCAGACATTTCAGGACTTGTGCCGGGAGCACGGGAACGCTGGGCGGGGAGTGCTCGGGCTCGCGCTGTGGATCTCTTGCGAGACGTTGGTGGGAATCGTTAAGGAGAACACAACTCATATGCCGCAACTGGGAAAGACGATGCTGCGTGTGGCGCTGGGGGCAATGGCTGTGTGGATGGTGCCGCTCGTGGCGTCGCAATTCGTGGAGGACTGGCACTGGGGCGTGGGCGGTTTCGTTCGGGCGTATGTCCTGTTCTTCTTGACGGGGATGGCGATTGCGCTGGTCGCGAAGAGGATGGGCGTGTGGTCCTACAAGGCGGGCGTGGCTGTGGCACTGGTGGCCGGCTTCGCGTTGGGGTGGTCGACCATGGTCCAGGTCGCGGACTCGGGACATCCGGAGCGCCTGTGGTACCACAGTGTGCTCGTGGTGGGGGCCATTGGAGCGTGTCTTGCGCGGCTGAAGGCGCCGGGATTAGCTTGGACGTTGTTCGCGATGGCGGCGGTGCTTGCGCTGATCTCCGCGATGCTGCCTTCGGGCGCGCCCCCCGACCTTGCGCGGAGAATGGCCATCGGGCATGGTGTCTACGTGGCGATGTTCACCGCGTCCGCTCTAATGTTCCGGCACGCGAGTTTGGCGCGATTGAAGTAAGACCGAGGCCGATTACCAATCGGCCGCCGGTTCGACGTGCGCCAGGTTTGCTTAGTACGGGGGAAGTCCGTAGGTCACAGTCGCTACACCGGTTTTTTGTATTGGTGGTTTGCGGTATTGCGGGAGTCCGCGCCGCATCGTGCGGGACGCATTGGTTTTAGAACATATCATAATTGCGGCGGCTCACAGTAGGTTGCTATGGTCAGAACAATGGCTAACCACGACCGCTATCCCTGCGCCGGCGAGTCCTCTGAGACGCGCGGCCCTGCTCGCCAGCGGCGGCCCGTCCGTGTCCGGCGGGTGGACGAATGCGCAACTCTCGATGAGCTGTTCACCCACTGTTTGCCGGCCTTCGGTGGCGCTTATCTCCGGCGGATCTATACCATTCTCGATCGCGCCATCGGCCTCGGTTGCCCGCTTACCCTGTCCATTTCCGGTCCGGTGACCGTCTCCGGACAGCACCTCGCATGGCTCCTTCCGCTGATTGAAACCGGCTGGGTCGCCTATCTCAGCACAACCGACGCCGTCTGCTATCACGACGGCCACCGCAGCCTGGACGCATATAAGGATGGCCCCATTCATGAGGTGGCCATCCATAGCGACGACAAAGCTCTGCGCGACGAGAAGACAATACGGGTCACCGACATGGCCTTCGATGAGGGTGTCCTGCTGGATCAGGATCGCTTTCTGACGGCTTGCCTCTCGCAGCCGGAGTTCCAGCGGAGGATGACAGGCACCGAGATGCGTTATCTTCTCGGCCGTTATTACGCCGCGCAGGAGGCGCAAAACGATGTTCCGGCAGGATTACTCTCTACCTGCCACCGGATGGCCCTTCCCATCTTCGTCGGCGCTCCCGCCGATGGCAGCGTGTTTCTGAATTCCATGAAGCTGTGGGCCATGCAGCGCGCCGGCATCGGCGGCAGGTACGGCTTTGATCTCGATTTGCATGCCGAGGTCTTTGAAGCCTGCGCGTATCATCGCTGGGGCCTCTTCGATCATCCGGCGCACTCGCTCGCCACGTTGATTCTGGGAGGCGGAGTTCCCAAGAACTATAATCTCCAACCCGAACCCGCGCTGGGACAAGTG
>DATLBY010000413.1:0-6099 GCA_035526665.1 Bryobacteraceae bacterium
CTGGCGCCCGTCAGGTTAGTGCCCTGAAGGGTCAGCGTAAACGTGGTGTCGATTTTTCCGGTGCCAGGCGACAGCGAGCTTAGCGTCGGCAGATTCGCGGCACGGTCCCGGTCTCCCCGGTCATCCTTGCCGTTTTTGTCCTCCATCTCGCCCCGCACCGCATCGATGCGTCCCACCACCTGACGGGTGGTGAGATCGATCAGCACGATATTCCCTGTCCCCTGGTTGGTGACGATCAACCAATTGTCCTTCGTGTCGATAGCGAGCGCACGCACTCCTGTTTCGGCGCGAATCAAGACCGGCGAGCCGGTAAACGTGGTCGCGCCCGCAGCCAGTTGCAGCAGCGACACAGAGCCGCCGGTCTGATTTGCAATAAACACATTGTTACCCGCGATCGCGATGTCATTGGAACCGCCCGACCGTTCTGGATTCGCTGCTACTGACGTGGTTGCGCCAGTAGTCAGGTTCAACAGGATGACCCTGCCGTCTGGTCCGGAAGCCGGCTCCGTAATCAGCGCCAGCAGGGAACTCACAACCACAATCGATTGGGGACGCGTGCTGGCGCCCAGATCATACGTGCGAACTAAGGCGCCGGTATTCAGGTCGACAACGCTGACCGACCCGGCATTCTCATTTGTAATATACGCGCGGGAAGTGGCTGTATCTACTGCGATCCCCCTGGGTGCGTGTCCCGTGGCGATCGTGCGAACGACGGCCCGGGTAGTCAGGTCGATAACGGAAACGTTATCCGTCTCGCCGTTCAGTACGGCCGCCAGATTATTCGAAATCGCGACAGCGACGGGCCCACTGCCGACCGGCACCTGGGCAACCACCATGTAAGTGGTGAGGTCGATAATCGCGGCCTTGCCGAGATCCCGCTCCGCCACCACGGCGAATTTGCCCGTTGAGTTCACGGCGATAGCCACGGGTTCCGCTCCATTGGGAAGCGCGATAGTTTTGATCACCTTCCGCTGCACCAGGTCAACTACACGCACAACGTCGTCGTTCTCGTCGGTGACCACGGCCAGGCTGGTGGTAGGCACCCACGCAAGTCCCGCAATTTCACGATTGCGGCTTTCATTGTCCTCGTCGTCCTGGAAGGCTCCCTGGCCCTTGTTCGGCAGCAGCACCACCTCCACAATGTTGCTGCTCTTCTCGCCTGAGCGGATGATGACCGGTACCCGGCCCGCGCCGGCGAGTGCGTCCGGGATCTGCACGTTCACCTGTTGCAGTCCGGCGCAGCAGGGGGCGTCACCGGCGAATAGAACCGTCACCGGCACTCCGCCGATGGTGACCACCGGGGTGGTCGAGGCGTCGATCCCGGTCGCGAAAATCGATAAGAACGTTGATCGATTGAGCGTAGTCGTACTAAAAGAACCTAGCCCATAAGTGATCGCATTAAGGATTGCGCCGTCCCGCGTGCCGCTGCCCGATAGCGAAAAAATACCGGGAGCCGGCGATTTCTCTACTTGAACCGGTCCCGTCTTGGTTCCCGTGGACGAGGTGAGCGTCAGGGTCTGGGATCCCAGCGGAGTAGTACGGCCCAGGACCGCGTTGACCTGTGTCGGTGAGACATAGAATAGTGTCGCTTTGACTCCGCCTACCGTCACCATCACCCCTCCGAGCGTCTCTGGCGGGTTGGCGGCATCGGCTACACGGGCAGTGCCTGTAGTGAGTTGCAGTCCAAAAATTGTGACGATGCTCCCCGGTGCGACACTCCCGTTGGGTGTTAACGAGGCGGCGTTTACCACCTGTAAGCTCTGGGCATACGCAAGTGAAGAAAACGCGGCGAATGCAGCCGCCAGCGTTATCAATGGCAATAGTTTTTTCATTTGGTCCTCCTGGACTATGCATAGTACTTAAGCACCTCTGGTTCCATCATCACGGCAGAGAAGAATCGTTGGGGGACATAGGCCAAAGGTAATATTTGGCTTCGGCGCCGGGTTATACTCACTCCTTGCCTAGTGGCCCGTACCTTGTTGCAGTTACCGTCGGCGCAATCGTCTTGCTGCTGGCTCTGATTCTGGTCGTGCGTCTGCACGCCTTCCTCGCTTTGCTGATTACCAGCCTGGCTCTCGGCCTGGCCGCGGGCATGCCGGCGGTTAAGCTCCTCAAGTCGGTGCAGGCCGGCATCGGAGACGCGCTCAGCTTCATCGCGGTCGTTATCGGACTTGGCGCGATGATCGGGCGCTTTATTGAACATTCCGGGGGAGGCCGGGCGCTGGCGGACTGGCTCATCGAGAAATTCGGGCGCAAGCGCGCGCCCTGGGCCATGCTGACTGCGGCATTTCTAGTCGGTCTGCCGGTCTTTTTCGAAGTCGGCTTCATCATTCTCGCGCCGCTCGCCTGGAATCTGGCAAGGGAATCGAAGCGATCGCTATTGCTCTATGGGATGCCGTTGGCCGCCGCCATGACCATCACCCATTCGCTGGTTCCTCCTCATCCGGCGCCCTCCGTTGCCGTGCAACTCATGGGCGCTGACCTCGGCCGTACCATCCTGTATGGCATTGCGCTGTCGATTCCGCTCATGATCATCGGCGGAATGGTTTACGGCGGCTGGATCGCAAGGCGCATATCTCCCGCGCTCCCGAAGATCGCCGAGTTGCCGCCCAGCACGGAAAGCACTTTTCCAGGTAGGCCGCCGGCTGTCGCGACGGTTGTCTTTCTCCTGGTGCTGCCTGTGCTCTTAATCTTTGCAGCAACGCTAGCCGATATTTTCAAATCTCCGGGTAAGCCGCTGTACGACTTCCTGGGCCATCCTTTTACCGCGCTCCTGGCTACACTGCTCGTTATTATGATCTGCTTTGGATTTCGCCGCGGCATGAGCCGGCAGCAGGTTACCGATCTTGCCACGGACTCCCTCGCGCCGGTCGCCACTCTGCTCCTGATTATCGGCGGCGGCGGCGCATTCAAGCAGGTGATTGTGGACTGCGGCGTGGCGCCCTACGCCGGTAAACTCCTGGCCGCGACCTCCATTTCGCCGCTATTGGTCTGTTTCGTGACGGCAGCCGGACTAAGGGCGGCTCAAGGGTCTGCTACAGTTGCCATCGTCACCGCGGCGGGAATTTTGGCGCCTCTCATGAAGCAGTTCTCCGGCTATAGTCCTGAGATCCTGGTGCTGGCGACCTGCTGCGGCGGCAGCAGCCTGGGCCACGTCAACGATGCCGGCTTTTGGCTGGTCAAGGAGTATCTCGGCATGACGGTGGGTGAGACGCTGCGAAGTTGGACCGTAATGAAAGTGATTGCCAGCTCCTGCGGCATCGGCCTCCTCCTGCTGGCGCATGCCGTGCTCCGGTAGCGAATCACGATGAAAAATTCACGCCTACTAACGGCAGGGTTCCTGATAATCGCCATACTCGCGGCTTATTTGCTTCTGCGCCGTCCCGCGCGGCCGGACCCGGGCGCGCCCGCCGTCCTGGCCCAGGTACAACAACTGAATGAACTCGCGACCGTGAAGTACACGATTCAAAAAGTCGTCGGACTGAAAGAGCAGAAGCAACCGGTCGGGCAGGAGTCGATTCTGCTGATTGTACAGGCAAGCGTACGGGCAGGCATCAATCTCGCGGGGCTGAGCGCTCAGGACATTGCGATCCTCCGCGATGGAACGGTGGAGATCGGGCTGCCGCCCGCCAGGATTCTGGGTGTTGCGATCGACGAAAAGGAGACCAGGGTGTGGGACCGCCAGAAGACCTGGTGGGCTCCCTGGGTGCCCTACAGCCTCGACTTGGAACAGAAGGCCAGGCTTTTGGGTATGGAAAGTGTCAAGCAGGGAGCCCTGGACATGGGAATACTGGCCCAGGCCCAGCGAAACGCGGAAATTTCCATTCGCGGCCTGCTATCCCTCGCGGGCATAAAGTCAGTGCGGTTTGTAGCCGCGAAGGCCACTTAGCTCTTACTGTAGCGTGCTGGCCGCGGCCAACCCCGTGGTCGTGGTTAAGGCCGCCTCATCGAATACCACCGGCTCAGGCGCGCTGATGGCGGGAGTGCGATTCAGCGTGCGTCGCGCGAATCGGTATCCCCAATAGTAGATATTCCCTCGCAGGATGGCGTACCTGCCTTCCAGCACAAGACGCCGCATGAATCGTCCCGTGGCATTGCGCTCCCTTGCGGGCGCGTCTCCCAGCGGTTCGAAAGAGTTCGCATTGCAGTCGCGCAGCGTGATCACCGCCAGCCGGCCATCGGTCGATATCGCCGGTCCCCCCGCCGTGCTTACATGCGGCCGCTCCACCAGTTGCACTTTTTCCATGCAGCCCGCGAACGTCAGGTCGTCAATCACCTTCAAGCGCTCTCGATCAATCTGTGGATCGATGCCGTGAGTGAATGTTTTCCCTCCGTCGCGAAAGCGAATCCCAGTGTCGTGTGTCGCCGCGCCCAACCAAACCTTATTCCCGCCGAGTGACTCCGGCCGCTCCCAGATGCGCAGATGATGCCGCTTGGACATCGTATTGAAAGATTTTTGAAACATGTGATCCGGCGTCAATCCTTCCAGCAGCATGGTGGACATGGGGGCAGTAGGATATCCGTGCTGCGCCGACATAGCTTTATAGACGCGAACCGCGGAGCGCGGAGTCAGAAGCTCCGACGGGGACCATCCGGCGGCCGAGAAGGCGGCGTTTAGCTGATCCTCCGACCCGACAAACATTACATTGGTGATATCCCCGAGGCGCTGGGAGGACCCGCGGGTTGTCCGGATGGGAACGTTTGCAGCTAGTTGCAGGAGAGCCTCCGGCGGAGCCTCCGCTTCAGGCTCTTTCTCAAATGGACCCGCCACCGGCAGCCTCGAAATGGATAGGAAAAGCTCCGTGCCGGGCGGCAAATGAATCTCCGGCTCGGGCAACGGAACAGCGTAGAATCGCGCCGCAATGATCCCGGCCACGGCAACCGGGGCGAACGTGGTGCGTTCGCAAAGAAAGTGAGAAACCCCGGCAAAGCCCCCAGCAGTCCGCATGAACAAGGCGGAATCGGGCCGGCTCCACATCCCGAGCAGGAAACCGGGCGCGCCGCCGGCGGCCAGAATGCCCTTCACCCGGCCCGTGGGACTCACCTGCTCCCGCGCGTTATCGATGGACATCAGCTGCGTTTTAATCGCCTTGGCGGAACCGTCCGGTTGCAGCCACTGGTTGAATTCCAAATCGATGGACGCCCGCTCGTGAATCAGTCCGCGTCCTACGCTCACCACTTTGAGAATTCGACCCAGCAGGACGCTGCCCCGCGGCAGGATCACATCGTCCCGCTCCTTCACCGGAGCCAGGACCACCGCGCGGATAACGTCGCCCGGCTTCGAGGCGTAGCTGGATACATGAGTCTGCAGCCTCACCTGAGCTGCGACAGTGGAGCGTTGCAGAGGAATGCTCCCGGCGCGCGCCGTCAACGCACAGAATATCCCCACCAGCAAAGCCGCGGCAGCCGCCCGCCAGCTGCGCGCCATCCGGGCGGCAGGAACCCGCGTCAAAGCGATGCTCCCGGCGCAAGCCACTAAACTCAGGGTGATGCCCGCCAGGCAATCGGCCACGTAATGATAACGTCCGTAGATCGTCGCGAGGGTAACCAGAGCCGCGTGAATCAGCAGACCGCGGCCGAGCCACTTTTTCTCGGGCAGCGTCCGCATCATCGCGAAGGCGGCCGAAAAGCCCGCCGTCACATGCCCGCTTGGAAAAACGCTAGTGTGAATATCGCCAAAATTCAGAATCCAAATATTGAACTTCCTCCAGACGGTGAGAATGGTAGGCAGGTCTTGCCCGGGAAACTCCAGCCGTGGCGAAGCCGAGGGAAAATGCGGCAAAAGAGCGTAGGCCAGCAGCGTGCCGAGCAGGAACGTGAACAGAAAACGGTCCACCCGCTCGCGGTGTCCCCACACATAGAACGCAGCAATGCACAGCGGCGGCACCGCGTAAACCAGTACATAAGAGATTTCGAGAATCGAAGGTATCAGGCGTCCCAGGCTCTCTACCGCCGACCGGAACCCGTACCCATATAGCACCGCATGATCCCACGTCAGCCACGATTGTTCTAGGTCTCTCAGGCGTGCCGCTGGCTGAAACCAGTCGACCTCCCAGTAGGCAGCCAGCACCAGCGGAGCGGGCATCCAGTCCCGCAGGT
>DATLBY010000414.1:0-26567 GCA_035526665.1 Bryobacteraceae bacterium
GGGGAGCGAACCTGCATACCCATTTCCTCGCGCGACGGTAACATCCTGCTTCCTGTCCAGATTACGCCGCTGGGACCCGATGGCAAGCTCTACAATCCGCGCGGCGCCTATACCTATACGGAGGCAGCGGTTTTGCACGGCCGCTGGCAAGGCGACGGCCTCCGATGGGAAATGTCGGATCTGATCCGTGGCGATCCCGCACGCTCCACTCGAGGCATGGACGAGCCGACGATTGCATTCCTTCATGAGCGGCGTCTGTTGATGGTGCTTCGAGGTTCCAATGACCGGCAGCCCGAGCTGCCCAGCTACCGCTGGTTCTCCTTGTCTTCGGATGGAGGCCGCCGCTGGGAAGCGCCCAAACCCTGGACGTACCAGGACGGGGAGCCGTTTTTCAGTCCAAGCGCCTGTTCGCAACTTGTGCGCCACTCGTCGGGACGCCTGTTCTGGCTGGGTAACATTACGCCGGGGAACCCGCGAGGCAACCGGCCGCGATATCCCTTCGTGATGGGGGAGGTGGACGGCCGAACCGGTCTGCTGTTGCGCCGGAGCGTGCGGGTAATCGACACGCTACGGCCGGGTGAGGATCCGATTCTTTCCTTATCGAACTTCTATGCCCGCGAGGACCGTATCAGCCGCGACATCGTCGTGCACATGACCCGGTTGTTTGCTCGACCGGCTGCTTGGTCCGGCAATGCCTATCTGTACCGCGTAAATGTGTGATGTGCCGTCAGTCGAATTGCCCTTGTATCTTTTTCGGCAGCTTCGCCAGAATTAAAACGTAGGCTTTTCGAACGTATTCCTGGATCTCGGCCGCCGTTAGCGCCTCCCTGGTCTGCAGGGCTACCCAATTGGCCCGTGCCAGGTAAGGCGCCGGAACGACTCCCGCCCTTTCCACCAAATCTGAAAAATCTTCGGGAGCGCATTTGAAGGACAGCCAGTGATCGCCCGGTTCAAGCGCGGCGACGGCAAACATCTTCCCGCCGATTTTGAATACCAGATCGTTACCCCACTGCACGGTTTCGGTCGCGTGGGGAAGGGAGAGACAGTATTGGCGGATCCGATCGATATCCATGTTTCCAAGCTACCCCTAAATTCGCAGGCCGGGCGCGCCTGCCAGGGAGACCTTACGCGGTCCCTGCGCGAGATATAATTCGATCATGAATTTCTCCCGCATGCTGCTGGTCCGGCAGCACTTTCCGGACAGACGACTTCACGACATCGCTGGCGAAGTCAAGAAGCAGCTTTCCAGCGCCGGCTTCGGCTCGCGTCTCAAGCCGGGAAGCCGGATCGCTATCGGCGTTGGCAGCCGCGGCATACGGAACATTGCCACCATTGTTCGTGCCGTAGTGGACTTCTGGAAGTCGCAAGGCGTTCAGCCGTTCCTGTTCCCGGCTATGGGGAGCCACGGAGCGGCCACCGCGGAAGGTCAGGCGGATGTGCTGGCGCACTACGGGATCCACGAAGCGACCATGGGCTGTCCGGTAATCAGCCAGTTGGAGGTCATTTCCCTCGGGAAAACCTCGGACAACATCGAGGCCTTCATGGATCGCCAAGCGTATGAGAGCGATGGCGTGATGCTAATCGGGCGGGTCAAGTGGCACACGGATTTTGCCGGCAAAATTGAGAGCGGACTCTTCAAAATGATGGCCATCGGCCTGGGCAAGTTCGCCGGAGCACAACGTTATCACACGTACGCCTACAAGCTTGGGCTGGAACATGTTATCCGCACGGTGGGACGCCAGGTCTTGGAAACCGGCAAGATCCTGGGCGGGCTGGCTGTTCTGGAGGATGCCAACCACAATACTGCTCAAATTACCGCCGTACCGGTGGAGAGCATGGAGAAAAAAGAGGAAGAGCTGCTGGCGCTGGTGAAATCCTGGATGGGACGCATTCCTGTCTCGGGCGTGGACATCCTGATTCTGGACGAAATCGGCAAAAACATCAGTGGCGCCGGCATGGATACGAAAGTCGTGAACCGCGGTGTCTACGGACAATACAATCCGTGGGATACAGCGCCGCCGGTGGAGCGCGTATTTGTTCGCGATATCAGCGACCACAGCTACAACAATGGCGTCGGCTTGGGCATGGCGGACGTGGTGCACGACCGGCTTCTGGCAAAAATCGACTGGACACCGACCATGATCAACTCGCTGACTGCCTCGACGCCGGCTGCTATCCGTACTCCCATCCACTTTCCCTCCGATCGCACTTGCCTGGAGAAGATCGCTCCCACCGTGGGTAAATTCGACATGCGAGAGGTGACGATGTGTTGGATTCGCAATTCTCTCGAACTAGGTTTAATAGGGCTTAGTGAGAATCTGTTGCCTGAGATAGTGAGTAACAAAAATCTTGAGGTAATGGGACCGGCGGAATCGTTAGAGTTTGATACCAATGGGAATCTATCGAAGTTACCGGTTACAGAACACTACTTAGAAACAGCCCAGTAATTAGAAGGTAGGAATGGGGCGGGGCAGGCGGGAAATTATAAGGGAGAGGATACCATCCTCTCCCTTAAATTTGTTAGGTGGTTAGCTACCCTGAGACGCGGCAGACGACATCGTCGACGCGACCTTGGAGAAAATGGTGCTGATGCTGGTGGCGACACCAGGCATGATCGCACCGGCCGCAACGGCTACGAACCCGGCCATCAAGGCGTACTCGATGAGGTCCTGTCCGCGGGTATCTCTCCAAATTCTCAATTTCCAAACCAGATTGGTTATACGTTTCATGTAAGTTATCCTCTCCCTGCAACCGTGTCGTTTATGTTGCTAAGCCAAAGTACCATCACCTATCTCTTCGACGAATCAGCACAAATCCTTAGAAGCCTTAGAAAAAACGCCTGATAGGCAGGCGATAAAACAGGGTGACCAGCTGGATATTGTTTGCAAGTAACCATGTGTCTATGACTTACGGAGATGCGCGAACTCTTTAATGAGTGCAAAGTTTTGACTGACATTCTCAATTCTTTCGCCGCGCTGCTCAATCCACTCAGTTGCCAGGTTGCCGTCGGCGGCCCCCGTGAGGTAGCTGAGGCCATTTGGGTCCACTCCCATGACCCGGCAGCAGCTGGCATCGACCGCCACCAGGTCTGAGCCGAAGATGAGCACTCCACAGTGCTTGGGAGTGCCCTGGATGGGGCCGTTGCCTTCCATGCCAACGATTCCATCCACGATTGCGAATGATTTCCGTCCCAAAATGCGATTTAAGGCGAGGATGGAGGGCGTGATGCCAAAGAAGTGGAGCTGATTTTTGGGCCAGCCATACACGGCGCCGGGCACAACGCCGAAATAATTTTTCATGGAAGCGGTAACGCCCGACCAATGGTGGGTCTTCAGCTTGGGCATGGAAACGATCAGGTCGGCCCGCACAGCGGTATTGGCAAGATAGATACCGCTGCTGTCCACGAAATGCTTTACAAATGAGACATCGTCGCGATTCAAATCGACGAACCGGCGCTCAAACTGAGGTATCGCGGAGAAGTAGGATGCCTGCTCGGCTACATCCAAGGTGTCGCGCCGGTGGCCTGGGCCCTCGCCTATGATCACTTCAGCAGCTCCCAGCCGCTCAAAGGCCTCCACCGCCGCGGCAACCACCCGCGGATCCGTATTGATGCAGGTATCGGCGCTGAATTCCACCAGATTGGGTTTGAGTAGCACATTTTTGCCTTTGACCCGTAAGCCGCATTCCGAGAGCCCGCGGATAATATGATCCAGCAGGTCCTGCTCATAGGAAGCCGCCTTCAGGATGGCCACGGACGAGGCAGTGCGGGGCCCCGACGGCTTCTCCTGGCCCCGATGAATGGCGGCATAGCCTGTCGCCAGCCCTGCGCCGGCCAGCGGCAGAAATTTACGCCGATCCATTGTTTTCTTCATGCGGACGTCCGGCCGGCTAACGAGTCAGGCAACCCGAGAATGCAGTGCTCTTCAGCCGCTTCCCCCAGAGACTGGATGGCGGCGAGTAGGATATCTTGCGACGGGCCGCCGCCAGCCGCGGGAGGGGATTGCTGTCTGCTGAGAAGGCCATAATTGCGCAGGCAGATTTTTAGCCAGGCTGTAGCCAGAGGTGACGTGCTTCCGCGCCAGTAATCCTGGGCGCGCGCCAAGCTCGTTGTCGCCTCGGCACGGCGATTTGCTAGTAGCCCTAATAGAGCCAGTGCCGTGGTATCGGGGAAGGAGGGTAGCCAAGTGCGCAGAACCCGGCGGTTGCCATAGTTCCATCCGCCATCCTGGCAGCGCCGGTCCAACAGCATTCGCTCGGCCAGGTCGATACGCGCGCGTACGCCTGCCAGGTTGATGCGATTTCCAAACGTCACCGCCGCCCGATTCAACGCGATGATGGCGTGGGCTGTGGGTTCCACCCAGGACGAGGTGTTTGGCCTCCAGGGCCAGCCTTGCAAGCCGTAATCACACTCATTCGGTACCGGGTTAATGGCGGCGCGGGCCCGCGCGAGGAATCCGCCTTCGGCGCCGACGGTCTGGATCATCCAGTCGACGGTCCGGATCAGGTGCGAGTCACAGATGCCGCGCGCTGCGTAGAGATTGATGCAGAGAGCAGAAGTCCAATTGGCTTCAGCGATTTGCGGAGAAATTTGCCAGCCGGCCTGCGGCAATTCCCAGGAGCGGATCAAATTCCAGGCGCGCGCCACCTGCGGCGCCGAAGCCGGATTCTGGCTGAGCGCCAGCGTCGCGTACACAGTAGGCTCAATCCAGGACTGTTTTCCGGGAAAATAGCCCCAGCCGCCGTCGGAATTTTGCGTTTTTTGAAGGAATTGAAGACGTGGCGAAGTTGGACCAAGGCTCACATCTATCTTATCGACCAACATCGCAAGTACTTTAGTACTGCGATGTTGGTAGGCGCGGCAGGACTCGAACCTGCGACCCTCAGCTTAGAAGGCTGATGCTCTATCCACCTGAGCTACGCGCCCGTGCCCTTCTGTTGATTCTAATCTACCGCCGCCCGGCGGCGCAGAACCCAAGCCAAACTCCGGCAAACCCACCCAGAACACTCCCTAGCACGTAAAAAAGGGCTGTCCACACTTGCCCGTTCCGAAGTACCGCCAACGTCTCGTATTCAAACGTTGAAAATGTAGTGTACCCGCCCAGAAACCCGACTCCCAGCAAAAAACGCCAGCGTGAGTCGGCGCCGCCGAACACCCCCATCAGCACCCCTATTAAGAAGGAACCGCTCACGTTAATCCCCAGGGTCGTGGCTGGCCCAGCCCCGAACTGAATGGCCGCCCAATATCGCAGGACGGATCCCGCCGCCCCGCCCAATGCGACCAGCGCAAAGCGCTCCAACTGGATCATTCCGCAGGGGGCTCCGCGCCGGGTAAAGGAGGCAGCATAGGACTTCTGGCAGTCTGCCAGGAATCTTTAGAATAGCCCGCGCACCATTGCCGTCGCCAGTTGTCACTTTCGCTGAGAGAACTCCAGACGTACTTCCACTTCTTGATAGCCCTTTACGGAAAACTATTCAGCTGCCGGTACTACGGCAGCCAATGTGCTGATGAATATTTGTTCACACAGTTGCAGCATTTTGCCACCGGTTGCAGCCCCATTTTGCTGAGAAAGGATGTCCTTCCATGCTTTCTACCACGAAAAAAGTACACACCTCTCTGGTTAACCTTGAAAATTTTTCCATACTGTTGGTTAGCCCCTACCCCGAAGATCTCACAGCGGTACGCCGGATTTTGCATCACAGCGACTGGCAGATCGCCCGTAGCGACGGGGCCAAACAAGCGGCTAAACACCTGACCCAAAACGCGTGTTCCATCCTCATTTGCGAACGCGACCTGCCTGATGGAAGCTGGAAGGACGTCCTGCAGCAAACCGCCTCCCTGCAGCACCCGCCGATGATTCTGGTGATGTCACGGCACGCCGACGAAGGCTTATGGGCTGAAGTTCTCAATTTAGGCGGTTACGACGTGTTGCTGAAACCCTTCGACAATCATGAGCTAACCCGCGTAGTTGGTATGGCTTGGCGTCATTGGAGCGGCTCCTTTCTCGGAAAGAAGGCCAACTCGGCGTCGGCCAGTGTCTCTGGCACTTATCCACGTGCCGACTTCTCCATTGCTGTGTCTTGATCCCGGCCGTCGTACTTCTGGAAACCCGGAAGTTTAGCGGTAAACTCCTATAGTGCTCTTTTGGATTGCGGTCCTGGCGGCTGCGGCCATTTGCCTCGTCCTACTCACATCCCTTTTGCAATATAGATCCCTGCCCCAACTCCGCATGACGGTATTCGACCCGCCCTTTGATCTTACAGTCATCATTCCTGCGCGCAATGAAGAACAGAATATCGCGGCCGCAGTGAGATCATTTCCGGATGTCCGGGTCATTGTTGTGGACGACGGCTCGCAGGATAAGACGGCCGAGATCGCGCGATCCGCTGGAGCCGAGGTGGTCCCGGCGCCTCCGCTTAAAAAGGGACTGCCGGGCAAACCGGCGGCCTGCCAGGCAGGAGCCCAACTTGCCACAACGGAATGGCTGTTGTTTGTGGACGCCGATACTTCGTTTAGTCCGCAGTTCCTTCCTTCGCTGCTCGCGACTGCCAGGGACGAAGGGCTCGTAATGCTCACGGTTTATCTGCAGCAGCGCTGTTCCACGCTGTGGGACAAGATCGTGATGCCGTACTTTTCCTGCCTTTTCTTTACCGGCGTCAATGCAAAAAAAGTAAACTCTCCGGCCTCCCTGGATGCGCTGGCAAATGGTCAATGCATTTTAGTGCGTCGAGGTCCCTACGAATTCATGGGGGGCCATGGAATGGTGGCGCGTAGCATCGTGGAAGATCTCAAGCTTGCCTCCCTGGCCAAACGTCACCGGATGAAAGTCCAGGTGGTGCGTGGCGAACACCTTGGCGCGGTACGACGCTATGAAGGCTTCAACGGCCTACGGCTCAATTTCGAGAAAAACAGTGTGGGATTTGCATCGGTCAATCCCCGCTGCGGCCTGAAGGTCACACTCGCATGTCTCGTTTTGACGTCATATTTGCCGGTACTTGCGGTTCTGCTATCGCAGCAGATGTGGTTCGCGGCCGCGCTCTTCGCAATTCTGCCTATCCTGCTGCTCCTTCCCTGGTACACCAGCGTCTTGGGCCTGATCTTGTCGCCGCTGGCCTTTTATATAGTTCCGGCCATTGCCCTGACGGCGATGCTCGCGGCAGTACATGACCGCACAGTAAAATGGAAAGGCCGTCCTATCTAAATGCCCGAAAACGACTTTCGCAGCGATACCCAGATTTCCCAGGCGGTTGCCGAGGCGCTCCGCGACACCCAGTTCGTCGATGTGCACACGCATCTGTTCATGCCGTCTCTCGGCTCGCTGGGTCTTTGGGGCATCGACGAACTGGTGACGTACCACTACCTGGAGGCCGAGCTCTTCCGCTCGTCTCAGGTGACCCCGGCGGAGTATTTCGCGCTGTCGCGCGCAGCCAAGGCTGACCTGATCTGGCGAACTCTCTTCGTTCAGAACGTGCCCGTTTCCGAAGCAACCCGCGGCGTTGTCGCCGTTTTGAACGCCTTTGGACTCCCGACCGTCAGCGACGACCTGAAAGTAGCGCGCGATTTTTTCGCTAACCAGGAAATACGTTCCCACATACGCCGCGTCTTCGAGTTGGCGGGTATCAGCGAAGTAGTCATGACAAACGATCCACTGGATCCCGCCGAAGCGCCGCTGTGGGAGCAGGGAATCGAGGCGGACCCGCAGTTTCACGCGGTGTTGCGTCTGGATCGCATCTTGAACAAATGGGCGGGTCACTGGCAAATTCTAGCGGCGCAAGGCTATGCGGTGGATGAAAACGCGGCCGGCAATTCCGCCGCCGAGGTACGCCGCTTCCTGGATAACTGGCGCCGCCGGATGAAGCCGGTCTACATGGCGGTCTCGCTGCCCGACACTTTTCAATATCCGGAGGACAGCGTGCGCGGACGGCTGCTGCGCGATGCCGTGCTGCCGGTATGCCGCGAACACAATCTGCCGTTATCACTGATGATCGGTGTGCGCTACCAGGTGAACCCCGCACTGTTGCTGGCCGGAGACGGAGTAGGGAAGGCGGACCTGCGCGCCCTCGAGCATATTTGCGCCGAGTCTCCACAGAACCGCTTTCTGGTGAGCGTCCTCAGCCGCGAAAATCAGCATGAGCTGTGCGTCTACGGGCGCAAGTTCGCCAACATGCTGCCGTTCGGCTGCTGGTGGTTCCTGAACAATCCTTCCGTGGTGGAAGAGATGACGCGCGAGCGGCTGGAGATGCTGGGAACGAGCTTCATTCCGCAGCATTCCGACGCACGGGTGTTGGAGCAGGTCATTTACAAATGGCGGAATACGCGGCGCACGCTGGCTCCGATTCTGACAAACACCTTCACGCTGCTGGCGGAAGACGGCCGGCCGGTTAGCAAAGCGGATATCCAACGCGAGATCCGCCGCCTCTTCAGAACCAACTTCGAATCCTGGGTCGGCCTGCCGCCATCCTGAGGGCTTTTTTCTCGATCCCACGAACGTCAATCACCTGGGATCAGGAATAAAAAAAATTTTCTCCTGCACAAGAACGCGTCCAGCAACTTGTCTCGTTCGTCTTGACCACTCCGGCTTTCAAACCTATACTGAAGCAATCTTTCCGCCTGAGGAGTAACGTTCAGATGTCCTTTCTATCCTCATTTGTTGCATTATCGTCCGCTGTTCTCTTATGGACTGCATCGCTTGGGGCGCAGTTCACTACGGCAAGTCTAGGGGGAACCGTGCTGGATGCAAGCGGCGCTGCGGTGCCGCAGAGCACGGTGACGATTCTTAACAAGGATACGGGCTTCACTAAAACGGGGACCTCTGCTGACGACGGAAGCTTCATATTTCCAGGATTGCCGGTCGGCAACTACCGGCTGACCATTGAGAAGACCGGATTCTCCACATATGTTCAGGAAGGCATTCAGTTGACGGTGAACCAGGCAGCCAGCCAAACGGCCACGCTGCAGGTGGGATCCGGCACGCAGGCGATCACCATAACGGCGGACGCGGCGATGCTCAACACCCAAATGGCGACCATCAGTCAACTAGTTAGCGAGAGACAGGTGACCAGCTTGCCACTGAACGGGCGGACGGCGCAGTCGCTGGTCTTCATCGCGGCGGGCACGGTGGACGCAAGCGCGGTTCCGGGTGTTCGTGAGTCGGGCCAGGGCGGGTTATACCCAGGCGAGCAAATGGCGGCGGTGAGCGGCGGCGGCTCCAAGAACGTGAATTACCAAATGGACGGGGCGGGGCATAACGACACCTATGTGAACATGAACCTGCCGTTTCCCAACCCGGACGCGATTCAGGAATTCAATCTCCAATCCAGCAGCATGTCAGCCGAGTACGGGGGTGCAGCAGCCACGGTCAATATCATAACCAAATCAGGGACCAATGTGCTTCATGGAAGCGCCTTCGAGTTTCTCCGAAACGGGGCCATGAATGCACGGAACTTTTTTGCGCCGACGCAGGACACGCTGAAGCGCAACCAGTTCGGCGCCACGGCCGGAGGCCCAATTAAGAAGGATGAGTTGTTTTTTTTCGGCACGTACCAGGGCACACGAATCCGCTCGGCTCCGGCGGGAAGAATCGCATTTGTGCCCACCGCGGCCGAGCGCAGCGGCGAGTTCCCGGGAACTTCGAAACAACTGATGGATCCGAATACGGGGACTCCTTTTCCCGGCAATCGGATCCCGCTGAGCCTGTTTAGCGGCCCTGCGAAGTACTTCCTCAACAGGATTCCACTACCCAACGGTCCAGGACAGGAATTGACCTACCAGGGTCCGTCGGCGGCCCAGAGGGATGACCAGTTGATGGGCAAGATTGACTGGATGCGCAAAATGAACCGTGTGAGCGGACGCTATTTCTATACAAAATTTACGCAGAAGCCGGACTTCGAGGGAGTGAAGAAAAACCTGCTAGCCATGGACAGTGGAGGCAACGAGGTACGCGTGCAAACGCTGGCCCTGGATCACGTTCTTACGGCCTCTCCGACGGTGTTGTTCAACACGTGGTTTGGGTGGAATTCGCAGGTGGGTGGTTCCCGTTCCGGCATCCCAGACAGTGCTGACGCCATCACGTTTCCGGCTGCGGGAGTGAAAATCGCCGGAGGGGCGACCGGCATTCCACCGGCGATTGAAGGGTTGAACGTTTCTGGGTTTTTCAATGCCGGAAGCACGCATTTTGGCGACTTCAACCGGGGCGACTGGCGGATCCGGGAGGGAGTGACGGTGGTGCGGGGTTCGCACGAACTCATCGTGGGAGGCGAAGTGGCTCGACTGCTCCAGGATATTAAAAACACCAACACTCAGTCGGGCGTTTTCACGTTCTCAAATCAGCTCTCCGGGTCTAACCTGGTGGATTTTCTGCTCGGTGCGGCCACACAGTTCAATCAGGGTGCGGGCCAATATCAGAACCTGCGGGGCACCACCTACAGCCTCTTCGTGCAGGACAACTGGCGGGTCACGCAGCGGCTGATGTTGAATCTGGGTGTTCGCTGGGATCCGTATTGGCCTTACAGCGAGATTAAGAACCGGATTCCCTGCTTCCTGCCAGGGCAAAAGTCCTCTCGCTATCCGAACGCGCCGGCGGGGCTGGTCTTTGGCGGAGATCCCGGGTGCCCCGCGGGATCGGGACAGGATGCCACGCTCGCCAACGTCGCACCGCGCCTTGGCTTCGCCTACCGTATCAGCCCGAAGATGTCGATCCGCGGCGGCGCGGGCGTCTATTACTCGATTCCAGCTTCTCTGACCTACAACGGTACTGCGGCGACGGCCCCGTTCAACCCACGCTTTCTGCTGACTCGCGTCTCTTTTGAGGATCCATACGGCAGCGCAGGCATTGTCAATCCTTTTCCGGCGCAATATGGGGCAGGTTCCGTACAAGGACCGGAGGCTCAGTTCACCCTGCCGACACAGGTTAACAAAAGCTTCGGCAAGGAAACCCGGCTGGGTACACTCGGGACCTGGAACTTGACTCTGGAGCGGCAACTAGGCGCCAGCTGGTTGCTCAGTGCGTCTTATCTCGGCAACGGCGGGTACCACCTGTATGGATCAACGGAATTGAACCCGGCCATCTACATTCCCGGGGCATCAACCGTGGGGAATACGCAGGCGCGCCGGCGGGTTCAGGGCATCAGCACAGTGAGCGGAGTGCGAACCGACTTCAACTCGCATTATCACTCGCTCCAGTTGAACGTCGAGAAGCGATTCAGCAGCGGGCTTTCGCTGCTGGCAAATTACGCGTGGTCGAAGAAAATCGATAACCTCGCCAGTACCAACCCCTACAACCGTAACTTCGACCATGGATTGGCGAATGAGCACGTTCCGCACATCTTCCATCTCACGACTGTGTGGATGATTCCAGCGCCGGGACTTCGAGGGATCGCCGGCGGTGTGTTCCAAGGCTGGGGGCTTACGTCATTAACCACGTGGCGCGGCGGTTTCCCGTTCAGCGTCGGCAGCGGCCGGGATAACGCCTTTAGCGGAGTCGGTAGCGACCGGGCCGATTTCATTGGCAGCGGCTTGCAACAGGCGAAGCTGAGCGGACAGTCACACGCGCAGCAAATTCAGCGTTTTTTCGATACATCACTTTTCGTGCCTAATGCCATCGGCACGTTCGGCAACTCCGGGAGGAATATCCTGGTGGGTCCACGCTTCTTCGATACAGACCTGGGCCTGACGAAAGACATTCACATCACCGAAAAGTCGAATGTGCAATTCCGCGCGGAGTTCTTCAACGTATTTAATAATGTAAACTTCTCCAATCCTGGAAGTACGCTTGGGTCTGCGAGTCTCGGAAAGATTACCTCGGCAAGCGATCCGCGCATATTACAGCTTGCCTTGAAGTTCATGTTTTGAGCCGTACGCGCGGCGCGGGAAGCGAAATTGCATTTCGCGGCAAAATTCCAAAGTCGGGAAGGCGGGGTGAATGGATCTAACGAGAAGGGAATTGCTGGCGTTTGCGCCTCTGGCATACCAGGCAAACGGCGGCGCCACTCCGGCTGGAGACGTATTGTGGGACTACTTTGTCCGGAGACTAAGCGCGGCGGATGAGCAGCGCCGGCGAAAGCTTGCGTCGCTCGGAACGGTGGCGGAACTCACGGCTTTGCGGACGCGGGTGCGCGGAAACCTGCTCGCAGACATCGGCGGCTTCCCGGAGCGTACTCCCCTCAATGCGAAGCAGACCGGAGTTCTGGAGCGTTCCGATTATGTAATTGAGAAGATCCTCTTCGAGAGCCGCCCGCGGTTTTATGTGACCGCCAGCATATACCGTCCCAAGTCCGCCGGGATGCGGCGTCCCGCGGTCATTCAATCCTGCGGACATTACGTGGAAGGCAAGGCTGCTGCCGACTACCAGCGCACCTCCATCGGTCTGGCAAGGAAAGGCTTCGTTGTTCTTACCTTCGACCCGCTGGGCCAGAGCGAGCGCCGCATGTACCAGGAGGTGTGGGACAAAAACCCGGACGCATCCGCCACCAGTGAACATGCCATTGCCGGCCGCCCGTGCTTTCTTTTAGGCCGGACGCTGGCTCACTACCGGATCTGGGATGCGATCCGCGCCCTGGACTATTTGGAAACGCGGCCCGACGTGGACAAGGCGCACCTGGGAATGGTCGGGCACTCCGGCGGCGGCATGATGACGCTGCTGACCGCGGCGCTGGAGGACCGGCTGCAGGCTGTGATGTCCTGCTGCGCGGTGACAAGCTTCTATCACAAGTTCCGGGCCTTTCTTCCCGGCGATCCGGAGCAGGTGATACCGAGAATATACGAGCAGGGCATCGATCATCCTGAACTGATCGCCTCCGTGGCGCCGCGGGCATTTCTCATCGGCGCCGCCCAGCGGGACTTCGTGCCACTTGACGGAGCTCGCAGAACCTACGAGGAAGCGAAACAGGCCTTTGCCATCGCTGGCGTGCCGGACCGGCTCGGCAAAACGGAAACAAACGACGAGCACAAAATGAACCAGGAGCTGCGCGAGGCCTGTTGCGCCTGGATGCTGAAGCACCTGGCTGGCGAGTCGGGCGATACGCGGGAAAGGGACTGTCAAATCGAGACACCGGCTGACCTGTGGTGCACCCCGAATGGCCGCTCCATGGAGATAGCCGGCGCCCGCAGTATTTTTGATCTGAATCGGGACTACAGCCGGCAGCTGCAGTCGTCGCGAAAAGGCGTCCAGCGGCAGGATGTGCTGCGGTTGTTGGCATTGCCGGCTATGCGCGTGGAATCCCGGAGGTTGAACGACGGACCAACCGGCTTTCGAATCGAATCCGAATCCGGAGTAGAGCTGCCCGCAACGCTTTCGGGGCCAAAACATACAGAGATTTTGCTGATTCTTGCCGCCGAACAGGGCCGCAACTCTCCAGCTGCCAGGAATCTAAGCCGTCATCTGATGGAAGCGGGATACCCGGTACTCGGCGTGGACCTGCGGGGCTGGGGCGAGACCGCTCCGAAAGCCGCTAGCCAGTTCGTAAAGGCGCCCGGAGAAGAATTCTTCGCGGTTCACGGCATTGAATTAGGGCGGCCGATTCTGGGCATGAGGGTACATGACCTGCTTGCGGCGGTGCGCCTCATGCAGGGGCAATATAAAAAGATTTATGCGATCGGTTTGGAGGCCGGCGGACTAGTCGTTCTCCATGCGGCGGCCGTCGATAACTCTATCTCAGGCGTGGCCACCTATCTGACCCTGAACTCGTACCAGGACGTCCTCGAGCGCCCTGTTTCCCATGAGCCGCTCGCCAGCTTTGTGCCCTCCGCGCTGGCATACTATGATCTGGCAGAGCTTTCCCGCATCATCGCGCCTCGGCCGGCAGTTGCCATCCAACCCCGCGATTCCATGAGGCGGCCCTACACGAGCGCTTTGCCGGAGGAAACGGTCGCGCGGAAGATTCTGAGTGGTCTGCATTTGCGGCGCTGATAGGTGCCCACCGTGGCGAATGACTGAAGAGCAATTTTGGAAGGAGATGCTGGATTGAAGCGACGTGAGTTTCTTGGGCTTACAACGATGTCGTTGTCTTCGCGTGCGCGGGGTCAACACCGGCCGGAGCGCGCTGCTCAGCCGAATTTCATTTTCATCATGGCGGACGACCTCGGCGTTTACGATCTCGGCTGCTATGGCCAAAAATTGATCCATACTCCGAACATAGATCGGCTTGCCGCCGAGGGCATGCGATTCACGGACGCTTACGCTGGAGCCACCGTGTGCGCGCCTTCTCGAAGCGTATTGATGACCGGACAGCATACCGGCCACACAACCGTCCGCTCGAATGAGTCTCTCCGCACCGGACGGCGCGTTTCGTTGACCGCCGATGACGTTACCGTGGCTGAAATCCTGAAAGGTCCTGAATGGCGGGACGCCTTCGATGACAAGCGCGGCTATGCCACAGCCATCTTCGGCAAATGGGGACTCGGCGAGCCGGGCACGCCCGGTCTGCCGAACGATCATGGTTTTGACGAATGGTTCGGGTTCCTCAATCAACAACATGCGCACGGTCACTTCCCGGAATATCTCTGGCGCAACAAAGGCAAGGAAACGCTGAAAGGAAATCTGGGAGGCGGCCGCCGCGAGTACGCATCGGACCTTTTCGCCCGGGAAGCGCTGTACTTTATCGAACGGCACAGGTATGAGCCCTTCTACCTATACTTCACACCCACTGTGCCACACGCCCGGTTTGAAACGCCCAGCCTGGGCTCCTATGCGAATGAATCATGGCCGGACGAGGCTAAAAATTATGCCGCGATGGTTTCCAGGATGGACGCGTACGTCGGCCAAATCATGGCCAAGCTCAAAGAGACCGGATTGGATGAAAACACGGTGGTGTTCTTCACCAGCGACAACGGCGGAATTTTTGAGTTCCAGCCGTTCCACACGAACGGGCCGCTGCGCGCGAAGAAAGGTTCGATCTACGAAGGGGGCATCCGAGTGCCGATGATCGTCCGCTGGCCCGGCCACATCCGGGCGGGCGCCGTCAGCAATTATCCATGGTCGTTTTGCGACGTCTTGCCCACGTTGGCCGACCTGGCCGGCTGCCGGGGCTTGCCTCGGAACATCGATGGCGTTTCGGTCGCCCCCGCTTTGACGGGCAGACCCCAGAAGGCGGAGCGGCCGATGTACTGGGAGTCGTACGAGGAGCGTGGATTTCACCAGGCCGTCCGGATGGGGCGATGGAAGGGCGTGCGCCACGGGCTCACCCGTCCGCTGGAACTGTACGATCTGCAGACCGACATTGCAGAGTCGAAAGATGTAGCCGGCCTTCACAAAGAGGTCGTTACCAGAATGGAAGAGTACTTGCGGGATTGCCGGACAGAGTCGGCGGACTATCCGGTCCAGCGGAAATTGCCATCCTAATGCCATCGATTCAGATGGATTGCGGCATGCTCAATTGACTCAGCGCGGCTACTTCTAATAAACTTCGATCACTTCGGGTGTTCTATGAAAAAGCTTCTGCTGGTCCTGCTCGCCACCGCGTCCGCTTCCCTAGGCCAGGCCGTTAACGGCGAGGTTTACGGCGCCGTCCTCGACCCAAATGGCGCTTCCGTGCCAGGGGCTCCGGTAAACATAGTTTCGGAAGACACGGGAATCCAGCGGAAGGCGCAAAGCTCCCTGGAAGGACTCTATGTGGTCTCCGGACTCCGGCCGGGCGCCTACCGGGTATCGGTGGAGATGCCGGGATTTAAGCGTTATGAAAAGTCGAAAATTGTACTCACGGCCGGCAGCCGGGTGCTGGTCGATCTGCCTTTGGTCCTGGGTAACACGAGCGAACGCATCGACGTGGTTGCCGAAGGGGAGACGATCGACACCTCCTCCGGCACGGTCGGGCAGCTCATCGATGGTTCCCAGCTTCGCGATATCGCGCTGAATGGGCGCAACGTTTCGCAGTTGTTGATGGTGCTCCCCGGCGTCGTGGCCACCACCGACGAGTTCGATCGCGGCGGAATCGGCTTCGGCAGTTTCGGCGATTTCAACGTCAACGGGATGCGCGCAACGCAAATGAGCGCGACGGTGGACGGCGGCTCCAATCAGGACAGCGGCAACATCACATCCATGACGAACAATGTCGGCGTCGACTTCGTCAGCGAGGTGAAAGTGGCCACCTCCGGCTATTCAGCTGAGTATGGCCGCTTCAGCGGTGCTCAGATGAACTTCACGACGCGCGGCGGCGGCAACCATTATCACGGGACTCTGTTCGAGTTCTTCCGTAACGACAAGTTGAACGCTCGCAGTTTTTTCTCGCCCACGGTGGATACGCTCCGACTCAACAACTTCGGCTGGAACTTTGGTGGCTGGGCGCCGTTCCCAGGGGTCTCGTCCGCCGCAAAGAAGACTGTATTTTTTTTCGCCGGCCAGGAGTACAAACGGCGGGTTGACGGGCAGACCAAACTCGCTACCATGCCCACGCGTGCCGAGCGGTCCGGCATCATCACCACCAACGCCACGCTGGTCTATCCTTCGAATTTTCCCCAAGAGGCCTTGCGTGGCGAACCGATTATGGATCCATCGCGCGCCAGCGCGGCCAATCCCACGGGCCGCAACATTCTGCCTCGCCAGTATATGACCGCCAACGGGCTCGCGGTGATGAAGATCTTTGATGTAATGGAAGGACTCACGTCCTTATATTCCGACGCTCCCATTGCCAATAACACGATCTTTCAGCTCTCCAACCGCGACACGCGGCGGGAGGACATTCTGCGCATCGACTACGTGCCTGCTCCGAAGCACCGCTTTACCTTCCGGCACCTGTACGATACGGGTTCGCTGTACACGCCTTACGAGACCGGCAATATTCCAAGCTTCAGCGCCACGCGCCGCAACCGCGCTCCCAACGACCAGTTCACCTGGTCCTGGGTATCGGGCGCGCGAGTGAACGATCTCTCGTTGACATCCACGTATCTATACCTGGAACGCCTGCCCAACGACAGCTACCGGCTGCCATCCACCTATGGTCTGAAGATTCAGGAGCTGTTTGGACATGAGATGGACGATTACGGTATTCCTTCCATTGCTATCTCCGGCTACACGACGATTTCCGGCGCCAGGATCAATAGTAAGTCCCCGGTCTACGATATCTCCCTGCGCGACTCCTATTCCTGGTTCCGCGGCAAACATACTGTAAAGTTCGGCGGCATCTTCATCCGGAATATCAAAAATGAGCGGATCACCGGACCCTTGCCCGGCCAGTTCACTTTCAACGCGTCGGGGAATTCCATCAGCACCGGCAACGCGCTTCTGGATACACTGCTGGGCAACTTCCGCCAGTACACGGAAGGATCGAACGACAATTTTACTTACGTCCGTTTCAATCAACTGGAAACGTACTTCCACGACGACTGGCGGGTGTCGGATCGCTTGACGCTCAACCTCGGAGTTCGCCAGCAGTTCTTTGGAGCCCCGTGGTCGGCCTACGACAACCTGACCACCTTCGTTCCGGAGTTCTTCGATCCAGCCCGTGCCCAGCAGGTGATCGCAACGGGATCGAATGCCGGGCAACTGGCGCCGGGAACTGGGGCGCCTTACAACGGTCTCGTCATCGGAGGCTCCGGATTTCCCGACCCGGGCCGGGTTCCACCCAACGCCGTCAGCCAGACTCAGCTGTTTCACAATCTGCCACGCAGCCTTTACGGAGGCCAGAACAAATTTTCGCCCCGCGCCGGGTTTGCCTACCGTCTGGATAAAAACGGGAATACCGTCATACGTAGCGGCGCCGCCATTTACTATGACCGCCTGGCGACCGGCCGCTCGGTGGAAGCCGGCGGTAATCCGCCTTTCACCAACACGGTGACGCTCTTTGACGGAAAGCTCGATGACCCTTCATCCGGAAAGGCATCTGCGCAATTTCCGGTTTCGGTCACCAGCCTGAGACCTGGGATTACCGCACCAACCACCTACACATGGAATTTTGGAATCACCAGAAAAATCTTTAATTCCAATCTCGACGTGAACTACGTGTCCACGCAAGGCCGGCATCTGCTCCGGCGTCCCGACCTCAACCAGGTCACTCCGGCGGTGCAGAACGCGAATCGCACGTTGAATATCAATGCGCTGCGTCCCTATCAGGGGTACACGAACATCCGTCTGTATGAGTCGGGCGCGACTTCCAATTATCACGCGCTCCAGGCAGGGCTGACGCGGCGCTACCGGTCAAGTCTGACTTACAGCATCGCCTACACCTGGTCGAAAGTCCTTACCGACTCGACGGCTGATGGCACCGAGCCCGAATCGAACCTCGATTACCGGCGCGAACGCTCGCACGCCTCCTTCGATAGAAACCATGTGTTGGTGGCATCAAACGTGTACCGTCTGCCATTTTTCCGCAATCGTAGGAGCGTCCTGGGCTATGTCGCCGGCGGCTGGGATATATCCGGCCTCCTGCAGATGCAGTCTGGGCCGTGGCTGACGCCTCTGATCAGCACGCCCACGGGCAACCGCCGGCCCGACGTCGTGGGACCGCCTGAATATTTCGATCCGCGCGTATTCCAGACGTTCAACGCGGGCAACAACCAGCTGGTCGCCGGAAACTTTTTCTTCGATCCGACCCCGGGGAAGACCTACATCGCGCCGCCTGCCGATCGTCTCGGCAGTGCTTCGCCCTTCAGCCTGCGCGGGCCGGGGCGATTGAATTGGGATCTTTCGATGTTCAAAAACTTCGCTTTGAGAGAATCGATGAGCCTGCAGTTTCGCGCTGAGGCCTTCAATGTGTTGAACCATACCAGCTTCCGCAGCCCAAACACCACCGCCAGTTCGCGCGACTATGGCACGGTGTCGGCGGCTGGGCCTCCCCGCTTATTGCAATTCGGTCTGAAGCTGTATTACTAAGTTGGGGCGCCCGGCAGAACTTTCAGCGACCTCAGGGAACGGATCGCGAATCGCTGGTGCGGCACGCTTTCGATCAGCTGAGCGGCGGGAAAATGCCGGAGAAACAGGTCCGTCGCAACCGCGGCGGCCATGCGGATGAGCCCCGCTCCGGGGCAGGCGTGCGCCCCGGCTCCAAACGCGAGGTGGCGGATCGGATTCCGCTGCAGTCGGAGGCGGTCCGGCTCCGGGAATTCCGCCGGGTCGCGATTGGCGGCCGCGAGATTCAAAAGCACTACCTCTCCCGCCGCGATGCGGCTTCCGCTAATTTCCACATCGCCGCGAGCTCGGCGAAACTGCGCCGCCGCCGGGCCCGCATATCGCAGCAGCTCCTCCACGGCATTCGGCATGAGTTGCGGCTGAGTTTGTAAACGCCGCATCTCCTCTGGATGATGCAGCAGCGCGAGCCAGGAATTGGCGAGCAGGCATGGCAATGATTGGGACATCGCGACGAAAGCTTGCACCTGGTGGACCGGCAGCAGGCGCGCCAGTTCCGACGTGGCAACTTGCCCGGCCGCCCGCGAATCGGGATCAAAGGGGTCTGCCGCCGCACAGAAGATGGCGCGCGCCAGTTGGATCAGGCGGATTTCCCCGTTAGCCGGCGCCTGCACAACTGCCATTGCCGCTGCCCTGGACCATGGATTGGCAAACTCTGCCACAAGATCAACGGGAACGTCCCGCTTCAAGCAAGCCAGAATCGGGAGCGTGAAGGTCTCCAGTTGGCTCCGCCGATCGGTGAGGGGAACTATTAGCGGCAGCACCGGAACACTTCCGGTGGATAGCAGAGGTTCACGAAGAGCCGCGGCTACATCAGCGTAGCGGCTCAAGATCCAGGCCTTGTGCCGTTCGTCGAAGTGTACCGGACCGGGAGTGATCTCGTCTGGCGGACTGTAAGCCGGTTTCTGTTCCTCTTGCGAGGCAGCGATCATTCTTCTGGGCCAGCCATTACTGACAGGCTCTAGCAACCTACCCGGGAGTGGTAGCGGAGCGGGCCGCTCCTCCTCCCCTATTTGGTCTTGCTCCGCATGGGGTTTACCCTGCCAGCCGGATTACTCCGGCCGCGGTGCGCTCTTACCGCACCATTTCACCCTTACCCTGATCGTAATTTAACTTACTAACAGGGCGGTATATTTTCTGTGGCACTTGCCGTAGCACAGCCTTAAAGCGGCGCCCCCGGCCGTTAGCCGGCATGCTGCCCTGTGGAGACCGGACTTTCCTCCCGCTTTCGCGAGCGATCGCCCGTCCGCCAGACGAGGACTAATCTTAGCATGAAACAAAACGGTAAACTAGGAGTCTTATGAAGGATTTAGTGTATGATCAACTAACGGGTCCTACACAGCTTTAAGGGGCGACGTAAACAATGAAAGAACGAATTCACAGGGGGAATCTATGAGGTTTCAGCGGTACGCCTCGTTATTATTTCTCTTTTCAATGCTCGGATCTACTGCATTTGCACAGGGTCTGAACACCACAGCGTCTAAGAACGACTGGGAAGAGATTAATTTCGAGTTCAATTCTTCAGTATTAACGGACGGCTATCCAAGCCTCCTCCGGCTGTCGGAATTATTGCAAAAACATTCCGATTACAAGGTAAAGGTGGAAGGCCACGCCGACCGCGTGGGCTCTAATCGCTACAACGACAAGCTGGCGCAGCGACGCGCGGATACGGTGAAAGCGTTCCTGGTGAAGTATGGAGCGGGCGATGGGCAGATTTCCACTGCTTCGCTCGGCAAGCGCTCGCCGAAAGTCGAGAACTCGTCCAAGGAAGGCCGGTTTATGAACCGGCGCGTCATGATGACCTTAACCGATGGTAGCGGCAAGGTAATCAGCGACGGCACGATCGTGGATGCGATCAATGCCATGACGTTGGACAAACTGGCCGACATGCAGAAGAAGTGTTGCGACGACATTTTGAAGCGTCTCGACCGTCTGGACGAAATTGCCGACATGCTTAAAAAGATGTCGGGCGAGAACGATGCACTGCGGAAGGAAGTGGGCGATCTGCGCGGCAAGCAGGCCGAACTCGACGCCTATGTAAAGGGGCTGCCCAAGCCGCTCACGCCCGAACAGACCGCCACGATCGTAGACACCCGCACAGCCGAGCAGATCGAAAAGGCTCGTATGCCGCGGTTCTCCCTGTTGGGTGTGAATGCGGGGCTGGATCAGAATCGCGACCTCACCTTCACTGGCCGTGGCCGGTTCTTCATGCCTTTCAAGGAACAGTTCGCCGTGCAGATGCAGGGTGAATATATGTATTTCCGGGATCGCCAGGAAGGACAGGCGGACTTCGGGTTAGTGAATCGTTTCCTGCCGCGCGCGCAAGCCGGCATGTTCGCGAGCTTCAAGCACGTGAGCGCCCGCGGGATGCAGAGCGGCGGAACCCTGGGCCAGGCGTCCATGACGTTGGACTACCTGTTCAGCCGGGGGCGATTCGGCGTGTTTGGAGCTAAGGGCTTCCTGAACGACGCCGTTCTTAATCGCGTCGCTATTACGCGCAATATCTTCGATGAATTGTACCTGCGGACCATCGACCAGGTGGGCGTCAGCACTACCGTTGGTCTGATGGGCAACGTCTACATGGAAGCCAATCTGGGCTACCTGAAGAGCCGCGGCAACGCGGATCGTCCTGGTGGCACGGTGCGCTTCGTAGCTCCGATCAGCGATCGTTTCGCATTCACTTTGGAAGGCGGAATGAACGAATCGCTGGTGGGCCGGAACAACAACGGCCGCGTGGTTGCCGGACTGCAATTTGGCAACTTCATGCGTCCGAAGGATTACCTGGAAGGCTACAACGGTGTGCAACACGCGGTTCCCGCCGATATTCCGCGCGTCCGCTACGAGATGTTGACGCGCCGGGTTCGCACGGGCGGCAACGATGCGCCGGTGGCCGACGCCGGCCCGGACCAGTCGGGTTTGGCTGCGGGTACGGTTAACCTGGATGCCTCGGGGTCCTTTGATCCGGACGGCGATCCGATTACCTTCCAGTGGTCGCAGATTGCCGGACCGGCTGTCTCCATCTCGGGCCAGAATCAGGCTCGGGCATCTTTCACCGCAGCCGCGGGACAGAGCTATAGCTTCCGCGTGACGGTGAAGGACGATAAGGGCGCACAGGGTATCGCGCGCACGACCGTCACTACAACCCAGCAGCAGCAGGTTGAGATCCTCCGCTTCCAGGCCAGCCCGACCAATATCCGAGCCGGGCAGTCCTCGACCATCGACTGGCAGGTGCTGAATGCGGATACGGTAACCATTACCCCGCTAGGCAACGTAGATGCCAAGAACGGCAGCCGTCAGGTTTCGCCGACTACCACCACACAGTACGTGTTGACGGCTCGCAACGGCGTCAGTTCCGCCACTGCCAGCACCACCGTTACGGTGGAAGAGTTGCCACCGGCCGCCTTCTCCACCTGTGCTATTTCGCCCATGAATATCATCGCGGGTGAAAGCGCCACCATTAACTACGCGACCACCAATGCCGAGACCGTCACCATCAGCGGAATCGGTACAGTTGCCGGTTCCGGCAACCGTGTGGTGAATCCTACCCAAACCACCACCTATACGCTGTCAGCGACCAATGCGCGGAATACTGCGACTTGCAGTCTGACGCTGCAGGTGACACAGGGTACAGCGCCGCGGGTCATTAGCTTTACCGCAGCTCCCACCAGCATCCAGTCCGGCCAGTCCTCTACGCTTTCCTGGTCCGTCGAGAACGCTACCAGCGTCTCGATTTCCACGGTAGGGACCGTCCGTAACACTGGAACATCCGATGTGAAGCCGACGCAGACCACCACTTACACCTTGACTGCGAAGAATAACTTCGGAGAGGTATCGGCAACTACGACCGTAACGGTCACCACGCCTCCGCCTCCACCCGCTGGCACCCCAGTCGCAATTACCGCCTGTACCGCGATGCCAAGCACAGCGGCGAAGCCGGGCGATCCCATTGTGATCAGCTACACAGCCACGAACGCTACGGCTGTTACTATCCCGGGAGTTTCGGGCGCCACCGTCGCAGGTCCTGTAACGGTTACCCCCCTAGCTAACACCACTTACACCATCACCGCTGCAGGCGCGAACAACACCTCCGCCACCTGCACGGTGGCTGTTACAGTCACACCGGCTCCTCCGCCGGTGGCGATCATCTCCGGTCCGTCGCAAGTGGAGACCATCTATCGTCAACTGACGATTGATGGCTCTCAGTCGACCAATCCCGCGGGCGGCGCTCTCACCTACATCTGGGAGCCGCTGAGCACTGGTTCGGCCGTACTGGACCAGGGCCAGGCGCAGACCCGGATCCAGATCGGCGGTCTGTTCGGTGATTACATGTTCCGGCTGACGGTTCGTAACGCAGCCGGGCAATCCGACAGCACCATCGTGACGGTTCGCTTCCTGAGCACCAACGTGTTTTAGAGCGTTGGTAGAGTCCACGTAAAAAAGGCCGGGTGCCCTCTCCAGAGCATCCGGCCTTTTCCTTTCTAAACCACCTAAATTAAGCGCGCGCCATCTGCAGACCGGCCTTGGCATGCCAGGGCTTTGCCCCCTGGATAGCCGCGTTTACTGCCTGGATGTTCTTCACGCCCTGGTCACTGAGCCAATCTTCGAGTGCGCTCGCGCCCTGTTTCGCGTAAACCGGAATGCCTTCCTTCCAGGTTGCGCGTCCACAGAGAACGCCTGAGTAGTCGGTGCCCGCCTCTTCGGCCATCCGCAACGATTCTACGAATTGCGCATTGCCGACGCCGGCGCTCAGATAGATGAAAGGCTTGGTCGCTACCGAGGCAGCCCGTTTGAAAAGCTCTTTGGCTTCCTGCGCCGAATAGGCTTTCTGCCCCT
Organism: Bryobacteraceae bacterium; assembly: GCA_035526665.1. GTDB lineage: Bacteria > Acidobacteriota > Terriglobia > Bryobacterales > Bryobacteraceae > DATLBY01. The sequence continues at coordinate 23,667 of DATLBY010000414.1, forward strand.
TGTAAACCGAACTGCCTTCCACGTACTCGGCATTGATGGGTACTTCTACTTTCAACATGTCGACGTTGTACTGGGGCTTGGAGAATTCCTGCATGGAGCCGATCACAACCTCCGGCTTCTTGCGCGCGAATTCCAGGCCTTTCTCGTCGCCACCCGCCGGATCGTAGCCTACGAACTCCAGGAAGAATGGCATCTCATAGTATTCGCATTCCGCTCCAATGCGTTCCACGAAGGCATGCTTGATGTCGTTGACCTTCGGGTCGTCGAAAGGTGAGTAGTAGATCAGAATCTTTACCGCATCGGCGCCCCAGTCCTGGATGCGCTTCACGGATACCTGGGGAAGCAGATCAGGCAAACGGCCGGGCTGCGTGTTGTCATAACCCGTCGCCTCGTAGGCCAGCAGCAGGCCGGCGTTCTTCGAGCGCGCCGCCGCGGCCGGCAGGCCAAACTCAGGGTCCAACAGAATAGCGCTGGCATGCGGGGTGAGCACACGTGTAACAACGGTTTTGAACTCTGACAACATGTCCGGAGTGACGGCATCCATTGCGATGCCTTTGGCGCTCGCGATAGACTTTTGCAGGCTGCCGCGCTGATCCATGGCAGCCGCGGCGATGACACCCTTGTCGTTGGACAAAGCCTTCATGTGACGCAGTTTGCCTTCGGATAAACTCATTTAAATCTCCTTTTGGTGGGGTGTTCCTATTATAAACGCCCGGTTCTTCTGAAGTAGGTTTGGGCGCGCGTCACATCCTGAAGGATTTGTGTTTTCAACGCACCAGGGGTGTCGAATCTTCGCTCTTCGCGCACCCGCCGCAGGAAAGACAGTTGGATCTGTCCGGGAGGGTCCCCCGCCAGCGGTTCCAGCAGGAATGTTTCAATGGTAAGCTCATCCCCTCCAAAGGTGGGACGATACCCTACATTCGTAATCGAATTCCAGCTTCGTCCGCTCACTGGATCCTGCGTGCGCGTGATGTAAACACCGGTCGCGGGAATCACCTCGGCGGCCGTCTTCAGGTTTAGCGTGGGAACGGTCTGCTTGGAACCGATTCCATGCCCCGTGACCACTTGGCCTGTGATTTCATAGGGGCGGGCCAGCATCCGGCAGACCATTGACACCTGGCCATGCTCAATTAACTGTCGCACCTGGCTGCTGGAAACAACCCGTCCCCGCGCCCTGATTCCCGAGATAATTTCCGTCAGAAACCCGTATTTGTCGCCCAGTTCCCGAAGCAGCCGGATATCGCCTGATTGTTTGTTGCCGAACCGGAAGTTCTCGCCCACGAGCACTGCCTTCGCGTCGAGCCTGTCCATTAGAATCCTGCAGGCAAACTCCTCGGGGCTCAATTCCGAGAACGTACGATCGAATGGGATGACCTCGATCTGTTGAATTCCCGCCGCGCGCATCAGCGAGAAGCGCTGTTCCAGAGTGCTCAAAAGCTTCGGAGCACGGGTGGGCGCCACTATTTTGGCGGGATGAGGGTCAAAGGTGAGAACCGCGGGAGTCCAGTCGTGCGCACGGGCAAGCTCCACCACCCGTTCGAATATGCGGCGATGACCGATGTGGACGCCATCGAAATTCCCGATCGTGACTGCCGTCATTTAGACCGTGAGCTCCAGACCGTCGTAGGCGAGCCGGACATGAGGGGGCAGTTGGCTTTCGGTGCGCGCATGGTGCAGATCGTGCGAGATATGCGTGAAGAACGCTCGCCGAGGCGCGAGTTGCTTCACGTGCTCCAGCGAGCGCTCCACCGTCGAGTGCGTGGGATGAGGCTTGTGGCGCAGCGCATCCAGGAAGAGTACATCCAGCCCCTGAAGCTGCATCAACGATTCGTCCGGAATTTCACTGTGGTCGGTAAGGTAAGCGGCGCCGCCGAAGCGGAAGCCGTGCACCTCGCCGCGCCCATGCCGCAGGAGGATCGGCATGAAGTTCAGGCCGAACACTTCGAAAACATCGCGATCCACCACGTTTACGTCCAGTTTTGGAATGGCACCTTCCGGACTCTTGTTTTCAAAGATGTAACGAAAGGTCTTTTGGATATTGCCCATCGTAGCGGCCGAGCCATAGATCGGAATATGGCCGCCCTGCCGGAAATTGAAGGGGCGCACATCATCCAGTCCCATGATGTGGTCGGCGTGCGAATGGGTGAATAGCAACGCGTCAATCCGTGGAATGCGGGCGCGCAGCGCCTGCTGCCGGAAGTCGGGTGTGGTGTCGATGACCACGTTATGCCCGTCAAACTGGATCAGTATCGACGGCCTGAGCCGGTTGTCGCGCGGATCCGTCGAGGTGCAGGTCCGGCATTCGCAGCCGATGGTCGGCACACCGACACTGGTGCCCGACCCCAGAACCTTGATTGTGACAGGCGGCATCTACGGGATGATGATCCGGGGCTCGTCCTTCGGCTCGTGCTGCTTGTTCGTGGCCTCCATCACCTGTACGAAACGGAAGCGCAGCTCGGTGAGCGAATTCTCGATGAGGCGCTGCTCGTCTATCGTGAGGTTTCCACGGGTCTTCTCCTGGAACATCGCGAGCAGATCAATGGTGTGGCGCGCCACGCGGAAATCCGGTTCGGGCCGCTCCTTCTCATCGCCGAAATGGACCAAACCCAGGTGCATCTCGGCTTGCATCTTCATCGAGAGAACGAAAAATTCGAATGTGGCCGGTGGAAGCGGCAGTTCCGATTCCGGGGAATCCGGCTGCGGCATCTTTAAGTCACTCATGATTTCAGTCTAACTGGTATTCTGCGAAGGAATGTCTCGAGTGCTCGATGGAAAGTGGGTCCGCGACCAGATTCTGGCGGAATGGAAGCCGCGCATCGCGGGTTTACGCCGGCCCCCCGGCCTCGCCGTGGTGCTGGTAGGACATAACCCGGCGTCCGAGATTTATGTGCGCAACAAAGT